>MFBN01000001.1 GCA_001776425.1 Candidatus Curtissbacteria bacterium RIFCSPLOWO2_01_FULL_37_9
GCTCGTACATTTCCCAGGCCAACGATATCTTTGTTAATTGGTTCATGTCCATATTCTAAATTCATGAGTGTCGGATTTCTACGGAGAATACTGCGAAGAGTTGACAAAAAGAGATAAAAAGGGTTAGATGTAGTGGATGGCTTTATTTGATTTCATAAAAAATCTTTTCGGCAAAAAAGAACAGGCTCCAAGTTCGCCAAGCGAAACACCCCAGCAACCGCCATCTTCTATTCCAAATCAGGAACCTACTATCCAGCAACCACCACAACCTCAAGAAACTCCAACATCAACAGAAACTCCGCAATCATAACTTTTTAAAAAACTTAATGAAGTGTTGTATTAGGAATTATTAGTGGAATTACCTCCGTGGAGATTGCTTGCCTTTACGGGCTTTTTGAGCTAATCCATATTTTCGGCGTTCTTTAACTCTGGGATCACGCGTTAAGAGATGGGCTCTTTTAAGTATCGGGCGATATTGGGAATCAGCATACGTTAAAGCTTTCGAAAGACCGTGAACAACCGCATCCAACTGACCGGCTTTACCGGATCCCTTTACCTTAATACTGGCATAGTATAAATTGCTGGAATTAGTTAAAATAAAAGGTTTCTGCCATTTAACTTTATAGACTTCTCCTGGAAAATAATCTTCTATAGGTATATTTTCAACAACCGTATCACCCTTTCCTTTATACAATTTAATTCTGGCTACCGCTTCTTTTCGGCGCCCATGAGCAATAAATTGATTATTTTTAATTTGTTTGTCTGTTTTCTTTGAAACTTTTTTAAATTTGTCTTCCATATTATTATTTAAATGTAATTTTAACTTTGCTGATTTTTAAACATACTTTCATGGGGATGATCACTTTGCGGGTAAACGAAAAGTTTCTTGATCATTATTTTACCTAATCTAGTTTTTGGCAACATTCCCCGGATTGAATGCCTTAATAATTTTTCCGGAGAATCGGATCGAATTTGGGAAGCTGATTTTATATATAATCCGCCCGGATACCCGCTATGGCGGTAATATTTTTTTTGCTTATTTTTATCTCCTGTTAATGTAATTTCTTTAGCATTTATAATTACCACGTAATCACCGGCATCTAAATAGGGTGTGTAATAATTTTTATTTTTACCCATCAATATATTTACCACCTCAGTCGATAGTCTTCCTAGGACTTTATTTTTAGCATCAATTAAGTGCCAAACCCGTTTCACATCTTTCAACTTAACGTTTTTCATGATTTTTAACTTTTACAGCTTTAGGTAATTTTTTAATCTTTGATTTGGTTATCTTTTTCGCAATTTTTTTAGGAAGAGTTTTTTTTGCGGATTTTACTCGTGTTTTATCCCATTCCATAAATTGCAGACGTGCCATTTGTGCATTATCACCGCGCCTTGTCCCAAGTTTTATTATTTTGGTGTAACCGCCTACTCTTTTTTCAAAACCCGGTCCAATTTCTTCAGTTAATTTTCTGAAAGCTAACGGCTTCAATCCGGATGCAAGTTGTCTTTTAACAAATAGCTTATCCTTTTTAGCAGCGGTTACCAATTTATCAATAAACGGCTGTACAAATTTAGCTTTAGCAAGTGTAGTTGTAGTCTGACCAGTTTCTAGAATTGAACTGGATAAACCATAAAGCAGGGCTTTTCTGGATTTCGTATCACGGCCAAGCCTTCGACCAAAAACCGCATGCCTCATTTTATTTCTATACTCTTTTCTCTAAGTCTCTCTTCGACTAAACTAATAGACTTTGGACCCATATTTTTCATTTTTAGAAGATCCTTTTTATCTCTATCGAGAAAATCTCCGATAGTTTCAATTTTACCAGTCTTAAGACTATTAGTCAGCCTAACCGGTAAATCCAACTCTTCTAAAGAAGAATTAAGTAATTCTTGGGTAATTTCAACCTTAGCAATAGACTTCTTATCTTTTTTACTTGCAGGTTGAGGCTGGTAAATAGTCATAAAATGATCTACCATGGTTTTGGAAGCTTGCTTTAGTGCTTCTGACGGTTTTACTGTTCCATCTGTTGTAATTTCGATTATTAATTTATCGTAATTAGTAAGTCTGCCTACACGAGTTGTTTCTACTTTATATTTAGCATTGATAATCGGCGAATAATTTGCGTCTATGGGTATTACACCGATTTCATTTGTAGCACGATCTGATGCCATTGAATATCCGAATCCTTTCTCCGCTATAATCTGTGCAGTCAATTTAGTCTTTGCGTCAGCCAGATGAGCCAATATTAAATCCCCATTGATAATTTCTGCACCTGCAGAAGGAGATATGTCTTTGGCTTTGACAGTTTTAGGGCCTTTTACGTCCAGTAATAATTTAACTGGTTTATCGCTGGTAATTTTTAGTCTGACTTTTTTAAGATTTAGGATAAATTCGACAATATCTTCAGACATCCCGGACAAAGTTGAAAACTGATGCCTTACCTGCGAAATTTTAACCTGGGTAATAGCTGCACCTTCGAGTGAACTTAATAGAACCCGACGAAGAGAATTACCCAGTGTATGCCCATACCCCTGATCAAGAGGTTCTATTATAAATTTCCCGTAATCTGCAGTTTCTTTTTCTGTATTTAGTTCAATAAGTGACAAATCAAGCATTCAAATCACCTCCCTTCACCCCCGTAGCAAAAGCATAGGAGAGTTACTTAAATTAGTATCCGCATTCTATATTTTACTGTAATCATTTATTAACTGGTTTTGGAGAGGCAAATCTCCTTTTTGTTAATTTATATTCTTATTCGTTTGTATTAAACCGATAAAATTCAAGCTCATCGTTATCTTGAGTAATATTCAACGATTAGACGTTCGTCTATTTCTTCGGTAATATCTTCGCGCTTTGGCACTTTCGAAATCTTTCCGACAGTCACCTTTTTCGACAACCAAGACGGCAGTATTTCATTTTTAGTTTCTTCGATCAGTTTTTTTATAAAATCCAAATTCGCGGCTTGTGCAGAAAGAGAAATAACAGACCCAAGTTTAACATTAAACGAAGGTATAGTCACTACTTTGTTATCAACCAGTACATGCCCATGGGAAACCAGTTGCCTTGCTTGGGCACGGCTTTTAGCTAATTTTAATCTAAAAATTACATTATCCAAACGGGTTTCCAGAATCTGCAATAATACTTCACCGGTTGCTTTTTTTGCGCGGGAAGCAATGGTGTAATATTTCTGAAATTGCCTTTCTAAAACACCGTACATCCGCTTGACTTTTTGTTTTTCCCTAAGCTGCATACCATATTCAGATTGTTTTCGTCTTCTTTTTGACCCGTGCTGTCCCGGAAGCCCGGCATTTTTTCTGATAACGGGACATTTTACAGATCCGCATAAAGCAATTCCTTCTGCTTTACAAAGATGATGCTTCGGCCCGGTATACCTAGCCATGATGTCTCCTTTTAACTAAAGAACTTCCAAAGTTCAATTTATTAAAACTTGAGTTACTGATCATACCCTTCTCCTTTTAGTTGGCCGCGGGCCATTATGGGGTATCGGGGTCACATCTACTATCATTGTTATCAACAATCCTGCGGCTTTGAATGCACGAATTGCTCCATCACGTCCGGGGCCCGGACCCCTAACATGTACTTCTATACTTTTAATACCTCTCTCCAGTACTTTTTTAGCAACAGTTTCAACAGCAGTTGTGGCGGCATAGGGAGTTGATTTACGGGCGCCTTTAAATCCGGAACTGCCTGCAGACCCCCAAAATAAAACCCGGCCATTAATATCTGTAATGGTAATAATTGTGTTATTAAAAGTTGCAGTCACATAAGCCTTTGCATGGCTGATATTTTCCAAGGTCTTTTTTTGTGGTTTTTTATCACTCTTTGCCATTTTAATTATTGTTTGGAAGACTGCTGCTTTTTGTCAGTTGCAACCGACCCCATCTTGGTAACTACGTCTTTTCTTACAGTCCCGATCGTGACTCTTTTACCTCTTTTGGTTCGGGAATTTACCCTTGTTCTCTGACCTCTTACCGGTAAACCTTTTGTGTGTCGAAGTCCTCTGTAACTGCCAATTTCCTGAAGTCTTTTTATATTATTTTGAATTTCCCTTTTTAGATCCCCTTCAACATTATAATTTTCAATTTCCCTCTGAAGCTTATTTATTTCTTCTTCGGACAAATCTTTAGTCTTTTTATTGGCATCAATTTTGCAATTGGTAATTATTTTTTTTGCCAATACTGACCCAATTCCGTAAATATACGGTAAGGCTGCTTCTATTCTTTTATTTGCCGGTAGATCAATGCCGGTTATTCTTGCCATTTTACAAACCTTTCTTTTGATTAATCGAAGTGAATATTTTAAAAAATTCACCCGCTTACCAAATCTGTCTAACCTTGGCGCTGTTTATGCCTGGGATTAATGCAAATTACATAAAGCCGGTTACGCCTTTTAATAATTTTGCAGTTTATACACCTTTTTTTAACGCTGGCTTGTACTTTCATAAAACTTTCAATTTAGTTATTGTCTTTTATTTTTATTTGTATCTGTAAGCAATTCTACCTTTAGTCAAATCATAAGGCGTCATTTCAACTTTTACTTTGTCACCGGGCAAAATTCTGACATAATGAATTCTCATCTTTCCTGAAAGATGGCAAAGTACAACTTTTTCCGTAGTCACACTCGGAATCTGTCCTTCCGAAATAGATACCCGGAACATTGTGTTGGGTAATGCTTCAATAACTTCACCATCAACTTCAATTACACCGGGTTTAATAGCTCAAAGAGGTAACATGAGGTTTCCCTTTTGTATTCCCCTTCCTCCAATTTGAATACTTAACTTGCAAAATTAGATTTCGTTTCAATTTTAGACTATTAAGAATTCTCATTTTAACAAATTTAAAGATACGGCGTCAATACTATAGGGCCATTTTTTTTGACCACAATCGTTTGCTCAAACAAACCTCCTAAAGTATTATCTTTACTCCTTATAGTCCAGCCGTTGGGATCTAACTTAACCTCACCACTTCCTTGAGTGTAAATAACCTCAACTGCCAAAACCATATTTTCCAATATTTTTGGTCCTGTATTTTGTTTGCCGAATCCGGGAATCATTGGATCTTCATGAAGCAAACGACCAATTCCATGACCGGTCAAACTTTTCACTACGGAATATCCGGATTTTTCAATTAATTTTTGGATGGTTGATGATATGTTCCCTATTGTCGAGCCGACTTTTGCCTGGGTAATCGCTTCTTTTAAAACACTTTGTCCTTTTTTTAAAAAAATTTTAGTGCTATTGGGTATTTTGCCAACCGGAACAGTCAGCGCCATATCACTGTGATACCCCCCAAAACAGGCTCCCATGTCAATTCCTAATATATCCCCTTCTTCTAAAACCCTTTTCGTCGGAATGCCATGAACAACCTCGTCATTTACAGTTGTACAAATAGTCCATTTATATTCATCTACTGTCATAAATGACGATAATGCCTTTCTTTTTAGAATTTCGTGCCTGGCAATTTCGTCCAGCTCTTTACAAGTTATTCCGGGATTTACTTTCTGAAGCACTGTTTTAAATGCTTCTGCACAAATTTTTCCGGCTTTTGCCATTAATTCAACTTCATGATCTGTTTTAACAACTTGGGGATGCTTTCTTGCCCAATCCCCGTACGAATCAATTCCTGACATTTTCAATCCTCCGGGCTATATCTTTTTCTATTGTTTCAACAGACCGTTCCCCGTCTATTTCCTCGAGCTTTCCGTTTTCCTTAAAATATTCGAGCAGAGGTTCTGTTTTCTGATGAAACAATTCAAGCCTTCTTCTTAAAACATCAAAATTATCATCACTTCTACCCCGGCCTATTAATCTTTTAACTGCTTCATGATCAGAAATCCTAATAAAAAAGACTATGTCAATATCTTTATCAACACCTTCTATTTGTGCGAAATTTCTTGGATAGCCATCAAGAACATAACCTTTCCGGCAATCGGGTTGCTTAAGACGATCATGTAATAACTTCATGGTAATGTTATCTTCAACAAGATCACCCAAAGCCAATGCACTTTGAATTTTTTCGGAATATTGATCATTTGCCGATGAACGATCTCTTAAAATTTGCCCCATTTCAACACAAGGTAGATTTAATTTTTGGGCAATACTTTTTGCTTGTGTTGACTTTCCGCTTCCCTGGCCTCCAAGTATAATGATTTTCATTTTATTGTGTTTATTAATTCTTTCTGAGAAATAAATCGTAATCTTTCATAACAAGCAGTGATTCGATTTTTTTTGATGTTTCTAAAACTACCGAAACAACAATCAAAAGTCCGGTACCGCCTATTAAAAGTGTTGTTATTCCGGTTAAGCTCTGGCCAATGGAGGGTAAAATTGCTATTAATCCCAAAAATATTGCCCCAAAAAGGGTAATTCTTAAAGATACGTAATCAAGATATGATTTTGTAGTAGATCCGGGTCTTATCCCAGGCAGAAAGCCGCCCTGCTTCATCAGCATTTCGGAAATCTGTTTAGTATTAAAAGCTACGCTGGTGTAAAAATAGGTAAAAGCAACAACCAATAAAAAATAAGTTACGTTATATAAAATACCATTGGGATCATAAAGTCTTTGAATATCCTGGGCAAAATTCGCGATAAACACACTCGGTGATCTTTCAAAAAATCTGGCAAATGTTGTCGGTAGAAGAATCAAAGAAACCGCAAATATAATCGGGATCACACCGGCTTGATTAACTCTTAAAGGTATATAACTGGTAACCGGGGTTGCCGCCTGATTTGACGCGCGTCTTGAATAATGAACTTTAATCGGCCGTCTGGCTTCGGTTACTATCACAATCGAAATTGTCACCAATATAGCCATTACCACAAATATTAGAGCATTTCTTAATTGTGTCGGATCGAAAACAGAAACTTGTTGAAAAATTCCTATCGGTAATCTACCGACTATACCGGCAAAAATAACCATAGAAATTCCATTGCCTATTCCTCTTTGGGAGATTAACTCACCAAGCCACATCAGAAGAATTGTTCCTGCGGTCATTGTCAATACTAAAGATAATAATGTCAGAGGAGCGACCGTTGTAATAATTTTCGAATTACGAAGTAAAATATACATTCCGAATGCCTGAATTACAGTCAGCGGAACCGTTAAATAACGCGTGTACTGGGTGATTTTTTCCCGGCCAGACTCGCCTTCTTTAGCCAATTCTTCAAGTTTGGGAAATACCAATTGAAGAAGTTGCATAATAATGCTGGCATTAATATAAGGATTCAAACCCAAAGACATCACCGAAAAGTTAGCAAGAGTCCCGCCTGAAAATATATCTAAAAGAGACAATAGCTGGCTTTCGGAAAATAACTTTTTTAAAGACTGTAAATCAACACCGGGAACCGGTACAAAGGCAAAAATTCTAAAAATAAGAAATATAAATGCGGTAAAAAGAATCTTCCCTCTTAAATCTTTAATTTTAAAAATCTTTATGACAGTTTGAATATATTTTTGAAGAATTTGCATAATAATTTATTGATTATTCTTTACTTTTTGGATTATTACCAATAACTTTCCCTCCTGCTTTTAAAATTTTACCGGTAGCTTTTTTTGATATTGGTAAACTTATTGTTACAGAATTATTTAAATTACCTCCGCCGAGTATCTTAACGCCGAATCTGTTAGCGTCCTCTTTGTTAACAATTCCAAATTTAATCAAAGTTGCTAAATCTATTACTTGGCCTTTCGGTAAAATATTTAAAACTTTCAGATTAACCACAAGCGGTTTTTTTGAAGTCTTTGAATTACCTTTGCCCCTTTTATAAGGAAGTCTTTTAATGAGAGATCTTTGCCCGCCTTCAAAATGCGGGTGGTTGATGGAAATTTTTCCTCTGGCTTTCTGGCCTTTGGTACCCCGACCTGCTGTTTTACCCTTTCCCGAACCTGGCCCCCTGCCTACTCTTTTTGATCTTTGTTTAATTACATTGGACAAAGACTGCTGATTCACTTCGATAACCTCCTTAATGCTTCCAATGTCGCATAAACATTGGATGCCTGGTTTTTGGTACCTAGAACTTTACTGGATATATTTTGAATACCAGCCACTTCAACAACATTTCTAACTGCACCGCCGGCGATTACACCTGAACCAACCGGCGCAGGTTTTAGAAGAACTTTAGCCGCACCCCGCTTTATTAAAATATCATGAGGAATTGTTCCGTTGTAAATTGGAACTTCAATCAGATGTTTTTTAGCATAATTGATGCCTTTTCTAATTGCAGAAGCAACATCACGGGCTTTACCGGGCCCTACTCCCACTTTACCTTTCTTATCACCGACAACTACAATCACAGAAAAACCGATTCTGTTACCTCCTTTAGTCTTTTTAGATACACGATTTACCTGAATTACCCTTTCCTCAAAGTCCAATTCCTGGCCGACTGGACCTTGCATCCATGAGTTAGTCCTACTTTGAAACTTTGCCATTTTAAAAAATTAATCCCCCTTGTCTGGCACCATCGGCTAAAGCTTTTATCCGACCGTGGAATTTATAACCACCTCTGTCAAAAACTACTTTTTTAATTTTTTTAACATTAGCTGATTTAGCAATCTGTAAACCAACTTCAAAAGACGGCGTAATCCCTTCATCTTTTTTCAAACCGACTTTGTTTAATCTGCGCTTATTCAACTTCATATCAGATAACGAACAAATTGTTATACCGTTTTCATCGTCAATTAGCTGAGCATAAATATGCATATTTGACCTGAATACATTAAGTCTTGGTACCTTTTTTGTACCCTTTACTTTTTGGCGTATTTTTTTATGCCTTGTCTGTCTTTTAACTTTGACATTTTTGGATAATTTACTCATATTATTTTAAGGTCCGCCTCCTATTGTTTTTACAGCTTTTCCGGCTTTTCTCCTGATAACTTCATCCAAATACTTAATACCCTTACCTTTATAAGGTTCGGGCGGCCTGACTCTCCTGATTCTGGCGGCTATTTCACCGACAGATACTTTATCCGGTCCGGAAACAATAATTTTATTTTCGCTTGTATCTATTTGAATACCCGAGACCTTGCTAATTACAACCGGATGTGAATAACCTACATTCAATACTAAATCATCACCATTTTTTACTGCTTTATAACCCACGCCAATAATTTCCAATATTTTCTGGTGGCCTTCACCTACACCTTGAACCATATTGGCAATAAGGCTTCTGGTCAGACCGTGCAGAGATCTGGCAAGTTTATTATCTGACTTGCGGGAAACTATTATATTATTATTTTTTATTTCTACTTTAATTTCCTCCCGAAAATTTAAGGATAAGTTTCCTTTTGGACCTTTGACATTGATCTTTTGATCATTCAGATCAACCAAGACATTTGAGGGGATTATTATGGGTAGCTTTCCTATTTTAGACATTTATAAAAATCTACCAAACCCGGCAGATTATCTCCCCTCCCAAATTTTTTTTATTAGCTTCTTTGCCTGTCATTAATCCTTTAGAAGTTGAGACTATAACAAAACCCCTTCCGCCTTTGACGGGTTTAATTTTTTTTGATTTCGTATAAATTCTCAATCCTAATTTAGAGACTCTTTGAACTTGTGTCAGACGTGGTTTATGCCCATCAAATATAAGTTCTGCAATTATATTTGAATTTTTTCTAGAAACATGACCAATAAACTCCTCTTTTTCCAAAACATTAGCAATTTCTAATTTCATTTTGGAATAGGGAATAGTAATATAAGACTTTTGAGCCAGATAACCGTTTTTTATAATTACGAGCATATCAGCTATCGGGTCCATCATTTACTCCTTTAATTTGATAACTGCAATTTTCAATTACCATGATGACTTTTTAACTCCAGGTATTTCACCCTTATGTACCAAATCTCTAAAACATAAACGGCAAATCTCAAACTTTCTAATAAATCCCCTGGGTCTTCCGCAAATTTTGCACCGATTGCGGTGCCTATTGCTAAATTTTTGTTTTTTTTCATTTTTTACAATTTTTGATTTTTTAGCCATATTCTCTTTTTAATTTTCTTTAAACGGCAGACCTAATAGCTCGAAAAGTTTTTGTGATTTTTCCGGATTACTATTTTTTATTACAATTGATACGGACAAACCTCTTATTTTATCAATTTTAGAATAATCTATTTCAGGAAAAATTATCTGTTCACTAAGTCCTAAATTGAAATTACCCATTTTATCGAAGTTACCTTTCGTAACCCCACGAAAATCGCGCATTCGCGGGACAACAATTGAAATAAATTTTTCCAGAAAATACCAAGCGCGCTTTTTTCTCAATGTTACTGCAGCACCGATTATGTCGCCTTTTCTTAATTTGAAACCCGCAATAGCCGCTTTGGCCTTAGTAAATTTCGGCTGCTGTCCGGAAATTGCCGCGAGCTGTTGCGATACTTTAGCGATTGCATCTTTATTAGTCATCGCTTCAATTACACTTGTGTTAATAACTATTTTATCGATTATTGGCGCGGAAAGATCATTTTTAAGACCATATTCGTTTTTCAATTTTGGCAAAACTTCTTGCTGATATTTAGATATGATACTGATCATAAAAGTCCTTTCTAAGTTGTAAGGCTCCCCTGACATTTTACGCATAGCCTCTGTTTATTTTTACCGTCATAACCAAAATTTATTCTGGTAACTTTTGTACATTTAGGACAAATTACGGCAATCTTAGCGCAAGAGATGGGTCTGGATATTTCATAGATACCCGCAGCCTGGCTTTTGGAAACTTTCCTGTGTCGTTTATATATATTGATATTCTCTACGGTAACTTTGTCAATTTTAGGAAAAACCTTTTCTATCTTCCCCTTTTTTCCCTTATCCCGGCCTGCAGTCACCAAAACTTCGTCACCTATTCTAAATTTAAACATTTTTAAATTACCTCCTTTGCCAACGAAGCTATTTTCGTAAAACCTTTACTTTTTAATTCTGAAGCGACCGGACCAAAAATTCTAGTTGCTCTTGGTGCTTTTAATACATCTATAATCACACCGGCATTTTCAGAAAATCTGATATAGGACCCGTCACTCCTTTTTGTTTCCTTTTTAGTTCTAACAATAACTGCCTTAATAATTTCATGATCCTTAACCTGTCCGTTAGGTGCTGCACCACGTACTACGCAGGTAACAATATCTCCAAGTCCTACAAATCTTCTTCCCGTGCCCTTACCCTTTCCAATGACTATAATTTTTTTTGCACCGCTGTTGTCGGCAACATTTAATCTGGATCTAATACCAAGCATATTTATTTTTTTTCAATTACTATTTTAAAATGTTTGTCTTTGGAAACCGGTTTTGATTCTACAATTTTAACTTTTTGCCCAATACTTACAACCGAATCAGCATGAACTTTGAAATTTTTTGTTCTGGTTACAGTCTTTTTGTATAACGGGTGTTTGATTTTAGACGTAACTTTAACAATTGCAGTGTTGAGCATTTTATTAGAAACAACCACTCCTTCTTTAATTAACGGCATTTTTATCCTCCTTTGCGGATTTGTTCACTGTCCGTAATCTCTGAGCTTTTTCAGCGAGATATTTAAAATTTATAATAGTTCTAATTCGGGCAATATCTTTTTTAATAAGCCCGACACTGTGAACGTTTTTTAATTTACCCATTTTAAATTCTATTAATTTTTCGAGCTTTTGTTTTTCAAGCTCAGTGATTTTTTTGACGAGCTCAATAATAGACTTTTTTTTATAATCTGAAAAATCTTGTTTTTTCATCGTGAAATTATTAATGTTTTAACCGGTAATTTATGCGATGCAAGTCTCATAGCTTCCTTGGCAATATCATCCTCGACAGCTCCCATTTCAAATATGACCGTTCCAGGTTTTACAATCGCAACGTAGTGATCAATATCACCTTTACCGGATCCCATCCTGGTTTCAGCCGGTTTTTTTGATACCGGTTTATGGGGAAAAATTCTAATCCAGATTCTTCCGCCTCTTTTTGTATAATGAGTCATCGCCCTTCTGGCAGCTTCAATCTGTCTTGCCGTTATCCATGCAGATTCCAAACTTTTTAATCCCCAAGATCCAAAAGCTATCGCATTACCTTTTAGGGCTATACCTTTTATTTTGTCTCTAAATTGTTTTCTATATTTTGCCCTTTTTGGTGCTAACATAGTTATCTCCCGGCCATATCCTGACTTTCTTTAAATATCCATACTTTGACGCCAACAATTCCGGCTCTGGGAACTTTTGCATCGATTTTTGCAAAATCTATATCAGCACGAATAGTGTGAAGAGGAATAGCACCGTATTTAACAGATTCGGTTCTGGCAATCTCTGATCCTCCCAGTCGGCCTGCAACTGCAACTTTTGCTCCTTTGGCACCTGATCTTCTTGTTCTTTCAAGAGATTGATTGATAACCCTTCTAAAAGGAATTCTTCTTTGCAATTGTTCTGCAACATTCTGGGCAACAAGATAAGCATCCAAATCCGGATTTTTAATTTCTTCAAATCGAATTTCGAGTTTTTTGGGGTCTTCGATCTTAAATTTTTTGACTAAAACCGTTTTTAGTTCTTCGATCCCTGTTCCGCCTCGACCAATAGCAATTCCAGGTCTGGAAACATGAATAATAATAGTCCTTTTGTCGAACGATCGTTCGATTTCAACTTTGGCGATTCCCGCATGTTTAAGTTTCTCCATTAAATAAATGCGGATTTGCTGGTCCTCAAGAAGATATTTTGAATAAGTTTTACCTGAAGCGAACCAACGGGAACTCCATGTATATACAGTTCCAAGCCTAAAACCGATCGGGTTAATTTTTTGTCCCATATAATTACTTGATTTTATTATTAAATTGATATTTCATAGATGCTATTTTTTAGATATTAACTTTTTCTTATCAATTTTTTTAATATCGACATTTTGCTTATTAACAACAGCAGGTTGAATATCCAAAGACGATTCTTGTTTAGACAAACCTTCGACAATTACCAAAATATGGCTGGTTCTTTTCAAAATCCGATGAACTCTGCCTCTTGAAATAGGTTGATATCTTTTAAAAACAGGGCCTTTAGAAACCATAATTTGCTTAAATGTTAATGAATCTATATCAAAACCATAATTATTTTTGGCATTGGCAATTGCTGATAAAACCACTTTTTTAAGGGGTTGAGCAATACTTTGTGGTATAAATTCCAAAATCTTAACTGCATCTTTGGGTTTCATTTTTTTTATTTTATTTACAATAAGTAATGTCTTTTTGGGTGATATTCTGACATTTTTGGCAATTGCTTTAAAAACCACTTTTTTAAGGGGTTGAGCAATACTTTGTGGTATAAATTCCAAAATCTTAACTGCATCCTTGGGTTTCATTTTTTTTATTTTATTAACAATAAGTAATGTCTTTTTGGGTGATATTCTGACATTTCTGGCAATTGCTTTAATCTCCATATTGTTACCCCCTTACTTTTTAGCTGATGATTTTTCCGTAATTTTTCCGTGTCCCCTGAAAGTTCTGGTAGGTGCAAATTCGCCTAACCGGTGACCAACCATAGATTCTGTGATAAAAACATTAATAAAAGTCCGTCCATTGTGAACCGCAAAAGTCTGATTAACAAATTCCGGAGGAATCTGACTGGAGCGCGCCCATGTTTTAATCTGTTCCTTTTTGCCGGAATTTTTGTAAGCGATAACTTTCTTAAGCAATTTTTGATCAATATACGGACCTTTTTTACGCGATCTGCTCATTATTTTCTCCTTTTAAGGATAAATTTATTGGACGGTTTATTTAATTTCCTGGTTTTTCCAAATGCTCGTTTACCATGCCGTGTTTTAGGATTCATTCCCGTACCCGACCTGCCTTCTCCTCCACCATGAGGATGAGATCCCGGATCCATGGCTACACCCCGCACATGCGGTCTTCTCCCTCTATGACGGGATTTTCCTGCCTTACCAGCAGATAGATTTTTCCAGTCAATATTGCTTAACTGACCAATAGTTGCATAACAAGATGCAAGAATTTTTCTGATTTCTTTGGATGGTAGTTTTAAATGAACCCAATTACCTTCTCTTGCAGAAATAATAGCGTTTCCACCGGCGCTTCGCGCAAGCTGTCCACCAGCTCCTGGTGTAAGTTCGACATTGTGCACAACTGTACCGATTGGAATTTTTCCTAAAGGCAAGGCATTGCCGACTTTTATCTGAGCTTTTTCACCGGAAATTACATTTTGGCCTATTTTTATGCCTGTTGGTGCGAGTATATATTTTTTTTCGCCATCAATATAATGTAAAAGAGCAATTGCTGCACTGCGATTAGGATCATATTCTATAGCTGCAATTTTGGCGCTAATATTTATTTTATCCCTTTTAAAATCAATTTCCCGGTAATTTCTTTTGTGTCTTGCACCCCTGCCCCTCTGCGTAATCTTCCCTTTAGATCTGCCTGAAATTTTCGGCAGTGCCAATATTAATGTTCTTTCAGGTTTCGACTTGGTAATTTCGGTGTTTATTAATACTGACTTAAATCTCTGGCCCGGTGTAATTGGTTTGAAATTCTTAATTGGCATTTAATCCTCTTTCTTGTTAGTAGCAGTCTCCTTAATTTTTTTTGCTTTTTTTGACTTTGAACCTTTTGAAGAAAGCATTTCTATAGTTTGTCCGGGCGACAACCAGACGATTGCTTTTTTACCACCGCTTATAGACGTAAATTTTCTTGTTCCTGTTACCCTTTTTTTTCGGGGTTTGAAATTTATGATGTTTACTTTTGTAACGTCTACCGCAAACTGCGCATTGATAATTTTTGCTATTTCGTTTTTTTTCATCTGCCTGTCAATTAAAAATACATAAACACCTTTTTCCATCAGCTTATATGCTTTTTCCGAAAGTACTGCTTCCTTAATGCTGTTAATCTTTTTCATTTAGTTTATTTATCGCTTCTTTTGAAAAAAGCAAGTTTTCACTTTCTAAAATATTAAGGGTATTCAAATTGTCTAAAGTCTGAACAAAAATCTTGGGAATATTTCTGGCAGCAAGCTCGACGTTTTTTCTGGGTTTATCTAGAATTAATAGTGTATTTCCGGAAATGTCCAATTTTTTTAATAAAGCATTTAATATTTTCGTCTTTGGTTTTATTTTGTCTATATCGGAAACAATCTTAATTGACAATTGCTCATTCTTTGCGGATAGCGCAGAAATAAACGCAATTTTTCTCATCTTTTTGGGTAATTTTAAGTATGATTTTCTGGGTTTTGGCCCAAATACAACACCCCCACCAACCCATAATGGTGATCTAATTGACCCGGCTCGTGCCCTACCCCGACCTTTTTGAGACCATGGTTTTGCACCACCACCGCGAACTTGAGATCTGGTTTTGGTTGATGCTTTATGAATAAACTGGTTTAAGTAAAAGATTCGATGGGCCTGGGCAAGTAATTTATTGTTTGGTTTTTGTAAAAAATAATTTTTAGGTAATTTGTACGATCCCTGATTTTTCCCGCTAATATCAATAATTGGAACAATTCCGGATTTAGATTTAAGATTAACCGTTTTGTCTGATTTTACAGAAGATGTAACCGCACTTTTGTTGACCCTCTTAAGATTGCTCGCGGTTTTAGTACTTTTTTTAATAGTTTTTAAT
>MFBN01000002.1:0-4030 GCA_001776425.1 Candidatus Curtissbacteria bacterium RIFCSPLOWO2_01_FULL_37_9
AATTCAAGGAAATAAACGAAGCTTACCAAGTTCTTTCCGATCCCCAGAAAAAAAGTGCTTATGATCAGTACGGCTATGCTGCGTTTGCGCCGGGCGGCGGTTTTGGCGGTGCAGGCCAGGGGGCAGGACAAGGCGGTTTTAACACTTATTCTTGGTCTTCCGGAGGAGGCGGGGGTCAAGGTGTTAATTTCGATTTTGATTTTGGCGGCTTTTCAGATCCCTTTGACATTTTTGAAATGGTTTTTGGTGAACGCTCGCCATTTGGCCAATCTACCCGGCGTGTTCCGCGTTACGTGTTACAGCTTGATTTTATGGAAGCTGTTAACGGAGTTGAAAAACAAATAGAAATAGAAGGCAAAAAACAAAAAATCAAAATACCTGCCGGTGTTGACAACGGCAGTGAAATTAAATTTTCCAATTTTGCTATTGTCTGCGAAGTCTCGCGTCACTCTAAGTTAAATAGGAGAGGTTATGATATTGTCAGCGAAGAAGAAATTTCCTATTCCCAAGCGGCATTGGGAACTGTTAAGGAAATCGAGACAGTAGAAGGATTGGTTAAAATCCGCATACCTTCAGGCACCCAGCCGGGTACGCAAATTCGCCTTCGCGGCAAAGGTGTCAAGCACGTTTCCGGTCACGGTAGAGGCGACCATTATGTAATCATCCGTCTCAAGATTCCGACTAAATTAAATCGGGACCAAAAACGCTTGCTCGAGGAATTGGAAAAAACTTGACATAATTCTGACTTTCTGATATTCTGAAAATCAGAATGAGAATTCAAGGCACCGCCATTATTAGAGATAGAGGCCAACTAACTATTCCTGAAAAAGTAAGAAAAGTACAAACTTGGATATCACCTGCCTCTGTAGTTACCATTACTTCCGAAAATCCCGATGAAATTGTCATCCGACCTTATTCGTCTAAAAATGTCGATTGGGATAAGCTTTGGAAAATGATTCGCAAATCTCGTTCCATCAAAGGCAAAAGAGGTAATCTTTCTGAATTTATTGCTCGCGACCGTTATAGCCATTAATGAATCTGTTCCCTAAAAAGCTTGTTATTGATTCTTCAGTAATAGTCAAGTGGCTTTCTCAACAAGACGAAGACCATATTATTCAAGCGAATAAAGTCCTTAACGATGTAAAGAAAGGAAAGATAGAGTTGTTTGCTCCAGAACTTGCTAAGTATGAGGTAGCTAATGCGATCCTTACTGGCAAGGGGATTATGCCATCAAATGTTAAAATCTCTCTTGCCACTCTTTTTTCAGCACCCATCCAGTTTGTTTCAGAAACAATCGAACTTGCAGAAAGTTCTTACAAATTTGCTTATGAGTCAGGCATCACATACTATGATGCCTCTTTTGCGAGCCTTGCAAATTTATTAGATGCTCCACTGGTAACCGATAATCCCAAACATCAAGCGAAAGTCAAAGGTATAGAAACGATTCCCCTAAAAGATTATAAATGAACGTCAATTTCCTACTAGAGTCTCCTGTCACTGTAGAGGCGACCATTATGTAATCATTCGAATTAATATCCCTTCAAAACTTTCCAGAAAGCCAAAAGAGCTATTGGAAGAATTGGAAAACTCCTAAGGTTCGAATCCTATCTGAGCAGCTAGCTATGGTATGCCAAATGGACTATGTGAGAACTTCTGTTAAAATCAAGTTATGGGTTCAGTGATAGAATTAAACGACACCCTCCAGTTAACTAAAGAGCAAGGTTTTCCAGAAGTCCTTGATTTAGATAAGCACCTTAAAAATCCATTTAAAGCAGAGGATTTTGATGGTAAGGTATTTGAATTCCAAAATAAACCAGAAGTTCGAGTTTATAAAATACCACCCGTTAGAAATTTTCTGGTTGAAAATCGCGATGGGAAATGGATTTATTGGGGATTGGTGCACGTTTTAGAAACTACATGTGATTACGAAAATAAAACTACTTCTGGAAAGTTTAAAATAATTTACATTTACACTTCCGAAGAAATGAAGAAAGCTCATGCAATGTTGGACAGGGATAAAGGGACTGAGTTTTTTAAATAATAAGTTCCCACATAGTCAACCAGTGCCAACACTTAGATCGTTAATATAACCTAACCCTTCGAGAGACTTTTTTGAAGTTGACAAATGGGTATACCAACGTATATACTTTAGCATACCATGAGTTACGCCGTAGTTACTACAAAAGTAGATCCTCAAACCAAAAAAGAAGCTCAAAAAACAGCAGAAAAGCTTGGTATGCCTTTGTCTGTTGTAATCAAAGCTTTTTTAAAACAATTTATCAGAACGCAATCCGTTTCATTTGGTACTCTGGATGAGGAACCGAGTGAATACTTGAAAAATGCCATCCGTCAAGCCCAGAAGGATTGGAAAGCAGGGAGAACGTCCCCAGCGTTTAAGACAGGAGAAGAGGCGGTTGCCTGGCTTGAGAAGCAAGGCATATGATAATCAGGTATTCTCCTCTATTTTTAAAAACCTTAAAGAAACTTGATGTTAAAGTGCGCAAAAGTTTTAAAGAACAAATTCTCCTTTTTACTAAAAACCTCAATGATCCTCAATTAAATAATCATCCGTTGAAAAAAGAATGGCGAGGATACAGAAGTATTGATATTACAGCCAACTGGAGAGCAATTTATGAAGAGAAATATGAAGGTGGAGAAGAAACTGCTTACTTTGTTTTAATAGGAACCCATAAACAGTTATATGGAAAATCAGAGAAGTAAGTTCGGAAATCGCCGCCCTCCGTCAAGACTTCGGAAGAACAGGTCCTCTCCTTCGCGAATGCTTCGGCGGAGCAGGTTATCTGACAGGCAGAAACCTATAATTGCCTTGAGAATAAATAAGTGTTATACTTCCCCTACTTAATTTGAGCAAATTAATTGCTTTTTGATACCACAGAGCAATCTCCAGTATCTTTTAGACTTTTAATGAATTCTCATTTAGGTTTATTAAGAAAGGTGGTGAAAACATGGTAAAAAGATTATTTGTTGGAAGTCTTCCGTATAGTGCGACTAGCGCACAATTAGAAGAATTATTCGCTCAAGCTGGAAAAGTTGCGAGTTTAACTTTAATTACCGATAAATTTTCGGGTCAAAGTAAAGGTTTTGCTTTCGTTGAAATGTCAAATGACGCTGAAACAGAAGAAGCAATCAAAAAATTTAACAATTATGAGATGGATGGTAGAAAAATTGTCGTTAATGTTGCAAGACCAAGAGAAGAAAGACCAACCCAAAACAGAGGAAATTATTCTAGATCCGGCAACCGCTGGTAATTTGGAAAGGATAATTTGAATAGTAAAAAGGACTTGACCGTTTGTATACTTTGCGGAAATCTACGCGTTTTTTCAAAACAGTGGAAAGATAAAGCGGATGGTAGAGGTAGTGTAATTACTCATATGGAGAGTGTGTGCGCGGATTCCGAATGCCAAAAAAAAGTAGATGCTAAATTTGCGGAAATTCGCGAGCGCCGGGAAGCTGCGGACGAAAAACGCAAAGGGATAATTATTGCCAGACGATCTAAGCTCCAAGCGTAATATTTTCTTTTTTTTGTAAATTAGTTCGAAGGAAAATCATTCTATCGGTAATACACTGCTTTTTAGCCCCGGTTAATTTTCTTTGATATACTTTGGTTGTGGATTTGGTATTGTCTCATCAACATAAAAAAATTGCCCTCTTTGTGCTTTTTTTGGCAATTGCAGTTGTGATGAGTGTGATTGAAGATATATTTGTAGTTATATTAGCAGCCCAGGCAACAATAAATTTAAGGATTATTCTTCTTATTTTTGCAATTTCAATTCCATTTGCAGCTTTTAGTGAACTGGTTGTCGATAAGATATACATACCTATTTTGGGCAGGAAACTGGAGTTATTTTTAGAATTTTTAATATTTGGAATTATTATCGGGATTATAGAAGATTTGCTTGCTATTTTGGTTGCAACTTCCAGCCCGATTACCTTAAAAACAATAGGAATTATTACATTAATTGCGATTCCTTTTGCGATTTTAAGCGAATTAATCGTGGATCGAATGGAT
>MFBN01000002.1:4095-4234 GCA_001776425.1 Candidatus Curtissbacteria bacterium RIFCSPLOWO2_01_FULL_37_9
CATTTTGGCTTTCGACTCTGACTTTGCCTATCTTTAAAAAACTGTGGGAAAAGAATATTAAAAAATAGCCCCAAAACCACTGCGCTTTGATTTGTTATAGTTTTCCTGCTGTGGATTTTAAAGGCGTAATTATCGAAGA
>MFBN01000002.1:4240-6508 GCA_001776425.1 Candidatus Curtissbacteria bacterium RIFCSPLOWO2_01_FULL_37_9
AGGTGATGTCTCGGTATTAAAAGAAGTCCAAATCTTAAATACTAAAGTAGAACAAGTAACAGAGAAGCATAAAACTCCCTGGTTATTTTAGTGGACACAGCATACAGTATTAATCAACGCGAATAAGACTGGTGAAGTAACTAAAAAACATATCTAATTCTTTAGATTATTCACACGGGTCTGCTTGGTACGCTGATTTTAAAAACGATAAATTCCACCATATCCTTTATAAATAATATAATTTTTTATAATACCCCCCGGAATATAATTATAGAAAACGATTGAAGAACTTGGAAAAAGACTTCGCCATTTTTCTTTTTTGAAATAGTTTAGTTTTTCAAATTTACCCTGGGAATTTTTGCCAAACCAACCAATAGAAAAATGTTTAATTAAAAAAGATTTGACACTGTCCGGATAAAGCTGCCAAAAAGGCAGCTGGTAATGAGGTTCTATGGGAGTATAAAAATGGGGAATTACAACAACATAACTTTTACCGACTCTTTGGATTTCCCTGGCTATCTTTTCTAATTTTGTTATGGGAAAAATATGCTCCAAAACACCAATGCAGATCACTAAATCAAATTGCCTGTTATTAAAAAAACTCATATCTTCTGCGTCACCCCGATGATAATTAAAGTTGCTTTGAAAGATTTTTTGTCTGGCAAAAGTATCCAATCCGGTAATTTTGTTTTTTTTATTAAAAACCTCAAAAGACAGTCCTTCTCCGCAGCCAACATCCAAGATTGTATCCGAACTTTTAAGTTTTACCAAATGGCAAATTCTCTCATAACGCCTTTTTCTCGCCCAAACAGGATTGATATATTTTCGGAAATTAATCATTTATCGCCATTTTAACAAAAGAGAAGCGGTTAGGTTTATTTTATTTCTTAGTATTTTCCATAAAAGATGCTAACAGCCTATTTGACTTTGGTACTCCCCATACCTATAATTTCCCGCACATGGGTATTGAGAAATTACAAGATATAGACCTTTCAAAGCTTTCTTTGCCGGAGCAACATAGAATTTTTTGGTCAATGGATGTTGATATGCGCAAAGAGTACTGCGAAGTAGAAGCCACCCGCCTTGGTCATCAATTTGGAGTGTGGAATAAAGCAAACTCAAGTATTGGAGGTAAAAAGCATGGATTTTGGACTAATCAATGTCTATTGGAAGTAAATAGCCCTAATTCTCCTAGAATATGTATCGGTCGGGTTTGGGTAATCGAGGGAAAAGAGTTAGAAGAAGAACCTAGTAATTTTCCTCCTCTTGGCGGATTAGCGATTCTTATTCGACATGGTGGCGATTACGTTACCTACTTTACCGCTAAAACCTACCATTGATAACACCACCATTGCTACGGATTCTACCTCTTCAATTGACATGTCCAACGTTACAAAGCTATTCCTTTATTTGGCTTGGAGTGGATATTAGCTCCGCAATGGGCGCAAAATTTAACTGTTTCTGATATTTTCTTTCCGCAACTTGCGCAAAACATTTATTTTGCAAGCTGATTCTAATACTACAATAAAGATTATTCTACCTTGATTTTGTAACGATACTAAGTTGACTGCCTGTACAAATTTTGTTAGAATTCGCATAGATTTTTTAGCTCTAGTATCTAAATTGAGGAAGGGCGCCAAGTGCGCCTTTTTTAATAATAGTTCTTGGGTCATAGATCACAAACCATGAACTGTGAACTTAAAACTAAGAACTAAATTCCAGAGGAATTTCATGGCAATTCAAGCAAGAACAGAATTTGCATCAGCGTTAAATCAGGTTTGCTCCGAGCGCGGAGTTGAGCCGGACGTGGTGATTGATTCAATAAAACAGGCGATTTTAGCTGCTTACAGAAAGGATTATGGCGACCCCGAAGGTATAGAGGTTGATTTGAATTCCCAAACCGGTGAAGTAGCTATGGCTCTTGGTAAAAAAAATGTCACTCCGGCCGGCTTCGGCAGAATAGCTGCCCAGACGGCAAAACAAGTCATTCTACAAAGAATTCGGGAAGCAGAAAAAAATGCCGTTTTATCCGAATATTCTTCCAAGATCGGAACCGTTGTTTCCGGTTTAATTCAAAGGATTTCCGGTCCAATGATCACAGTAAGTTTAGGTAAAGCTGAAAGTATTATGCCTCCGGCAGAGCAATCCCATAATGAAAAGTATTATTTAAACCAAAGGCTCAAAGTTTATATTGTCGGCATTAAAGAGGGTACAAGGGGTGAAGAAATAATAGTTTCAAGAAGCGCCCCCGGGCTTTTGGAAGGTCTT
>MFBN01000002.1:6565-18387 GCA_001776425.1 Candidatus Curtissbacteria bacterium RIFCSPLOWO2_01_FULL_37_9
TCAGGCAGTAATTAATGAACTTGGAGATGAAAAAATAGATGTAATTGCCTATTTGGATGATCCGGTTGAATTTATCAAATCTGCTCTTTCACCTGCCAAAGAATTAGGAGTGAAGGTAAACGAAAAAGAGAAAATAGCAGAAGTTATTGCACCTGATGACCAGTTATCTTTAGCAATAGGCAGGGAAGGTCAGAATGTTCGTCTGGCAGCAAAGTTAACAGGATATAAAATAGATATCAGAGGTAAAAGCGGTACGCCAAAAGAAGTTGAAGCCAAAGAAAAAGCAGCTCAAGCCGAAGCAAAGAAAGCACTGGGTGTAATCGAAAAAATTGAGGCTAAGGAAGCAAAAACTCAGTCCGAAGACAAACAGACCCAAATCCCGAGTCAACAGCATCAAGCTCCCGTTGATAAACAAGCTAATGAAAAAGCGGAAAAAGTGAAAGACCCGGAAGATCAGAAAGCGGTTAAGTTGGATAAACCGGAAAGTCAGGTTAAAGGAGATTCAGACAATCAGCCGATCGAAGTAAAAGTAAAGCCTGAACAATCGGGGGCAGAAACACCAGAAGAACAAAGTAATCCGCCAGTTGGTGGACCAGACGGTACAAAGACTACTTAAATGAGAGTTTGTCAGCCGTCAAAATTATTAACTTATGGACAAAAAGAAACAGGAAAAAATCAGGCCGCCTACGGTTACCCTCATGGGTCACGTGGATCATGGAAAAACCACCTTACTTGATGCAATCCGTAAGACAAATATAGTAGCTGGCGAACACGGCGGTATTACTCAGCATATCGGTGCATACCAGATAACTTTTAATAAAAGCCCTATTACCTTTATTGATACCCCCGGACATGCCGCATTTGAAAAAATGCGATCCCGAGGTGTTGATGCAGCTGATATTGTAATTCTGGTTATAGCCGCTAATGACGGGGTTAAACCCCAAACCCGCGAAGCAATAAAACACATTAAAAAAGCCCAAAAACCATTGATTGTAGCCTTAACTAAGGTTGATTTACCCAATTTAATAACTGAAAGAATTAAAAAAGATCTGCAGAAAGATGAAGTGCTCCTTGAAGAATTTGGCGGTGATGTTCCATTGGTTGAGGTATCTGCTTCGAAAAATAAGGGCATTGATGATCTTTTGGAAATGGTTCAGTTAGTTTGGCAAATTTCACCAGAAACCAGTTTTCCGCATGATTTTTTGGAAGCGGTAGTTGTAGAAGCGTTTCTTGATAAAAATCGTGGACCGGTTGTGACGGCAATTGTCAAAAAAGGTACTCTAAAAATTGGTCAAAAATTAACTGTAGATGATGAAACTATAGGCGTTAAGGCATTAATAAATGATCGGGGTGAAAATATTAATGAAGCTTTACCCGGTGATCCTGTTGAAATTTTAGGTTTTAAAAAGCTGCTTGGGGTTGGCAGCATAGTGCACGATACAAATATTTTAGAATCGTCAATTGTCCAGCCACCTGCCACGCTAGCCGAAATCATTGCTAAATCTCAATTGGCCAGTGATCGGTTTAAAATAATAATCAAAGCGGATGTTGTCGGCAGCCTTGATGCGATCGTCGCTAATTTACCTGAAAGAATTTTAATCGTTTCTTCGGGAATTGGAGAAATTAATTCCACGGACATATCTTTTGCCAAGGTGGCAAGCGCGCCAATTTTAGCTTTTAATGTAAAGGTAAACCCTTCTGTTAGGTCTCAAGCAGACAGGGAAAGAGTTGTAATTAAGTCATACAGGGTTATTTATGACCTTCTTACCGAAATAGAAGAAGTTACGGAAAGTTTTGAAACAGCAAAGCAAAAGCAGAAAATAACAGGGCAGGCTAAAATAGTAGCAGAATTTGATATAGAAGGTAAAAAAATTGCCGGTGTGGTAGTCACATCCGGAAAATTAAAATTAGGTGACAGAATTACGATCGGTTCCGGATTAAATTCCGGGGAAGAAATTAAAATCAGTTCATTAAAAAAATATAAAAAAGAAGTAGAATTTGCTTCCCAAGGGCAGGAATGTGGAATCGGATTTACGCCTAATATTGACTTTAAAGTGGGTGATATTATAGAATCTTTGGGTTAAAAATTTATTCACTCTATTTTATCGCCATTTCGGCGATAAAAGTAAATTACTTGGATGAAAACTAAAATTACTCGGGTATCGAGTATTTAAAATGGACCAGAATTTTAAAGAGAAAACATTGGAAAATATAACCAAAGCCGAAGCGGTTTCTGTCTTGGTTTCCAAAGCTGGGGGATTTGATGGACTGGCAGCCGGTTTAGCATTATATCTTTCACTTACAAAATTAGAAAAAAAAGTTAATATTTTAGCGCAAGCTCCAACAGTATCAGATGCGAGAAGGCTTTACGGTGTTGATTATATAGGCAAAACCGAAAAGGATAATAATTTGGTAATAGTGATTAATGATGCCGTTGCCACTGTTGATAAAGTTACTTATTTTCTGGATAAAAATAAATTAAAAATAGTGATCCATCCTTTGGCAGGCAGCAAGGGTGCTTCACAAGAACAAATAACTTATGAGCAAAGTGCCCGTAATACCGAAATGGTATTTTTAATAGGTTATAAAACGAAAGAGGAATTGGAGCAAGAAATTACTCATGAACAACTTATTTCTTCAGATAACTGGATAGTGAATATTAATATTGGAAATCTAGATCAAAAATTTACTCAAGTAACTTTTTCAAATCCGGAAGGAAAAAGCCTTAGCGAAGTTACTGCCCAAATGATTCGGGAATTAGCTCTTCCTCTTGATGAAGACATTTCTTATAATCTATTTGCAGGTATTGCCCAAAAAACCAATAATTTTTCCCCATATCACTCAAATTCATCCTGTTTTGAAATTGCTTCTTGGCTTATGAAATTTGGCGCAGGTAAGGCAAGCCTGGCACAAAATGCAACAAAGCTACAAGCCGGTCAAAAAGCGCAATCCGCGACAAACTTTTATACTAGCCAGTCACCAAACCCGGTTTTTGAGCATGTTTCTGATATAGACGAAAAGGTAATTAATGCAGATTCGGAGCAAGATTGGTTAACCCCCCCAAAAATATATAAGGGCTCTAAGTCTTTTGACAGGGAAAATTAGTTCGGCTATACTAAATATCCTAATATGAGCAACGCTTTCAAAAAACAGGTAATCGAAAAGTTTAAGACTCACGAGGGAGATACCGGGTCACCGGAAGTACAGATCGCTTTGATTACTCAGCGGATAGACACTGTTAAAGATCACCTCAAAGCTCACGGCCATGATAATCATTCCCGCAGAGGTCTTCTTTCTATGATAAATAAAAGGCGCCGATTGCTTCATTATTTAACAAGAAAAGCTGAGGATAGGTATAAAGATATAATTAGTAAATTGGGTATTCCTAAATAGATAAGCCACTAAATTATTAAGATTTCTTGCTATTTTTTAAATAAAAGCTTATAATATAATTTAGGACTGATAAGTCAGTAATTAACAATCACGTAATTAGGGATTTGGGTGTTGGAAGTTGCATAGTTCGAATCATTTTTTTGATTCTCACTATCCGATTTCTAACCTCCATTATTCCCTTAAATTTAAAAATTAATGCAAAAATTGGTACGTAAAGAATTAAACCTTGCGGGTCATAAATTGATTCTGGAAACTGGAGAACTTGCAAGTCAGGCTAATGCCGCGGTATTAACCAGCTATGGAGATACGGTTGTATTGGCAACCGTTGTATCCAAAGAAGCTCCGCCGGATATTGGTTTTTTCCCTTTGGCTGTTGATTATGAAGAAAGACTTTATGCTGGCGGTAAAATTTCCACATCCAGATTTATAAAAAGAGAAGGTCGTCCGTCTGAAGAAGCAATATTAACAGCCAGACTTATCGACCGTTCTATAAGACCACTTTTCCCTGGAGATTTTCAGGCAGAAGTTCAGGTTGTCATAACTGTTTTGTCCGTAGATTTGGAGAATGATCCTGATATTGTTTCCCTGATAGCGGCTTCTGCGGCTCTTTCTATTTCTGACATTCCCTGGGATGGTCCAATCGCCGGTTTAAGAGTTGGCAGGCAAAATGGCGGCTATATTTTAAACCCTACCGAAGAGGAAAAAACTTTTTCCAGCTTGGATTTGGTATTAGTTACCAGAAAAGAAGAAGTTGTAATGATCGAAGCATCTGCAAATGAAATAGATGAGAAGTCTTTTGCCCAAGCAATCAAATTTGGTCTTGACCAGGGAAAAGAGATACTTAAGTTTATCAATGAATTTTCAAAAGAAGCAGGAAAAGCTAAAGTAAAATACGAAATCCCTAAAATAGATAAAAAAGTTGAAGATGATATCAGACATTTCATTAATGAAAAAATTATTAAAGATTTGGCCAATCCAGAAGTATCCCAGGATGAAGATTGGTTTAGTGCGTCTTTGACTAAACTTGAGGAAAAATATATTGAGGATTCCCAAGATAATAAAAACAATCAAACTCAAAACATAACTTCAAAAATACTCTCGAATATTTTAAATGAGGCGGTAACAGAGAAATTAAGAGATCAGATTTTATCGAATAAAAAACGAATAGACGGGCGGACACCCGACGATTTAAGAGAAATAAGCACAAAAGTCGGGATTTTACCAAGAACTCACGGGTCAGGATTTTTCCAGCGGGGGGAAACACAAATTCTTTCAATTGCAACTCTAGCTTCTCCTGCTTTAGAGCAACTTATAGAAGGAATGATTCGTGAAGGGACAAAGCGATATATGCATCACTATAATTTTCCGCCGTTTTCAGCCGGGGAAGTAAAAAGGCTAGGCCCTCCCGGAAGAAGAGAAATAGGTCACGGTGCACTTGCTGAAAAAGCCCTTATGCCTGTTTTGCCTTCAGCAGACATTTTTCCTTATACAGTAAGAATTGTTTCCGAAGTTTTATCATCAGCCGGATCTACATCAATGGCTTCTGCATGCGGATCAACGCTAGCGTTAATGGACGCAGGTGTGCCGATCAAAGAACCTGTAGCAGGAATATCAATAGGACTTGTTATTGACAAAAACGATCACTCAAAATACGTTACATTAACGGATATCGCTTACCAGGAAGATGCCCAGGGAGATATGGATTTTAAAGTAGCCGGTACGAAAAATGGTATTACCGTAGTTCAAATGGATATTAAATTAAACGGAATCAGCATTGAAATTCTTGAAGAAGCCCTTACAAAGGCCAAAAAAGCCAGACTGGTTATTATTGAGAAAATTTTAAAAACGATACCAAACGCCCGTGAAAAAATCTCCAAGTATGCACCGACTGTCATTATCGTCAAAATTAATCCATCCAAAATCGGTGAGGTAATCGGATCCGGGGGTAGGGTAATTAACCGCATTATTGCCGAAACAGGAGCCGCAATTGATATAAATGATAAAGGAGAAGTAACTATAACCAGCCGTGATGCGCAGGCCTGTAAAAAAGCTGCTGATTGGGTTGAAGGAATTGTCAAAGAACCCCAGGTGGGTGAAGAATACGAAGGCATGGTTAAACGCATTTTGCCTTTTGGCGCAATGGTCGAAATTTCCCCGGGCAAGGAGGGATTGGTTCATATTTCCCAGATTGCTCAGTATCATGTTAATAAAGTAGAAGATGTTTTAAAAATAGGTCAAACAGTTAAAGTTAAAGTGATTGAGCTTGACGAACAAGGCAGAATTAATTTATCGATGAAATTTGGTGTAAATGATCAAGACTCAGTCAGGGATGGGTCAATTAAACACGATAAGTTTAAAAGACCATATCCGGATTACAAAAAAGATCCCCAACGGAGAGAAAGACAAGGAAGATTTGATAAAGCGCGCAGGAACCGTTCTTAATAATTTTATAAATGAATGGGGAAATTAAACCCGCATACTTCAGCTAAGAAACTAATACACAAGCTTTTTCGCTTTAAAATACCTATAAAATTCAATAAAAAATATAGTGCTTTTGTTTTATTATTCCTTTTTGGAATATTGATTTTTCTGATTTTTAACGCCAAAGACAGTCGGGATATTACAATTACCGTTGGAGCCGGTGAAAATAAGTTTAAGCTAAACTTTGATATTCCCCAAGAAAAACAGCCAAAGCTCGATCATCTCTTAGATAAACTGGCTTTGCCGCTTAGTATTAAAAACGGTTTTGAGTTCGAGCTGGATGCTACTTCTTCGGCAGCATTAGCATTTTCCCTGCCTGTTCAATCAATACTGGATATCGAAGATAACACAATTAAGTTTGAGGGTACTTTTAACCCAACTTCCGGTAAAGTTTTACCTAAAGCGGTTTTTCGCGTTCCGGCTTCTACAAATTTCGCCATTTACGCTCAAAATTTACAAGATTTTATAAACCAAAAACTAATCTTACCCGAAGAAATTGCCAACTGGTTGAATAAGAATCTCTATGCCAATGAAGGGCAAATTATGGTTATTTTTGGTAAAAATGCCCAGTTTGCCTTAATTACTCATGCAAATGAAGTTAATTTTGAAGATTTAAAAAACATTCAGATTAGTTCCACAAAAGAACCGATTTATAAAAAAGATCTTATTGAAGAGTTCCAGGAAGTGCATTTATTAAAAATACCCCAAAACAACGGTCAAAAAGAAACTACCTTTGCGCTTTTTCAGACAGGGAATTGGTTATTTTTTACCTCATCCATTGAGGCAGCAACTGATTTGATAAAAATTAATAAATCGCAATTACCATCACTTGAATTTAATCCCGGAAACGGTCAGGAGATAACGATGGCTTTTTTGTATCAAAATTCCGGTGAATATCCTATTAATGAGCAGTTTGGGAAATTTCTATTTGGCGAAAGAGTTGAGCTGGTTAAATTCGCAGAGAAAATCAGTTTTGGGGAATTTGCTTTGAAGAAAGACCAATTTTCTGGTTTAATTAACTTAAAATGACTTCCTCATCTGCCCAATTTGAAGACATAAAACTTCTTGAGGAAAAACTCAAAAGAGGGAATCTTCCGCAGGAATTATACAACAAGGCAAATGCCGCAATCGAAAGATTGGTCAGGCTTACCAATAGTTCAGCATATTCCCAGGAATATGATCAGGTATCCAGATTTTTGGACTGGAGAACTTCTCTTCCCTGGAATAAGCGCAGTTTGGACATCTTATCTTTAGAAAACGCCAAAAAAACGCTTGATACTAATCACTATGGCCTTGAATATATCAAAGAAAGGGTTTTGGAGTATATTTCCGTAATAATTTTGAAAAGCAATGAAAATACCTCAAAAACTGAAAAAATACCGCAACAATTAGGACAGAAGGCACCGGCTCTTCTTCTGGTTGGGCTTGTCGGAACCGGTAAAACCACTATGGCTTACTCGATTGCCCAAGCTCTTGGCCGTAAATTTGGCAGAATTCCGATGGGTGGTATGGGTGATGCTCTACAATTAAGGGGAAGATCAAAAGCTTATCCGGATGCTGAGCCCGGGCAAATAATGAAAGTATTAAGAAGAGTGGAAACCGCAAATCCGGTTATTCTGCTGGATGAGATTGATCGGGTAACAGATAATGCAAAAGCGGACATTATGGGAGTATTGGTAGAACTTCTGGATCCTGAACAGAATAGTAGATTCTTAGATCATTATATCGATTTCCCTTTCGATCTCTCCGAAGTTTTTTTTATCGCGACTGCCAATAACACCGCAGGTATTGCAACTGCTGTTTTGGACAGGCTTGAATTTATCGAAATGCCGTCTTATTCCGACGAGCAAAAAATCATCATTGCCAAAAACTATTTACTTCCCAGAGCAATAGCGGCAACCGGTTTATCAAATGAAGATTTGGAATTCGAAGGTGAAATTTGGCAGCAAATAGTCAGACCTTTAGGTTTTGACGCGGGCATGAGGACTTTAGATAGAACAATTAATGGAATTTGCCGAAAAGTAGCAAAATTAAAAGTAGCGGGCAATTTTAACAAGATTACTTTGACGGAAGATAATATGAAAAAATACATCCCCGTCTGGTAACACCAAGTTACGCATTATTAGGTATTATGAAGGACCTATAGCAATTAGTATTTTTTTGGTGTAAAATCTAATTGCACGAATTATTATTATTTGATTCAAAATCAATTGCGGATTTTATAGGAATTCACAAAGATGAGAAGATACAGAAGATCGAAAATCGGACCTCCTCTTAACCTGGAAAAGAAAACTATTAAGACTATAATCGGATTTGCCGTACTGGCATTTTCCACACTTCTTTTATTATCATTTTTCAGCCAGGCAGGAGCTTTGCTTTCCCTTAAGGATTATTTTTACGGTCTTTTCGGCGCCGGTATTATAATTCTGCCGTTTTTCGGGGTAATTATCAGTCTTGTTCTTTTTTCGATAAAATCACGATTTGCCCAGTTAAATGTAATTTTTGGCAGCATAGGCGCATTACTTAGTGCCATAGGTTTGGTTGCTATTGTTTCTGAACAGCTTGGGGGCATTTTGGGTGTTTCTCTTTGGACAGTTGTAAAATCCGTATTTACTGCCCTCGGCGCTTTTTTTATTTTGCTGTTTACGTTTTTGGTTTCTTTAGTAATTGCTCTAAATGCCAGCTTTGAGCAGGCTTTGGCAACATTGGCAAAAGTTCATAAATTATTTAATCTTTTTAAGAAATTGAAGCAGAAGATTTTCGGTTCAGCTAAGCCAAGATATCAGAATCGTGAGGTTATTGACCAAGCCGTAAGCGTCAAACCGCGAGAGAAAATCTCACAGGAGGAATTGGCTCCATCAATAGTTGTAAACAACCCTCAAGATGGTCAAATTTGGGAATATCCGCCACTGACACTTCTTTCGGAAACCCGTGCAGGTTCCGCAAATCGCGGTAATCCAAAACAAAATGCTTCTATTATTGAAAAGACTTTGGAAAGTTTTGGAATTGTGGCTAAAGTGGTAGAAGTTAACTATGGTCCGACAGTTACCCAATATGCGCTGGAAATACCAAGGGGGATCAAGCTTTCTAAAATCATTGGATTGCATAATGACCTTGCTTTGGCATTAGCAACAACTACAGGTAATGTAAGAATCGAAGCCCCTATTCCCGGTAAATCATTAGTCGGGATAGAAATCCCAAATATCTCACCGGAATTTGTGTCTTTGAAAAACATACTTTCCAATGATGCTTTGAGAAAAGCCAAATCAAAACTGGAAGTAGGATTGGGACTTGATGTTTCCGGTAATATCGTGATTGCTGATATTGGTAAAATGCCCCATGTATTGATAGCCGGTACAACCGGCTCCGGAAAATCCGTACTTTTGAACTCATTGATTGCGACGATTTTATTCAGAGCCAGCCCTCAAGAAGTAAAACTTATTCTTGCCGATCCCAAGCGTGTCGAGTTAACGGAATACAAGGATGTTCCTCATCTTCTAACTCCGGTTATTGTCGAACCGGACAAGATCTTATCCAGTATGAAATGGGCTATGTCAGAAATGGACAGACGTTATAGACTCTTTCATGATGCACAGGTTAAAAACATTGCTGGCTATAATGAATTCTCCGGATTTCAAGCACTTCCCTATATATTAATAATAATCGATGAATTGCATAGTCTGATGGAATTTGCACCGGTTGAAGTTGAAGATGCGATTTGCCGAATTGCAGCTATGGCCAGAGCAACAGGTATTCATTTGGTTGTAGCAACCCAACGGCTGTCTGTTGATGTAATAACAGGCTTAATTAAAGCAAATATACCCTGCCGAATCGCATTTAATGTTTCTTCGATGATAGATTCCAGAGTAATTATAGATCAGCCTGGTGCGGATAAACTATTGGGAAGGGGAGACATGCTTTATGTGCCGCCGGATTCTTCTAAATCTATGCGTATTCAAGGAGTATTTGTTTCGGAAACAGAAGTTAGGAATCTCATCGGTTTTCTTAAAAGAACCGGTGTTGAACCGGAATACACAGAAGAAGTTGTCAAAATGCCTATTGGCAAATTATCTGCATTGGAGGGTGGTTCTATGGACGAGTTATTTGAAGACGCAGTCCGCACGATATGCCAATATGACAGGGCATCAGCATCATTGCTCCAGAGAAGATTAAGAATTGGTTATGCCAGAGCAGCCAGACTCATAGACGAGCTGGAAATAGCGGGTATTGTTGGTCCGGGAGAAGGATCAAAGCCAAGAGACGTATTAGTAAAAAACGCTGAGGAGTACTTTCAGGTTCAGTCCCAAAACTCTGGTTAAAATTTATGCAGACAGTTGGTGAGCTTTTCAAAAAGCAAAGAAATGCTAAAAGCATTTCTATTCATAAAGCATCCCGGGATTTACTTATTAAAGAACGCAATTTGGAACAAATTGAAGATGGAGATTGGGAAAATTTACCAGAACCGCCCTTTACGAAAGGATTTATTAAAAATTATGCAAATTATTTGGGGTTAGACGCAGACCGTATACTAGCTACGTATCGCAGGGAATATGATGAAGCCAGATATCCTCATAAGAAATTACCGATCGAAGCGAAAAAACGTTTAATGTTAACACCCAATAAGATGGCGGGTTTAGGTTTTATTTTATTGGGAATTGCTTTTATTTCTTATTTAATTTTTCATTATTTATCTATTCGATCTGCTCCCAAATTGGAGGTCTTAACACCGGCAGATGATTTAACAACTCATATAGAAATTATTCAAGTTAGGGGAGTAACCGAAATTTCAGCGACAGTTGCAATAGACGGAGAATTTGTGCCGGTTGATCAAGAGGGCAATTTTTTTTATCAAATTCACCTTAAAGAAGGGAGAAACGTAATAGAAATAATTTCATCTAAAAGGTTATCTCCAAAATCAAAAGTAACCAAAGTAGTCAGACTTAGCCGTTGACAAATATAAAGTATTGAAGTATACAAAACTAATCAAAGTCGAAAGCCAAAGTCCATGGTTTAATATTCAAAACTTTGGCTAAATTAAATCTGCCTATGGACACAACACAAATTGTTCTTCTGGCTGTTATTATTGTATTAACAATTTTTCTGGTTGTTTTAGGTTTTCAGGTTTTTTTTGTTCTTCGGGATTTAAGGTTTACCTTAAAAAGGATGAATCGTCTTTTTAATGATGCTAACGAATTAGTCACCGAAGTCAAAAAGCCTATTGAAAAAGCCGGTAATTTTTTCACGGCCCTAACCGCAGGAGCCGGACTTGTTCAATTGTTAAAAAAAGGGAAGAAAAATGAGCGATCAACCCAAAAATAATAGTTTTTCAACCTTGATAATTGGTATTGTTTTAGGCGCTGCTGTTACTTATCTTCTGACCAATAAAAACGGGCAAAAAGTAAAAGACCGTTTAATCAAAGAAGGCGAAGCTCTTCTGGCACAATTAGGAGAAGGCCTGGAAGAAGCAGAAGAAAAGATTGAAGCGAACGCAGAAGAGATAGAAGAAGGGATCGCCCATGGTCTGGAAAAAACTAAAGATAAACTTAGTGATGCGGCAGATCAATTACCTAAACACATAACCGATATTCAAAAAAAAGGCCGCCGCTTTTTCTTCCGGAAAGGTCATAACGCCCGGGAAAGTTAGACTTACCGCCACCACGCCTCCGAGTCGTAACTTGACAAATAACCCATAGTTACTATATAATCCGCTGCAATGATTGAACAGGGCATATTGAAATCTCTGAAAGGTATTAAACCTGGGTCCACCCAGGAAACATGGGCAAAAGCCTTAAAAGCCGTCCTAGATGCCGGCAAGGCTGACGGCTTTAAGGATGCTCCGCTTTCAGCCGCTTCGGTAGAGTCCATTCAACCTCCTGTTACGGAAAGGCCGGATAGAAAAGAAATCAAAGTCCGTTTGCAACAAATAGCCGCCGAATTCGCAAAACAAC
>MFBN01000003.1:0-2290 GCA_001776425.1 Candidatus Curtissbacteria bacterium RIFCSPLOWO2_01_FULL_37_9
TTAAGAGATTTTTTTCATTCTTTACAAAAGTGGAAATTGAAGGTTATTTAAAAAATGCAAAATTTCAGGTTTTAAAAGTAAGACGTTTTTTGGGTAAATCTCCGACAATTTGGCTGTACGTTTTCGCAAAGAAAGCTTGATAGTGAGATTTTGAAGTTTGTGGAAAGTAAGGTTAAATGATTATTAAAACTTTTGAAACAAAGACAGGTAAGAAGCCAGTTGATAATTTTATTAAGTCGCTGGATCAATCAACGATTAGTAAAATTTCCTTTAGAATTGATCTTTTGGAGAAGTTTGGTGGCAAATTGCCGATGCCTTATTCGAAAAAGATAACAGACGTGCTTTATGAACTGAGAATTAGAGGAAAAGTGGAAATCAGGGTTATTTACGCTTTCAGAAATAATCAAGCAATACTTTTGCATATCTTCAAGAAAAAACAGGACAAAATTCCGGGAAAGGAAATTGAAGTTGCGAACAAGAGGCTAATGCTGGTTGATTAAATATAACATATGTGATATATTAATTTAGGAAATATGACAGATTGGAAAGTTCTCAAAAAAGAATTACTCAAAGATCCAAAGGTTAAAGCTGAGTATGATAAGCTTCAGCCAAAGTTTGCAGCAGTTTCTGCTTTAATTGAGGCAAGAATTAAAAAGGGCTTGACCCAAGAAGCCTTAGCTAAGAAGATAAAAACCAAGCAATCGGCAATTGCACGTATAGAATCGGGCAATGCGAATCCCTCAATCGGTTTTCTGCAAAAACTAGCCGAAGCCCTAGGCAAGAAATTAGTGATTCAGTTTAAATAAAACCGCCCAAAAATTTTCCAAAGAAAGATTCGAGAGAGAGATTTTGAGGTTTGTGGAGGTAAACTGCGGTGAAATACAGAAAAATTAAAGATGAACTAAAAGAATTTGCAAATGAGGTTAAGAATGCCAATGGACAAAATGTTTTGGATCTGGGTTGCGGAAGTGGGATCCAGTCCAAACAATTAATCGATGAAGGTTTGAAGGTTGTAGGTTTGGATATTTCACCGAAGATGGTTGCGGAGGCAAGAAAACGGGTTCCTCGGGCAAAGTTTGTAGTTGGGGATATGGCAAAGTTGCCGTTTAAAAAGGATTCGTTTGATGGAGTTTATGCAAGGGCTTCTCTTTTGCATATTCCTAAAGACCTCATCCCGAAAGTTTTAGGACTCATCTCTAAGATTTTGGTTAATGGTGGGTACTTTTATTTAGCTTTAAAGAAAGGCCAAGGCGAAGGTGAAGTTGAAGACGAAAGACATGAGAGGAAGGTTCGGCGTTTCTTTTCCTTCTTTAACGAAGAGGAGGTTGAAGATTTACTTAAGGATTCTGGTTTTAATGTTGAGAAGATCAATACATGACAAAGACTTGATGGTTCCACAATTTGGATCCAGGTTTTGGCTAGGAAGAGCTAGACTTATTAAGTACAGAAGCCGATTTTTTTCAGTACGTTTGTGTGAAGTAATTGGGTGTGTCGACTTGTTGAGTAAGCAGGGCTGATATATAATGCGGGCATCATGGCAAATGGAGTAATTTTGGCAAAAATTGAGGAGATTGAAAAACAAGTCAAATCTCTCAAGCAACTTGCACGTAGGGAAGTTGGCCGAAGAGTGGAATTTCGTCCTACCCAAGTTCATAGAAAGGCCCTGGAAACGGCTCGTAAGAATCGCGTAAAAGGTAGAGTTTTAACTTTGAGTGAGCTTAAAAACAAACTGGGATTTACAAGTTGATCCGACGATCTACAAAAGCCTCAAGAGAGTTCCCCATCGCGATACCGAGCGAATTCTGACAGCCATTGAAAAATTAGCTCAAAATCCTTATGGAGGCGATATTCAAAAGATGAAGGGAGAAGAAAATGTTTGGCGAAGGAGAATTGGTGAATACAGGCTTTTTTACGAGGTTGTAACTGGCCAGAAACTTATTCATGTATTTCATGTAGAGCGCCGCACTTCCAAAACATACTGAGAAAAAGTTGGCAATAATCCTAATGCCGATTTTTATCATTACGTTTGGAAGTAGAATCCTCAAAAGCTGATATTGTATAATACTGTATATCAGCCGTCACGTTTGACGTGGCCCTGATATATCAGAGGAGCGCCCTGAGCGGAGTCGAAGGGCGACCTGCTGATATAATTTCAGTTTATGGAAAAGCAGATACTGACGATTATTCAGGCAGCCAAACTTCTTCAGGTTGACCCCAATACCATCTATAGATGGGCGAGAGTGGGCAAGTTTCCGGCTTCCAAAATCGGTAAAGAGTGGCGGGTTTTAAG
>MFBN01000003.1:2355-3414 GCA_001776425.1 Candidatus Curtissbacteria bacterium RIFCSPLOWO2_01_FULL_37_9
AAAAGCGCCACCAGTTTCTTTTAGAGTCTCAGGAGGCAGAATTAATTACCGCCTTAGTAGGGAGGTGCGAAATTCCTCTCAAATTTGAGTATTTGGGAGAGGGCGCAGACAGATATACCTCACTTGCGCATCCAAAAGAAGTAGGAGGAGAAACCGAATTAGAAGTTTTTCTTCCAAACGAAAGAAAATTTGCTCAATTCCTTGAAGGGAAAAATTTTAACCTCTTGGATCTTGGTTGCGGAGACGGCAAGAAAGCGGCATTTTTTATTAGTCATATTAACAAAAGTGCTTCCGCTTATTTTGCGCTTGATATAAGTTCAAGAATGCTGGAAATTGCCGTCAATAATATAGAACTTGCCCATCCAAATCTTCCTCATGAAACTTTCGAGGATGATTTTGAATACGGCAATATTGCTAATGTTACCTATTACTTAAATAGACGATATCAAAGTAAAAATTTAATTATTTTTCTTGGTAATACAATTGGTAATCTTTTTGATGCCCACAGGGTCTTAGTAAACCTTCGGGAGAGTATGGGAGATGAAGATTTTTTGATTGTGGGACTTGCTTATTACAATCCCAAAAATATTCCCGTATCTTCTTACAATAACCCTAATATTCAAGAACTTATTTGGACTGTACCGGAAAAGATAGGGATAAAGCGTCAGGATGCAAAAATTTTCTGGTCCTACAATAAAGCAAAAAGGCAACTGGAATGTCAGCTTGAATTTCTGAAGGACTGGCGGCAAACTTTTGGTACTAATTTTTTGCAGTTTGCCAAAGGGCAAAGGATAAGAATGGCCATTTCCAGAAGATTTACAAGGGAGGACATATTTGAGTTATTTGCAGAGGCGGGATTCAGAATTGAATTTCTTGTACATGACAAAGACAATGCTTTAATTTTGAGCAAACCTCACAGCTGGGAAAAGAAGATTTAGAATTCCCCCCTTGACTTGAAATTTTTGTGGGTGTTGACTGGATATATATATGGGTAAAGAGAAAGATCCGGGAATTAAGTTTATAAGACCGCTATTGGAAAATCCGATTACTAATATGATT
>MFBN01000003.1:3425-4205 GCA_001776425.1 Candidatus Curtissbacteria bacterium RIFCSPLOWO2_01_FULL_37_9
TAACGCAGGAATGACTTCTATAATGGTCCAAGAAGATTTAAAAAGCCAGTCGAATGATATTTTAGAACAGGAAGAAAGTAGACAATCAGAAAAGCCAGCTTATCCCCTTAGTCAAGAAGCTTCAGTTTAGCTTTATTTAGTTTGACTTTCTAGTCCTATAGGAATATAATCTCGCCGTTATGAATGTTGAGCATGGACCGTTGTATGGGTTGGAAACACCAATAAAAAGATCTCCGTCGAAATGTCTAATAATTACGGCAAGTGTACTGGGGATAGGGCTAATTGTTGCTATTGGATCCAAGGATTCCGAAGAAGCAAGGCCAAGTATATTACCAACAGAAACATTATCGGCACAAGAGATATTTGGATTTGAAATACCACCTTCAATAAAAAACCTCGATGAGGCTTTAGAGTATGCACGTCAAGAGCAATACAAAAAGGGTATAGGTCAACAACTTATTGATAATGGACAAATTGAATTAAATATAGGAGGCGGAGGAATACCCGAATTACCCCAAGAGAATGTGCCGGATATCTATATCAGAATCCATACTCGTGAAGGTTACGAACAATTACAGAAAGAGTGGACAGATAATTTAATTAGACTATTTGAAGGAATGGATATCTGTGAGGGGGAAAGAACAGAAATTCCGGAGAAAAAAGGTATTGTTATTTCTTGGAATAGGGTCGGCGGTTTTGAGGAAATAGGATTGGATCCAGAGCAAGCTTCACAAACACCAGGGAGTAAGGTGGATGAATGAAACACTCGAAATTTAAAAG
>MFBN01000003.1:4218-4947 GCA_001776425.1 Candidatus Curtissbacteria bacterium RIFCSPLOWO2_01_FULL_37_9
AACCACTAATCTCACTTTAGTTGGTACGGGATCAGCAGTGTTAAATACTGCTTCTGATTCAGCTAATTTAGATGATCAGGCAACTCCTTCGGCTTCAAATTATAGAAATTCTACCGTTTTTTCACCTTTGCCAAGTCCCCAAGAGCAGTTAAACCAGCCTAATACCGAGGTAAATAAGGCTACTCGTACATATAAAATCGATCCGACCGGTGGCTTTATTGAGGATGAATTGATTGTTAAATTTAAAAATGACGTAAGTTCAACTATAAAAGAATTTACCTTATCTACCTACAAGGCAGGCATTTTGCGTGAGAATCGATCAAAATCTCTTTTAATTAAGGTTTCACCATCCGAACGGGGATTGGTGATGGCAAGTCTGGCTAAAGACCCTAATGTTGAATATGTTCAGGTTAACCAAGTCGGGAAGGTCCAAGAAGGATCTGTTAGTGGAGGCAGCGGAAGTAATGGATGTCCCGGTCCGAATCCGGATGACTGGTGGTTTTGTCATACTTATTTGCAATGGGGTTTACATACAATTCAAGCTCCTGCCGCCTGGCTTTTCTATAAGGGCAGCTCTTCGGTAAAAGTTGCGGTTATTGACAGTGGAGTTGATTATCGTCATAGAGATCTTGGAGTTTCGCCGACAGGCAGAGTAATTAAAGGACCCGATATTTTGGACAATGACAATGATCCTATAGATTAAGATTATTACAATATCGGTCACGGTAC
>MFBN01000004.1:0-348 GCA_001776425.1 Candidatus Curtissbacteria bacterium RIFCSPLOWO2_01_FULL_37_9
TAATTCATGATTCTTCTCCCTTAATCTTACCACCTCTGCTTTGATTTTTCTAACTTCATCAAAAATAATAGCTGCGGCCGGAATGACGATAATCAGCATAAAGCCAAATGGTTTTTTGGCAAAGTCCACGGCGTAGCCGACATAAGGCGCTGTAAAAATCACTTTGCCCGCAATTTCACTTCCCAAGACCTCTTGCATATCTGGCGAATTATTAGCGTCGCCTTTGGTAATATAAATTTTTTGTCCGTTATTGTCTTTGATTTCAAAAATTCTATGCGTGGTCGGCGTCTGCGTTTTAGAAATTTTGCCAAAAGTAATGATGTCGCCGACTTTGTATTCCATTGCTGA
>MFBN01000004.1:557-2945 GCA_001776425.1 Candidatus Curtissbacteria bacterium RIFCSPLOWO2_01_FULL_37_9
AAATTCTTTTTCGCCCAATTTTTTTCTTTTTCATCCAAAACCTCGCCTAAGCCCCGCAAAATATCCCGATCATTAATTTTTTCCACCGTCTCAAGGCACTTTTTTAATTGTTCTTTCAGACGGCGACCGGTCCAAAATTTCAGAACTTCCTCGTCAATCTCCCAACTGTTTTTGGCAAAATAATAAACATCGTAAACATCGCGCATGGCGATATTTTTTCGTCCGATCAGCGCCGCCAATTTATTGGCAAAAAGAGTTTCTTTTTTAGCGCCAAACATGGCAATGCCCAGATATTCTTTTGGTTCATATTTATTATTATTTTCACGGGTAGAAATTTCTATTTTAATATTATGCTCTTCATCGCCATAAGACAAAAGAAAGAATATCGTCCATCTTTTTATCTGTTGCTCTTTGATCGTGCCGAATTTTTTTAATATGTTTTCTATTTTATCAAAAACCGCTTGTTTGTCGGCCAACTTGGGCTGGATTAAATCAAAATCCAAATCAACTGAAAATCTGGGGAGATGATAGAAAAAATAAGCGCAAGTGCCGCCTTTAAATCCCAAGGTTGAGGAAATTTCAATGTCGCTGTAAATTTCTTTTAAAATTTGCGTCATTAATAATTGATGTTTTGCTTTATTGAGCATATTGCTGGTATTTTTTTAATCTGATTTCCAGTTGCTTATTTTTGTAAATTTTTGCCAATGGCGCGCATTTTTCCCAGTCAATGTTTCTTAAATTGTCAAAATGATAATTTTTAAATAAATAAATCATATCCAGTAAGGCGCGTTCTTTGCTTGCCTGGCTATAGCCGTTTTTACTGATAATGCCCTGGTTATTAGCCAAAACTTCATCTTTTAATTTTCTAAAGATAAATTTATACGAGGCGCATTTTAATTCTCGCGCCAGATAGCTGGCGACAAAGATGGCGTGATGATCTTGGAATATAACACCTTCTTCACGCAAAACTGTTTCAAAACTGATATAAGCCGGGGTGTGGATGCTGGTGGCTAATTCTTTGGGATTAAATTTTTGATCTTTGCAAAATACTCCTCTTCTTAATCTGTATAAATTTCTTTTTTTTACATAGTAGGAAATTTTTGATTTCAAATTATCCCTGTTTTTTTCCTGCCATAAAAAAGAGATGTCTTTGGTGGTTAGGATTGTTTTTGGCGATTTATAGAGTTTTAATAAGGAATTATCCATAAACTTGGTCTAAAAGTAAGATATTCTCTTACTTTAAGCATACGCCCATGTTTTCTGACTGTCAAATTAGCTGTTGTTTTGAAAGTTCAACTCCTTTACCCCCACACCAAATAAGCAAAATTATATTTTTTGAACTTATTTGGTGCAGGGATAAAATTTTCCTGCACCACCCCGCGCCAAAATTTGTTTTGGTGTGGGGGTTTATTCTCCCCCGATGAAATATCGGGGGATGAAAAGGAGACAGAGATTAAGGAATTTGCTCTGCCTCAACACCAATATCATATACAGCACTGGCGCCTTGATAAAGATTATCATCAACATCAGAACTGCCAACAACAAAATTATCATCAAGATAAAAACTCATGCGATAACATCTGCCTGTACCAACAGACAAAGAGCCCATAGAAACTGCTGATGAATAATCTGAAACATTTCCATTATAAATAGGGTATATGGTAGCACCATAACTGCCATTCCAAATAACCGCGTTTTGACAATTAAATGATCCACCGGCTGGGTATGCCCAAGCGTTGCCACCCATTGAACTTTCTTCAATTATAACTTTTAATACATCGTTTAGATTTCCACCATTTGGAGCTGAAGACAACGCATTATCTTGAAGAAGTTTAAACTTCCAATTAAAATTCATTGATCCTACATTGGCAACGGCTGGATAATAAAAATCACCCGCGTCTTCACCGTCATATCCTGGCTTGAGATCAGATAAAGATACTGGAAGAGTTGGCGCCGATGTACTATTATAAATCCCGTTTGGATCAAGCATTATGTCCAAAGTTCCTGCTGTGAAAGTATTCCCGCTGGAAGTTTCTGTGTCAGTAAAATAAGCTTTAGTTGCGCCAAAGCCGATCGCACTAACAACAGCGATAACCGCTAAACTAACAATTATTTTTTTCATAACGGTTTAAATTAGTTAATTAGAATGACACGTCTTCCCATTGAGCCATGGTGGCTGTAATGGTCACATCTATACCGTCAAATTGAAATTGGTTGCCGGCATCTGGGTTCATCATAATTTTCATTGTTGTATAATGCGATTCACCCATAGTCCATTCTTGGTGTGTATGATCAGTAAAACTATTCCAGAAATAAAGACCTGACAAATTTTTCAATCCAAAAAGTGTTGGTTTTTGGTTCGTACCGGTTCCGATAACTGCGCCAGCA
>MFBN01000004.1:2962-5295 GCA_001776425.1 Candidatus Curtissbacteria bacterium RIFCSPLOWO2_01_FULL_37_9
AATTGTTTTGCCATTTCATCAGCGGTTGCCTCGTTTGTTCCCAATGTAGCAACGGAAAATTCATATCCAGAGTTCGTATCGCCAGTCTCATCATCTTGTTCAGTATAATCAACATTTACTTTGATTTTACCACTAACTGTTCCAACATTTTTATAATAGATATTACCTTCGGCTGTTTCTTGACCAGGTGCCATATTGGTAAAAGATAGCGTTGCGGCGATTCCGTTTGTGTATGTAGAACCATCACTGCTTAAGTTTAAATCCAAACTTCCGGCAGTAAAAGTATTCCCGCTGGAAGTTTCTGTGTCAGAAAAGTAAGCGGTGGTTGCGCCGAAGCCAATTGCGCTAACAACAGCAATAACCGCTAAACTAATAAGAATTTTTTTCATAATGTTTTTTTATCCCGTCCCGAAAACTCGGGACGCGGGATTAATAATAAATTTTTCAACAAAACAAATTTATTTTTAACTTTAATCAGACCTTTAAAGCATGGCTTATTTTAAAGCTAAATTAATTATTGTTTTATTGAGGTTAATAATTAATTTTTTAAGTAATTCGCCTCTTGTTAAGAAGCTCTGGTTAATTTATTTGCCCCTGTTAAAAAGGGGTAAATCACTTATTTTCGACCTTTTTTAATTAAAATATAAAACGCCTCCTGACAAAAATAAAAAACCGCCTCACCGATTATTTTATCACCACTTAAAATCGGTGTCAGAAATTTTTTACTTTTATCAAAAGGCGTTGATGTTTCTAAGAAAAACGAAACGTTAATGCCCAAATTTTAATATTCTTCTCCTTTATGATTAACATTGTTAACACACCCGTTTTCCGCGTTCTGGCCACTGGCTTCCGCTTCCAGTTTGCAATTTATCGTAATATCTTTATCAGTCATAGTAATTACATTCAAACACTTGCATCTGGAACACTTTTTCTCAATTTTAACCATGCCGGCCACTTTCAGAATATTGCTGAAATGGCAGGTGCATTTTAAGCACCTTAGGCTAAAAATCGGCTGTTCGCTCATAGTTATCCCCGACTATTATTTCTATATTTTTATTATACACTTCTAATCATAGTCCTGCCAGTTTTTTTGTCAAGGCAAGATAATCACCGGTTCCGGGCAATTCGTGGCTCGGCGAAAACCAGCGGCCGTTGCCTCTTCTTCGGTGCAAAAATATTGCTCGCCTTTGCGCGGATCAACTTTCGTGCTGTCATAACTGGCGCAGCCGGGCATTAAATATGTTTTGCCGTAGCCCTTTTCAGAGATATTGCCTTTAATAACGCACGCCGGATCAGCCGGCTGGCTGTCCAGTTCCCGCTTAGTCTGGTTTTCCAATTCATCACCGCACTTGTCCCACATACCCAGTTTGCTTTTGAACGCTTCTTGCTGGGCCGAAGCCAATAAATCCCGATAGCGCGTATCCGGGGACACGGCCGATGTTTTGGCAAAACCCTGGCGCGTCAGATAATCATTCACCAAAAGATCGTCGCCGTTTTCATTCGGCAAAATCACATAGCGCAAAAGCCGGCCATACATATCTTTATCCGTTATGTCTTTTTCCAGCCGGACTGTTTTATTCTCAACCAAATCCTTTAAGGCCCGGGTTGATGCGTCATAATAGCAATTGCCGCTTTCCGGCGCGTCAATGCCAATCAGGCGCACGCGCTGGCCGTCTTTGATTTTAAGCGTGTCGCCGTCAAGCACGGAAGAGACTTGGTAATGGTTGGCGGGTAGCGGGTTCTGGTTTTTAGTGATTAAAAACCGGCCGCCTAAAAAAATGCCCGCCAAAAAAATTATAATCGCGACAAAAATATTGCGTTTTTGATTATATTTCATAATTTATTTTTTCCAGTCCTTTATCTGGATTGTCCGGCCTTTTAGATTTACCACCACTTTTTGCTTTTCCTGCCATTTTAATTTATGCACGATTTCCATGGGCAGACTAACCACCAAGCTGTTGCCGCTTTTCATTATTTTCCGGATGTTTTCTTTTTCTATTTTTTGTCTGGACATAGTTTTTATATCATGATTATAATCGCGACAAAAATAAATGACGATTTGATTTATTTTTTCATAATCGCGTAAAATTTATTTTCCGCGCACTTTTTCTTGATTTTTTCCGCTTTATCTAAACCAATTTCGTCAATTCGCGCGTTAAAATATAAAGCAAAAACCAAGTCGTCAATATAATTTTTTAATTCTTTTTGTTTGTCAAAATCAATCACTGACATTTCTTTTAAATCCGACAAAATAATTTCTTTGTCTTTTAATTTTAATTTATTATCATTAAATTTGTCCGCGATTGTCTGTTTGACTAAATTTTTATCTTTTT
>MFBN01000004.1:5339-5638 GCA_001776425.1 Candidatus Curtissbacteria bacterium RIFCSPLOWO2_01_FULL_37_9
TCGCCGCCTTCAACAACTAAATCGTCAAATTTCTGCATCATCACACCGGAAAAATCAACCAAATCAGTCAGTTTTACCTCTTCTAACGCCAGCATTTCTTCCGTTCTTTTTATAATTTCATCTTTAATAAATTGATTGTCTTCGGTGATTTTTGGCACACGGACAAATTCTTTAATCGTCTTAATTCCTATTAAAACATCTTTTTCGTTTTCTGATTTTAATAAAGCATTAAACACAGACCTACTAATTTTTGAATTTAATAACGACAGTATGTAAATGATTTCTTGTTTATTGTCGGA
>MFBN01000004.1:5691-5815 GCA_001776425.1 Candidatus Curtissbacteria bacterium RIFCSPLOWO2_01_FULL_37_9
ATTTATCACTATTGGCATAACTCCAAATAATTTTATGTATTTTCTTGTATACATCTAATCCTTGGCTCCCCTTTGGAAGACGGATATTTGATTCTTCTATAATTCTATTATCTAACAACAGTTT
>MFBN01000005.1:0-7282 GCA_001776425.1 Candidatus Curtissbacteria bacterium RIFCSPLOWO2_01_FULL_37_9
GCGATGTTTTTCCTTTCCCGCCGCAGATAAAAATTCCCAAGTCTTTTTCCTGCCCGCGAATCGCTTCTTTTAAAGCGGCAGTCAATATTGTTGTCAAGCCCGATGCATTCCAGTCAAAAGCCAAAACAGTGCCCAAAGACTGAAACCAGACAGGATCGGCAATCCGTGCAATAAATTCTTCCGGCCCGTATTCATCCACTAAAACGTCGGTCATCTCCCGGCCAAGTTTAACCATGCGCTCAAATAGCCATCTTGGGCATCTTCCCGTATCCAGTGTGAATGTGGCAATGCCTCTCTTCATATCCCACTTGATATTAGTTTATCATACAATATCCGAAGAAAACACGAAGAATTTAGCCTACTGTTTATTCGGTGAAGTAATTATTATGAATTGCTTCATATAATTATCTTTAGATTAATTTTAAAAGCCCTCTTATTACTCTAACTCGCTTTGTATTTTGTCAAACCAACTGCAAAAATTGCAGTCTTTATTGGATAAAGGCATTTTACCTTCAAGAACCGTGATTGCCTGCGCAATTCTTTTGGCTGTATTTTGAGGTTTACCAATAAGTTTGACAATATGGACAATCATCGGAAACCCTTTATGAAGATATTTAGAATGGTCCGGAAAAACATAAATTAAATAACCCCAGCCTGCTATTTTTTTGTTGTTTTGCTTGAGAATAAAATTATAATCGTCTATTTGAGCCTGATATGCATCCAATGTTTCCTTTCCCCGGGGATCAGAACTGGAAGTTTTAAAATCAATTGGTATTAATTCTTGGGATTTACTAACTAAACATTCATCAAGCTTACCGTAGAAACCATATTTATTGTCTATGGTCACAAAATAAGTTTCTACAAACGGATCCTGAAGCTTGCCTTCAAGTTTACCTTCAACCATCGGCGGAAGATCCGGCCTAAAACTATTGAAATAATTTTTTAATACCGTATCAAAACGATTAGCCAGCCGGGATACGATTCCTTCGGGCTGTCTGATTCCCTTATGATAAGCCAGCCAAAAGCACCGAGGACAACGGGAAAGTCCTTCAATACCAGAATGCGAAAGCCAGATTCTGCCGTCTTTGCTCATATTAATTTATAATTTAATACTGACCTCAACAGCGTCCTGGCCAAAATCAAATGTTTCACTTTTGTATTTCCCGCTGTTTCTGACATAATCCAAAAAATCCTCCATGTTTCCTTTAAAAATTTTGACATTATCTGCCACCACCAAACCTTTTAATTTCAGATTAGGTTCCGCAAGTTTTAAATATTTTAAATACTCCTCCTTGGCTGCATCCAGAAATAACAAATCGATTTGCTCTTTTATATTCTTAATAGTTTTCTTGGCATCGCCGACAATAATCTGTATCTTATTTGAAAAACCGGCTAAAGATACATTCCGGCTTGCTTCCAAGGCGCTTTTTTTATCGATTTCGCAGGTAATTATCCGGCCGTTTTCGGGTAAGTACTTTGCCATCAAAATAGCGCTATAACCAACAAGCGTACCGATTTCCAGAATTAATTTCGGTTTGGCCATTGCTACCATCCGTGCAAGAACCTGCCCTTTTTCCGGACCGATTAAAGGAAAAAAAGTATCTTTCTGGAGGGATTCAATCTGGTCTAAAACTTTATCTGCTTTATCATACACATCTATATTGTATTCCAAAGGTCAAGTATGAAGAGCAAATTTTTGCTTATTTACCAATATATTAAATTTATGTTATAATATTTACATCGTCAAACTTCAAATTTCTTCAAAAATTCTAGAAAAAGTCATATTTTTATAAAAATCTGCTTATTTTGCTAAATATTAGGCAAATATCGTAGAAAAACGTACAAATTTCCTCATTTTTATACCAAAATCGTTAAAAATTAACTTTCGTCCTGTTAACAAAAAGGGGCAAGATACCCTCAATATCGCTGTTCACTATCACTCACAAATCTTCAAAGAAGCAAAGGGGTAGTTTGAGTATACCGAAAATCCCGAAACAGAATCGGCAAATTGATTATTAGACTTCTTGCTTGGGTTTAAATAAACCTTCAAGAATAATCTGGCTGTTTTTCCAGCAGGCAGGTAAAAAACCACCTTGATAAAACAACCTATACACTAATCTCTTTTTATATGTAATATGTTCATCACCCGAAAAACCGGGAGAATCGCGGAAATCTTTCTTGCCTATTTCAGAATAACTCCATTTCTCCTCTTGATATATTCTTCTACCGGGAAACCCGAAACGCACTTCTTCCGAGTTCTTATATAAAGCTTTTCTTAAGAAATTGAAGATATCATCCTTGGAAATACCTATATTCTCTTTTGCTCCGCTTATATGTAAAAAATCACTCATTCCTCCCTGGTCTACGGCACCACAATAAACCATTGTCCAAATAGGAGAATTTCCCCTGCAAATAACCTCTTGTCCCGCAAAATTACCTTCCCCAGTAACAAAAATGTCCCGATAAAGATATTCTCCATTTTGAAAATCATATTGGGTTGTTCCCTTAATTAAAGGTGTAGAAACAGGTTGGATATTATTGGATATTAAAAGAAATATAAGTTTCTCTTCTCCCTCTGGAAATAAAACCATGAAGTGTTTCAGGTTGGGCAAAAATTTCTCTTTGTTCTATTTCCATATTAAAGGAAAATATAATCTCAAGCTATTCAATTGTCAAGATAAGCGCAAGTTATATAAATTCAAGACACTTACTACTTTTTACAGCTTGTTAAAATAAGAGAAAGTTATCGATAAATTAATCGCGATCAACAGTTTTAATGTCCTGAAGCCGTAAATTTAATAAACTAACTTTATCAAATCTGACCATCACCCGATTTGGTTTTTGTGAATTTGGTGGAATAGTCGCTATGATTTCTCCTATTTCGCCATCTAATTCTATATTTGGATACTCTTCTTTGTAAGAGTCGCAAACTACAACTTCCCGGCTAATATTATATTCAACACTCATATATCAGACTTCGTTATATCTAAAACAACCAACAACATGGTCATTTACAAGTCCTGCCGCCTGCATAAATGCGTAGCAAATTGTTGCACCTACAAACTTAAACCCTTTTCTTTTTAAATCCTCGCTCATCGTATTCGATTCCTTGCTTTGGCTTGGAATTTCTGAAAGAGTCTTAAATTTGTTCTTGACAGATTTACCGTTTACGAATTTCCAGATATATTTATTAAAAGAACCATATTGCCTTTGTATCTCCAAAAATTTTTGGGCATTTATTTTTGTGGCCATAATTTTTGCATAGTTTCTAATAATTTGCGAATTATTCAATAATCTTTTTATATCAAAATCGCTGTAATTGGCAATTACAAAAAAGTCAAAATTATCAAAGGCCCCTTTAAAATTAATTCTCTTTTTCAAAATAGTGCTCCAGGAAAGTCCGGCCTGGAAACTGTCTAAAAGTAAAAACTCAAAAAGCTTAATGTCGTCATGAATAGGCACTCCCCACTCTTTATCGTGATATAAGCCCATCAAGGAATCCTTTTCAGCCCATTTGCATCGAATCAATTTTTTAGCCATCAGATAATTCTACCAATTAATTTGCCAAAACTTGACAAATAGGTTGACTTTTTCAAACCATAGGCTTATACCACTCTTAAAATATGCAAGAACGGGAAAACATCCATGAACCACTGCCGTCGAGGCAGGCACGCCAGATTGACTTACGAAATCATTTCAAATGGTCTGAAGAAGCCAGGGAAACAGCACATCATGCAGGAGACGAAGAAGCTGAAGCAGAGTTTTCATATAGGACCGACCAAATTCTTTCTGCTAGCGTACCTGAATTGATATCCGATCCTAATCCTGTTCTTCACAAAGTCTTAAGGATCTCTCTAAATTAGAGTCTCACAAATTGAATAAGTGGACTTAACCACTCCAAAAAACTATTCATACCTCAATGCCTCAATAGGTTCGAGTTTTGAAGCACGAAGAGCAGGAACAACACCAAAAATTATGCCTACTGCTACTGAAAAACTAATTGCCAAGATAACAGCAAAAGGGGTGACAACAGCAGGCATAAACAGCCTGGCTGCCAATGTACCAATGGAAGCTAGAAGCAATCCAATTGCTCCGCCTGCAAAAGAAAGAGTTACTGCCTCGATTAAAAACTGTATAAAAATATCACCGGGTGCGGCCCCAACTGCTTTTCTCAACCCAATTTCTCTGGTTCTTTCGGTAACCGAAACAAACATTATATTAGAAATACCAATTCCACCTACCACCAAAGAAATCGCAGCTATTCCCACAAAAACAACTCGTACAATTCCTAAAATTTGTTCTGCAATATTTAAACTTTCTTCCTGGGTTAAAACCGTAAAATCGTCATCAGTCAGCCTGTTTAAAAGTAATTTCTCGATATCTTTTTTAACGGTCGGAATGATTTCGTTTGAGGAAGCTTTGACCAAAATCCATGTAGGCCTGTCAAATCCTATCTGGCGATTGGCGGTTTCTGCAGGCAAAATAACCATATTATCCTGGTCCTGACCGACGATTGACCCCTGTTTTTCCAAAACACCAATGATCTTGTATTTTTTACCCCTGACTGAAATTTGTTTATTTAAAGGGTTTACTCCCCCCATCAATTTTTCGACAATCGTTTGACCGACAATTACCACTCTTTTGGCATTTTTGTTTTCATTCTCCGTAAAGAATCGGCCCTGCTTTACGTTATAATCACCAATTGCAAAAAAACTGGAATCGATAGCCAAAAAAATTACGCCTTTCCTTTTTCCCCCGCGATATTCTACCGAAGTAATAGACTCAATACCGGGTGTGACTGCCGAAATATTGTTAATTTCTCTCTTTATACGGTCTGCATCGGAAAATTTAAATTTGTTGGTTGACATTCCGGAACCTCCGGCCAAACCCCCGCCTTCACCAAACTTGCCTGGAACAACATACAAAGTACCTGTACCCAATTTTTCAAATTGTGCGGTTATAGACTTTTGAAGCCCGGCTCCCAGTGAAATTAAAAGAATTACCGAAGATACTCCAATGATAATTCCAAGCATAGTCAAAGCTGACCGGACCTTATTGCGTAAAAGTGCCGAAAATGCTGTCCTGAATGATTCAATAATATCCATTTATCTATTTTTTTTGTCGCTTAAAACTTGCCCGTCTTTTATAGTAACGATTCTGTTAGTCTTTTTGGCAATATTGTTATCGTGAGTAACAAGTACGATTGTTTTGCCTTGTTTATTCAATTGGGAGATAATATTAATAATCTGTTCACCTGTTTTTGTATCTAAATTGCCTGTTGGTTCGTCCGCTAATATTATAGAAGGACCGCAAATCAAGGATCTGGCAATCGCAACTCTTTGCTGTTCTCCCCCGGAAAGCTGGGAAGGAAAACTGGATATTCTATGAGAAAGTCCCACATCTTTTAAAAGTTTCATTGCCTTGCTTTTTCTTTCATCTCGTGAAACATTACTGTAGTTTAAAGGCAGCATTACATTGGCCAAAGCCGAGGTTCTGGGTAATAAATTATAAGTTTGGAATACGAATCCAATTTCCCTGTTTCTTAACTTTGCTCGATCTTTTTCGGAAATATCTTTTGTTTTTTGCCCGTTGATGTAAATAGCCCCTTTGGTAGGCACGTCTAAAAGCCCTAACAAGTACATTAACGTGGATTTACCGGATCCGGAAGGCCCGATAATTGAAAGAAACTCCCCTTTGTTGATTTGAAGCGATATATTTTTTAAAACAATTGTCTTATTCGGAGCTTCTCCGAAAGTCTTAGTAATGTTTTTTGCAGAAACTACACTCATTCATATGGAAAAAATACCAATTATCTTTTGAATAAGACTTTTCTTATTAATTTGGTCAAATCCGGTAATCACCACTTCCTGGCCGGTTTCAAGCCCGGAAATTATTTGTACATCCAAATCGGATTCAATACCCAAATCAACATCTTTTTTTTGATATCCACCATCTGCCTTAATCCAGACTTGATTTTCATCAACAACTGCCTCAATTGGTACAACTATTACATTATCCAGCGATTGAATTGTAATATCCGCTTCCCCATTCATCCCAAGTCTTATAATTTCCGGCGGATCAAGGCTAAATTTGACCTCAAACACTGTTGATTCAGTCGAAGTAACAGTTCCCTGATTAGCGATTGACTTAACTTCTGAATCTATGGTTTTTTCCGGAAACGCATCAAGAATAATTTGGGTTTTTTGGTCTTCGTTTACTCTACTAATGTCTGTTTCGTCCACTTCGGCAGCAAAAACTAAATTTTTGTTATCACCAATTTTTGCAATTGCAGTTGTTGCTAAAATTTCTTCACCCGGAAGAACATCCAAATCTAATACGGTTCCGGAAATCGGCGAAAGCAAAACCGCATCTTTAAGATTCCTTTTTGCTTCAAGCCACTCGTCATAAGCTTTATTTTTCGTAGCTTCCGCAGCGGTTCTTTTAATACGGTTGTCGAAACTCTCGGCACCGGAGGCTTTACTAATATCGTCGTAAACTTTGGCCAGCTCTGCGTCGGCGGCTACAACATCCTGATTGGTTTGTCTTAAGGCAATCTCATATTTTTCCTTATCAAGCGAAGCTATAGCTTGCCATTTTTTAACATAATCTCCTTCTTTAACCCCTACCCAGACAACTTTGCCGGAAACTGCGAAATGGACTGTTGATTCATCAAGCGCTTTTACTTTGCCTGTAGCAATAATATTGGATTTTATTGATGACTCTTGTACAGGGACAGTTTTTATCTGGCTTAAATCAGCACTGCCTCTGGTTGCAATAAAAATACCAATTACAGCAATTACAAAAATTAGGACCGCTTTTTTTGTTTTTAAAATACCGGGAAGCTTTTTGTAAAATAATTTAATTATTTTTCTCATTCCAGCCTCAAAATATATCCCATAATTTTATCTATAAATCAATATTATTGCAAATAGATTATTTAATAGGTGCTTATATTTTATTATAAACTTCCGTAGCTAATATTAGATTAACTATATAGAATTTAAAAAAAATTTTCTATAAAGAATTTTTTGCTGAGGTTTTTAGACAGTTAACAAACTATTGAGGCTAATTAAGAAGAATTAGAAAACAAGCCTATTTATCCAAGAAGGAACTTTAACATTTTTTGCCAGATCATACTGAGGGTGATAAGGTTTTAAATCTAATATCGGTGTGCCGTTAACAATATCCAAACCCTTAACTTTTAAAACATTACCGCGTCTGGAAAGCATCTTTACTGTTGACATGGCAATCGGCACAGGCCGCTGAGGGCAACGGCAGGCAA
>MFBN01000005.1:7330-11689 GCA_001776425.1 Candidatus Curtissbacteria bacterium RIFCSPLOWO2_01_FULL_37_9
AGTGGCATTCTTTTTCCTTGTCCATCCAATAAACTACAATAATATGAGAGTAATCTTCAATTCCGTCTAAACCCTTTGAATAATTTCTATTGATAACAATCTCGCTGACAACATTTTTCCAATTGGGCAGCATTGGGTTCTTAACATTGTTCTTGGCCACCCCAAGAGGTTTAATTTTAATATTGCCGTTTTTATCTAATTTGCCAAGAAACTTACAAAATTCCGTTTTCATCACCATATTTATTAAGAATTTTATTATTGTACAACATCCACTGTCTTTTAAATAACAAAACGGGATTGTTATATGAGAAACTTTCCTCATGTCTCCGGCCTAACGGGGTTAAAAAATTAAAATAAAAAACGAACATTATTTGATTTATTAAACTAATAATTTTACAATATAATAAATGTCTTATATAAATTGGGTAAAGACCCATAAATTCATTGTTGCGCTAGTTTTAATCATCGCTTTTTTACTTCTTAAACAATCAACTTCCCAGGTTGGTTTCCCTTCTGCTAGATCAAGAATACAGCCGGCTTATCCACCAGATTCACTAAACGAACTGCCTTCTGCCGAAATAAATTCCCAAGAACTTGGCGCTCCAAGTGTTTCTAAAGATTATGCTCCGCCGCCAGCAGATGAAAAAGTAGATCGGTTGGTTGAAAAAAATTCAAATCTTTCTCTTTTGGTAGAAGACGTCCGGGGAACAGGGGAAAAAATTATTTCCCATGCAGAAAATGAAGATGGTTATATGGTTTCTGCATCTTACAATAGACCTGATCAATCCCCTTTCGCAACCATAACCGTTAGAGTACCAACTGCCAAATTAGATGGAACGCTTAGTTTTTTTCGTTCTTTGGCTATCAAAGTTACCAGCGAAAATCTTATCGGGAGAGACGTAACAGAAGAATTCACGGATATTGAAGCACGAATTGCTACGCTGGAAAAAACTAAAGCAAAATTTGAAGAAATACTGGAAAAAGCTACTCAAGTTCAGGATATATTGACTGTTCAGAGAGAAATCATCAATACCCAAAGGCAAATAGATTCTTTAAAAGGACAAAGTAAGGCTATTGAGCAAAACGCCAATTTAAGCAAAGTTACGATTTATCTCTCTACTGACGAGCTGGCACTTCCTTATACACCTGACAAAACTTTCCGGCCAAATGTTGTTTTTAAACAAGCAGTACGAAGTATGCTAGGAACTTTACGCTCCGGTGCAAATACCCTTATTTGGGTTGGAGTTTATTCTGTAATCTGGGTCCCATTACTTGTAATCTTTTACATTTACAAAAAGAGGAAAAACAGAAAATCCAATATCGAATCTTAATATGATTACCCCTTTTCCAGTAATATAGTTTTCTTATTTTAAAGAGATAACTTAACTTGTTATACTTTATGTATGTTTAAAACACTTGCAAACTGGGTTGTTTCGGCAATTACAATTTTTATAGTCGCAACTTATGTTCCGGGATTTGAAGTTGATTCCTTTCTAACTGCTTTAATCGTTGCTCTGGTTTTGGGTATTGTTAATGCTTTTATCAAACCAATAATTACAATTTTAACTTTGCCTATTACTATTTTGACTTTAGGCCTTTTTGCCTTTGTGATTAACGCTCTTTTAATTTGGGGTATTTCTGCTATAGTTGCCGGCTTTACCATCACAGGGTTTGTTCCGGCATTAATCGGGGCTATTGCCCTCTGGTTAATTAATTTAATAATCCATTTTGTAATTTTCCCTATAAAAGCTGCCTGATTGACGTTTTCTTTACGAAAGATGTTATAATTTTGTACTGATAATAGATTCATCTACCTATCAACTGCCCCAATATAATCACTTGTGAAATATAACTTTATTGTAGGAGCAGCAGTTTTAATTCTTATTCTTTTAGGGGGGGTTGGTATCTGGAAACGTTATCAAAACAGGTCTTTGGATATTCCAGAACCATCACCTATTACCACAGCCAGTGAAAAATTTGAGGTATCTCCTCCCCCGGTTCCAAACGAACTTCCGGCTGCCGGCATAAGCGATATTGAAATCAAAAGAAACGGAATAACTTTCTTTGAACCTAAACATAATTCAATTATCACATCACCTCTCAAAATAAGCGGTTTGGCAAATTCATTAAACGGCCGGCTGACAATCAAAGTATTCGATTCCAACGAAAGACTATTGGGATTTACGAATATCACAAGCTGTCAAAACGACTATGCTTGCCCATTTGAAGCAACAGTTGATTTTTCGAAACCAAAAACCGCAACCGGTATTATTCAGGTAAATGATTTTTCTTCCATAAATTCCAAAAACAAATCAACTTCTGTTGATATCGAATTTCTTGTCAATTAAATAATAAACTTCCCTACACACTTCCCAACTGTTGTACAATTAAAAGGTAAAAACATATTCACCCCAGATGGCCTTGCCTAAAAATATAGAAAAGATCAAAAACCTGCCTACGGTATTTATTATATTCGGGGCAACAGGTGATCTTTCCAGAAAAAAACTTTTTCCTTCGCTTTTTGAACTTTTTACGACTAATCTCTTGCCGGAAAAAATCAAGATACTAGCCTCATCCAGATCTCAATATTCCAATGAAGAATTCGCACAAATTGTCAAAGAAACTGTTAACCCCAAAGACGTAACTGCATGGGAAAAGTTTATTTCTAATTTGGAATTTATTTCATCGGATGTCTCCGAGAATAAAAATTTAGACTTAATTTCCAATCGTCTTCTACAAATCGAAAAAGAAGCCAAAACTTGTGTCCAAAGAATAATTTACCTGGCAATTTCACCTTCAATCTATCAAAAAGCTTTTGAAAACATTGGCAAAAATAAGCTTAATCTAGGCTGTAGAACGCATAACAATAAAGCAAGAATTGTCATTGAAAAACCTTTTGGCCATAATTTTGCCTCAGCCCAAGAGTTAAATTCAGTACTCATTAAGTATTTTGAAAAAGAACAAATTTTTAGAATTGATCATTTTTTGGGCAAAGAAACAGTCCAAAATATTCTTGCTTTCAGGTTCGGCAATGAGATATTTGAACCGATTTGGAACAACCAATATATTGACAATATCCAAATAACTTTTACAGAAAATATCGGTGTAGAAAAAAGGGGCTCGTTTTATGATGAAACAGGCGGATTGCGTGATGTTGTTCAGAACCATCTGTTCCAACTTTTGGCACTTGTTGCTATGGAAGCTCCCAAATCCTTAACTCATGAGCATTTTAGGGATAAAAGACTCGAAATTATTAAAAGTATTAAAACAATGAATCCCAAAGAAGTTGCAAAATGCACTTTACGCGGGCAATACGAAGGCTACCAGTCGGAAGAAAACGTAAATCCTAATTCCAATACCGAAACATTTGCTCTGGTTAAGCTTTTTATTGAAAACAAAAGATGGCATGGGGTTCCTTTTTATATAAGAACCGGTAAAAAAATAATGGGTAATGTCACTTCTATTATTATTTCTTTTAAAGAAAAAGGGCATGAAATATATGAGAATTTTTGGGCCAAACCTCTTCCCAACCATATCACTATTCAGATCAAGCCAACCGAAGGTATCGGGTTAAGACTTGTTGCTAAAAAACCGGGATTCGAAACGGTTTTAGAACCGGTGGATATGGAATTTTGTTACCGTACATCATTTGAAAATCACCAACCGGATGCTTATGAACGTCTGTTGATGGATGTTATTTTCGGAGACCAGACGCTGTTTATCGGTGAAGTCGGAGAGTCTTGGAAAATAATTGACCCGATCGTAAAAACGTGGCAAAGCGGAAATCCTCCTCTTTTTACGTATAAAACAGGCAGTTGGGGGCCAAAAGAAGCAGACAAATTTATAGAACAAGACGGTAGAAAATGGCTGGCACCATATTTAACAATCTGTAATATCTAAGATTTCTTTTTCACTTCTTTACCCTGAGCTTGCTTGCACTGAGTTCACCGAATGTGTCGAACGGGATGTCCGCCGAAGACATTGCGCAGAGCCGCGACTAGTCTTGCAGTAAAGCTGGAGGAAACTTTTTTGTCTGTTCTCGATCTTGCGCGGAAATTCAAAGACGCTTCTATAATTTCAACCGGTACATTTTGTTTTTTAGCCTCCTCGACAGTCCACTGTCCTTCACCGGATGCTTCGATAAAGCCTTCGATTTGAGAAAGCTTAGGATCTTTTTCCAATGCTTCGATAGTTCTTTGCATCATAAAACCGGAATTCAAAGTACCTTGCTGATAAAGCTTGGCAACTTTAACAAGGTCAAGATTGTACGGAGATTTTTCCAATACTCCAAAGCCTTCACCGATTGACTGCATAACACCGTATTCAATTCCGTTGTGAACCATCTTTACAAAATGCCCT
>MFBN01000005.1:11719-14681 GCA_001776425.1 Candidatus Curtissbacteria bacterium RIFCSPLOWO2_01_FULL_37_9
TTATTCCTCCGGAAACACCAATTCCTAAAAATTTGATATTCTTCTTGGCAAAGTGTTCGAAGCGTCTTTGTGTGTCTGTATAGTGAGCATTGCCCCCATCAATAACAATGTCCCCTTCCTTGACAAACTTTTCGACCTCATCCAAAATCTCCTGTGTCGCATCACCAGTCTTTGACCCTGAGCTTGCTTGCACTGAGTTCACCGAATGTGTCGAACGGGCAGGGAGCATCGACCAGATGACTCGAGGTTTTTCGAGTCTGTCGACCAATTCTTTCATGTTTTCTACAGACTTTAAGTATTGGGCTACAGTTTTGAATTTTGCGATTTTAGTCTTGAGTTCATCTACTTTGGTCGAAGTTCTATTCCAAACAATTACCTCGTGACCTTCCGAAAGAAGTTTTGTCACCATCCGAGAACCCATTTTCCCGAGCCCTATAAACCCTAATTTCATGCTTATTTCATCTTATTTTATTTCCTGATCAGTAATCAAATAACTTTTTGCTTTGCATTTTCTGTAAAAAATCGCCGGAGCTTTTTGCATATCGTTTTCGTTTTCATCCAATAACTTCTTCAGCACATTCTGCTTTGCAGAACCAAAAACCAAGATTATAAAATTGTCAAACTCCCCCAACGCTTTAAGACTTAAGCTAATTCTTTGGGGAAATTCATCTTCTACAGTTTCATAAACAACATAATGCGGTGAATGATCTGCCTCGCTGTTTGGGAAAAGACCTGCCGTATGCAAATCTTTGCCAATGCCCATTATGCCAACCTTTTTGGGGAATTTGCCAAATAATTGGGCAATTATCATATTATAGGAATTAGCTGTTTTTACAAAGGTCTCTCCTTTCAGGATTTTATAGAATTTAATTCTTTTATTAAAAAAATAACCAATTAATCCTGATTCCTCAAACATTAACTCATTACTATTTTTATGAAGGGGTGTACCAAACCGTTCATCTACCATACAAACTGCACCCGGCAGAATACCTTGCCCCTCGTAGCTCTGTTCCTCAGAGCGAAGTGGGGTCAGTGGCTCAACAATCATCTTACGGTAATTGGGCGAAGTGCCACCGGAAAGTGCAAGAAGAGTATTATTATCTGTTATTTCTACCAAAATCTTATGGGCTTTTATATTACCCTCTTCTCTATCTTTTACTTTAATTATCTCAATCATTTAAATGCTTCCTAATAATTTGCGAGCATGCTTCTATAGAGTTAGTTTCCACGTCAATCTTTATTGCCCCCGGATAAACCTTGGAAGATACATTTTTAAAAATTTTGTTAAAAACTTGGTCTTTTATTGGTTCACGATAACCCTCTTTTATACCCTCTCTGTCCTGATCCCTTTTTTTAGCAACGTCTAGAGATATTTCAAGCTCAAAAACTTTTGCAGGTATGCCAACATCCTTCGCAATTTTCACAGCTTGATCGACAAACGACAAATCCTGAAATACTCCATCCATGACTACAATGTAGCCTCTTGACAATAAGTCTCTGAGTGATGAAAGCGCAGCCTCATTTGCAGCTATCAACTGTTCTTCAGTCCCCTCTCCAAAAAAATCCTTGAAATTATCAACCTTGAGCCAGACAATTTTTTTGTTAAAGTTCCTAAGTTGTTTTGCAATTGCCGATTTCCCAGAAGCAGGTAGGCCCCGAAGTATAATTAAAGACTGCCTCATTTTTCCCTAACCTTCCACTTCGGACCTTGCGGTGTATCCTCAACTTTTACTCCCATTTTAGAAAGGTCTTTGCGCAGTTTATCGGATTCTTTGAAATTACCTTTCTTTCGGAATACCTCCCGTTTTTCAATTAATTCTTTTGCCCCTCTTGACAACTTCTTTTTTTCTAGCTTCCCCAACCTCAACCCAAACACATTGTCCATCACCAAAATACTTTGATGACGAGCCGATGTTGAGTAATCGCTTTTTACCGTTTCCCACATCACAGCTAGCGCTTTTGGAATATCCAGATCATTGTTAATTGCCTCTTTAAAATTTCCTTCATATTCGCTGCATCCCTGCCCGCCATCGCTGCGCTCAGGCGCTGGCAGGCGGGCGATTTTCGGTTCATCCCAAGTTGAAACTTCGCTTCTTAGATTTTCCAGCGCATTTTGCGCTGCCTCCAGCGATTTCCAAGTGAAATTTAACTTTGATCTGTAATGGGCTGTTAAAAATAAGTATCTAAGCGCCAATGGCTCAAATCCCTGCCTGCCGGCAGGCAGGCTTTTTTTTACAATATCCGAAAGCGTAAAAATATTCCCTAAGCTTTTAGCCATCTTCGCACCTTCCACTAAAAGGTGCTCTCCTTCAAGCCAATATTTGACAAATTTTTTACCGGTTGCCGCCTCGCTTTGGGCAATTTCATTTTCGTGGTGAGGGAAAAGTAAATCTACTCCCCCTGTGTGTATATCTATTGTCCGAAATTTTTCAAAATTTCGCCCTGAGCTTGCTTGCAGTGAGCTTGTCGAATCTGCCGAAGGGTCCCCCAAATACTTCATGCTCATGGCGGAACATTCGATATGCCAACCAGGCCGGCCTTTTCCAAATGGAGCATCCCAAACCGGCTCGCCCTCTAAAGTTTGATAACGGGTGGCAGCAGTGGGAGGGTTCCCGACAGCGCGCAGCTCGACATTGTTTCTTTGATCACCATTCGATTTCTGACTCGAGCGAGCACTGGTGGGATGGAAACTGCTGACAGGACCCGTCTTAGGAAACTTCCATAGCGCAAAATCTACTGGTTGATCTTTATCATATTGATCAACAGCTACTCTGACACCTGCTCTAATTTTGCGTTTGGAAAGATTTGAGAGTTTTCCGTAATTTTTGAACTTGGAAATATCAAAATAAACCCCGTCCTCGGCTTTATAGGCATAGCCCTTTTCCAGAAGCACTCCAATGATACGTATCATCGTATCGATATGCTCCGTTGCCCGAGGATAAAGATCGGCTCGCTTAATGTT
>MFBN01000005.1:14785-15686 GCA_001776425.1 Candidatus Curtissbacteria bacterium RIFCSPLOWO2_01_FULL_37_9
TCAAATACAAACGTGCGCCAGTTACCGATATGCACATAGTCATAAACAGTCGGCCCGCAGGTATAAAGTCCTACCGTTCGACTGTCGGATTTACCCTGAGATCTGCTTGGCAGATCGAAGGGCTTAAATTCTTCTTTACTTTTGGAAAGATAATTATAAAGTTGCATAATCGCTGTATCTATTGTAACAAATTTAATAATTATAACTTATAGTTTTGACTCCAGAGCCAAATTTTGTTATAATAATCTTTATGACTGAAGCTGAGCCAATGATAGATCCTCGAGAGAAAAAACATCATTCTACTCCAGAATCTAAAGAATTATCTTTAGATAATCTCGAATCCTATATTAATGGGTGTGAAGAAATAGCCGTTCGCCTTCACACTAGTATTCAAAAAATTAGAGAGCAAGGAAAAAGGCCTGTAATTCTAATTCCCTCACGTGGGGCAGTCCCAATCTTTCTCTTAGCAAGACGTTTTATGAATGAACTTGAAGAAGAACACTCCTGTCTTTCTGATAAAAACGCCAGATTTTACCCCGAAGGAATATTTGACTATCTTGAAGGAAATAAAACTAAAACAAATGAGCGTGGGCCAGGAAAAGTTGACGTAATTTTATTCCCGTTTACAGCAGACGTTTCCCTAGAAGGAATTAAAGGAGATGAAAGGCTTGCCGAGTTACTTAGAAAATCATGTGCCCGTTCAATTCTCGAGATAGTTGAGGGAACTCGATATAAAAGTAAAGATCTCAACTGGTATAAATTTATAATGAAAAAATTCAACGGCTCACAAGAAACACAATTATTAAAACCAGATTCAATAGTCACATCTATTGAATCTTACCCACAACCTAAGAATCCCCAAATTATTTTAATAGACACAGTTATTTCGGGCCGTGCTGCC
>MFBN01000005.1:15710-16652 GCA_001776425.1 Candidatus Curtissbacteria bacterium RIFCSPLOWO2_01_FULL_37_9
TCCAATCTTAGCAGTAGATTCCACAAAAGAAGGAAAATTTCAGTCAAGAAGACGAGCGCAAATCATCAGAACAATACCATGGGAATTAATAGATGAGGAAAGAGGGCTACCATTTGTTGATTTCCCACTACTTACGGAAGATAAAGGATCAGCACTTTTGGGTGTTGTAGCAGTAAATTTTATAAATTTCAATGAAGAAAGTTTCTTTCATAAAGTAGATAAAAAATATCACCAAGGCTATACACCCCAAAGTTGTGTTTTCACATTACCGGCAATTTCAATACGCGAAAAGTATTTATCAAATTTTAGAAGATTTATCGAAATTGCTTGGCAAAGTCGCAGCCCAAACACACAAGGAGAAATTTATGTCCAAGAGCTAAACAAATTAAGGCGTGACTCGCATAACCTAACTTACAAACACCCTGCCCCAAGTATCGAAGAAATAAGTGAAATTATCAGTATTCCACAAGGTACCCAAATTAAAGAAACCAGTTCACATATAGTATCTATTCATTTACCCACAACAAAAGCTGAACAATGGATTGGGGAATTTTCTCAAGAATAATCTTACTCCGCTCCGTAGTTTTTTAGCCCCGCAACCAAGTGAGAAGCGCAAAGAATTATGTTTATTCAGCACCATAATTTTTTATTTCTGCCCTTGATTTATCTATTGCTGCGTTCGGTGAATTACGATCTTTCTTTTCCTGCATAAATGCATCCGCTTCCTGTTTCTTCTGTTCTTCTTGAACCAATATTTGTTTTCTTTTTTCCTCATCTTGCCTCTTTTTGGCTTGATACTCTTGGTAAATTCTGGCAATCCGCGATCTATATACATCCGCTTCCTGTTTGGAAAAATCCTCGTCTTTTTTAGCCATTTCAGCAACTTGTCCCTTATTAAAATCTTCTGAATTGGAAACTTGTGCGGTAACCGATCTGCCCATT
>MFBN01000005.1:16681-18221 GCA_001776425.1 Candidatus Curtissbacteria bacterium RIFCSPLOWO2_01_FULL_37_9
GTACTTTTAGGTTTTGGCGCTGATTCGGGATTTGCTCCAAAAATCTGGCCAGTTATGGCCTTTCCAAAACCTGTTATTTGATTTGAACTATCGGTATTTTGCGTATCCGCTGGTGTTGACCCTTTTACTTGAGATGTAATACTTTTGCCAAACTTAGAAAACTCACCGGCAACTCCGGATGCTACCTCACCGATTATAGAATCGCTGTCGGCCATCTTAATTTAATTGTAACCTAAAGCCGCTCAATGACTAAAGACTAAGGACTAAGGCAATTGGAAATTGGGAATTGGGAATTGGAGATTGGAAATTTTATTAATACTCTTTTCTTCCCTCAAGCGCCCTTCGAATAGTCACTTCATCCGCATACTCAAGTTCCGCCCCAATAGGAATTCCCCGGGCAATTCTGGTAATTTTTAAATCTAAGGGTTTAATTAGCCTTTGAATATACATGGCAGTTGCTTCACCTTCCATTGAAGGATTAGTTGCCAGGATAATTTCCTGAATTTTATTTGATTGTAAGCGACTGATTAATTCTTTGATTCTTAAATCTTCCGGTCCGATATTATCCAAAGGCGCGATAACTCCGTGCAAAACATGATACAGCCCCCCAAAGCTTGCGGATTTATCAATCGCCCAAACATCCAAAGGGTCTTCAACAACACAGATTGTGGTCTGATCCCGCCCGCTGTCCGAGCAGATTTCACAAGGGTCTATCTCTGTAATGTTTTGGCAAATATTGCAGATTTTTGTCTTCGCTTTCAACTCACCGGCAGCAATAGAAAGCATTTGGGCGATTCCTTCCGGAGCATGTAAAAGATAATATGTTAACCTGGCAGCAGTCTTGGGTCCAATACCGGGCAATTGCTCGAATGCTTCGATTAAATTCGCTACGCTTTTGGGGACTTTCACAATACAAGAATTATATCAGCCTGAAAGTTATAACCTGAAGAGCTATGAGTACTTTTAGCTTCCACCGCCGAACATACCCTTGAGGCCTTCTAATCCGCCCATGGATTGCATCTTCTTCGCGGCTTGTTTTTGGCTTTCTTTTACTGCTTCATTAACCGCTTCGGCAATATCTTCGTCGCTTTTACCATTGGAAATAATTGATATAAATCTCTGGGCTAAAGTGACTTTAACCTGCACTCCCCTTTTATCTACTTCTACCACTTCCTCGTCAAGGGTTTTTTGAATGCGCATCGCATCATCACGCATACGCTTTAATTCTTTAAGTTGCTGTAGTTTATCGAACATATTATTGTAATCTGCTTGTCCTCCGAAACTTTAGTGAAGGAGGATCAAACATGGATTTGGCTTTTTGTACCTAGGTTATTAGGTTACTAGGTTTTTTTAAAAAATGCAATATTGAGTTTAAGGATTTTAATTTGGTATGATCTTAGTTGCCCAGAAACCCATTTGCCCAGCCACCTAACCAATGAATATCTCTTTAACCGGATTACATTTCGAAACTGACCCTAAACTTAAAGCTTACGCCGACAAAAAGATAAAGAAACTTCTTCGTTATCATTCACAAATTACG
>MFBN01000006.1:0-11296 GCA_001776425.1 Candidatus Curtissbacteria bacterium RIFCSPLOWO2_01_FULL_37_9
ATAATCGCGGGAAGCATAAACATGGATATCGTTGCGCAAGTTAACAAAAACCCAAAAACAGGCGAATCAGTTTTTGGCAACAAAATTTCATATATCCCCGGAGGCAAAGGCGCAAACCAGGCACGAGCAATCTCAAGACTCGGCAGGAAAGTAAAATTAATCGCCAGAGTCGGAAATGATCAATTTGGCAAAACTTTAATCGATTCTTTGAAGAAAGATAGGATAGATACCCGTGACATCAAAACTTCAGCGAATAATAACTCCGGAGTAGCCATAATTACAGTTGATAACAATGCCCAAAACAGAATTATCATCATCTCAGCAAGTAATTTTGACCTCTCTTCCCAAGATATTAACAAAGTAGATTTGCCCAAAAACGCAATCTACATATCTCAGTTTGAAATTCCTAAAGATACTATTGAATTCTTTTTTAAAAAAGCCAAAAAGACAAATTCCAAAACAGTTCTTAATCCTTCACCAATCGATAAAATCCCGCGAAGTCTTCTTAAACTCGTGGATTATCTGGTCGTTAACGAACATGAGTTCGCTTACCTTACAAAAGTAAAAAATCCTCAAATGGAATCGCCAGCCCTTCCAAAAGTTGCCCAAAAAATAGCGGACAAAAATCAAACAGTTATTGTCACATTTGGCTTAGACGGATCGGTTGCAATTATTGGACCAAAGATCATTAAAGCCCCCGGGTTCAAAGTAAAAGCCACCGACACGACCGGTGCAGGTGACAGTTTTCTGGGAGCGTTTTCGGTCGCACTGGCCGAAGGTAAACAAATTAAAGAATCCTTGATATTTGCCAATGCTTGTGCCGCATTAAAAGTCACAAAACTTGGCGCATCTTCAACGCCTCTTCGAAGCGAAGTCGAACAATTCTTAAGAAAAAATAATGAAAAAATTTAGCGACAAAAAATTGATATGAAAATTTTACTTTTGGGTTCCGGGGCTTTGAAAATCGGCCAGGCAGGCGAATTTGATTATTCCGGTTCCCAGGCAATCAAAGCTTTAAAAGAAGAAAATCACCAAGTAATTCTGATCAATCCAAATATAGCCACTATCCAAACATCACAGGGTTTTGCCGACAAAGTTTATTTTCTGCCTGTTGAACCGCATTTCGTCCAGGAAGTAATTAAAAAGGAAAAACCACAAGGGGTGATGCTTGCATTTGGCGGCCAGACTGCCTTAAATTGCGGCCTTGAACTTGAGAAAAAGGGCATATTTAAAAATAATAATGTTAGTGTTTTAGGAACATCAATCGATACTATCAAAAAAACAGAAGACAGGGCACTCTTTGCCAATACTCTTTCTACAATCGGTCTTTCGATCCCCAAAAGTCAAGCCGTCACAAGTGTTGAAAATGCCAAAAAAGCTGTAAATAAAATAGGTTATCCTGTGATGGTCAGAGGTGGATTTTCTCTTGGAGGACAAGATTCGGGAATTGCCCAAAATGCAAAAGAACTCATAGATATTTGCAAACAAGCCCTTGCTAAAACTCCCCAAATTCTAATTGAAGAATACCTCACAGGCTGGAAAGAAATAGAGTATGAAGTAGTAAGGGATAAATTTGATAACTGTATCACTGTTTGTAATATGGAAAACTTTGACCCAATGGGTATTCACACCGGTGAATCAATAGTCGTTGCTCCTTCTCAAACTTTAAATAATTTTGAATATCACGGCCTTCGTCAAATTGCCATTCAAGTTATCAGACATCTAAAGATAGTCGGGGAGTGCAACATTCAGTTTGCTCTAAACCCCAAGCCGAATATTAAAAACCAATTACCGGGTACTGACTTAGACTACAGAATAATTGAGGTTAATGCCAGGCTTTCAAGAAGCTCTGCTCTTGCTTCCAAAGCAACCGGCTATCCACTGGCTTATATAGCTGCAAAATTGGCGTTAGGCTATGCATTAACAGATTTAAAAAATTCTGTTACTAAACAAACTATTGCCTGTTTTGAACCGGCTTTGGATTATCTGGTTGTAAAAATTCCGCGCTGGGATTTGGGGAAATTTTTAAAAAGTGAACAACGCATTGGCTCTTATATGCAATCTGTGGGAGAAGTAATGGCAATCGGACGAAAATTTGAAGAAGCAATTCAAAAAGCTGCCAGAATGCTGGATATCGGAATGGAGGGAATAATGGATCAAAAAACAACAATTATTGATTACTCAAAGCCAACTCCATGGCGGCTTTTTGCGGTTGCCAAAGCAATCCAAAAAGGTGCAAAAATTAATAAAATTTATAAAACCAGTGGTATCGATCCTTTTTTCCTTGAAAAAATAAAAAACATAGCAAATTTAGAAGATGAATTGGTAAAAAATAAAAAAAAGCTTTCAGTCCAATTATTAATAAGAGCCAAAGAATACGGAATGTCGGATAAAAGAATTTCTAAAATAACCAAAATCTCCGAACAAGATATTGCTACAAAAAGAAAAATTAATAAGATATTGCCAAAAGTTAAACAAATCGACACTCTGGCAGCTGAATATCCGGCAAAAACAAATTATTTATATTTAACTTACAACGGAGAAAGTGATGACATATCATATCTTCCAAGAGAAACAAACAACGTCATTGTTTTAGGCTCCGGCCCTTATAGAATCGGCTCATCCGTTGAATTTGACTGGTGCTCGGTCAGCTGCGCTAAAACTTTAGAAGAATATAAAGTTAACCCTGTGATCATAAATTGTAACCCGGAAACGGTTTCAACTGATTATGATATGGCTAAAAGGCTTTATTTTGAAGAACTATCGGCAGAAACCGTCACAGAAATTTACCATAAAGAAAACCCTAAAGGAGTAATTGTTTCAATGGGTGGCCAAACACCGAATAATCTGGCAATTAAACTCAACGATTTAGGTTTAAAAATATTAGGAACCAAACCAGAATCAATAGATACAGCAGAAGACAGAAACAAATTTTCGAATCTATGCGATCAATTAAAAATCAACCAGCCATTATGGGCAAAACTAAAGACTGTACATGAAGCCTTATCATTTGCCCAAAAAACCGGTTATCCTGTGTTAATCAGACCCTCATATGTACTTTCCGGGGCAGCTATGAATGTTGCCTTCACCCCGGGGGATTTAAAAGATTATCTCACAATTGCTTCCCAAGTATCCGAAGAATACCCTGTAGTAATATCACAATTCCATCAAAACGCCAAAGAAATAGAAATTGACGCAATTGCCAGGAACGGTAAAATTTTAACTCATGCAATCACTGAACATGTAGAAAACGCCGGTATTCACAGCGGAGATTCGACAATTGTACTACCTGCACAAAAGCTCTATCTGGAAACTGTTAAAAAAATCGAGGAGATCAGCCATAAACTAGCCGTAAATTTAAATATCACCGGTCCATTTAATATTCAGTTTTTAGCAATCAATAATAAGGTAATGGTCATTGAGTGTAATTTACGCGCCTCCCGCAGCCTGCCTTTTGTTTCCAAAGTAACCGGAGTTAATTTTGCCAAAGTTGCCACCCAAGCTATACTTGGACAACACAAAATACAGGATACAAAATACAAGATACAAAATTACGTCGGTGTAAAATCCCCGCAATTTTCATTTTCCAGAATAAAAGGTGCAGACCCTATCCTGCGCGTGGAGATGGCTTCAACAGGCGAGGTCGCCTGCTTTGGAGACGACGTATATGAAGCTTTTCTTAAATCATTGATAGCAACAGGTGTAAGCCTGCCAAAAAAATCGGTATTCATATCCCTTGCAGGGGATGAAAATAAGGTTGAATTTTATGAAAGTGCCAAAACACTCGATGCAATCGGTCTTAAAATTTACGCGACGGAGGGAACATCAAGATTTTTAAACAAAAAGGGCATAAAAGCTGAAAAATTATTCAAAATCCACGAACACAAAAAACCCAATATTCTAGACTTTCTCTACAGCAAGAAAATCGATTTAGTAATAAATATCTTTGATCCTTACTTTAAAAAAGAATTCGACGATGATTATCTGATGCGCCGAGCCTCAATCGATTTCGGCATCCCGCTTCTGACAAACTTGCAAACAGCCGAACTTTTTGTTAAAGCTCTCTCCACTAAAAAAATCGAGGATCTAAAAATCCTGCCGTGGGATTATTACGTCAAACATCTCAACTGATCTCTCAACCTCAAATTTTGCCAATTGGGGGTATAATACTATCCTAAAACTTAAATGAAAGGGCGAATACCTGCTAATTCCGAAAGCCTTAAGAAAACTTTTCCTAAGATTTACGGTGATTTTTTTTCTAAATGCAATCTAGTCTTATCTGCCCCTGGAAGTTTTTGGTGGTGCGGGGAATATTCTAATACGCAGGGAGGAATCTGTTTCCTTCAAAAAATACCGCAGCGAGTATATATTGGAATAACTGCAGACAAAAACCAAGGGATATTTTTTGCGGATTTCATTTATTTCTGGCCCAATACTAATAAGTTTATACTCACAAAGCTTGAAAATCCCCAAAAATCAAAAATTGAGGCGTTTTTAAACTCGCAATTTCCAAAAACCCACTTAAAAATTACAATTCTTTCGGAAGTTAGGCCTGGAAGCGGGCTTAACCTTTCCGGCGGTCTTGCCTGCGCCTTAGCATGTTCTCTCAACCTCCAAAATAATACTATAACATCAAAGGATATACAAAAATGGCAACTGGCTCCAACTTCCACACTTATCGGTGGGCAAGCCTTTGAAAAAACCTTCAGACTGGCCTGGAAAATCCAGAATTTGTTTCATGCTGACTCATCAAGCGGTGCAACTGCTTTTGTTCCTTTTATAAATACGATATATCCAGTCATTTATCTTACAGAACAAAGATCAGGATCCTTCTCAAACAACCAAACAACTCGCTTACCAAGAGACCTCAAAGATCATTCTGAAATAATCGATACGATAAACTATTCCGGAGCAAAGTTTGAAGAAGTTTTCAGCCTTCCCGAAAAACCGAGCTGGCCGATAGATTTCTGCCTAATTTACTCGGGTGATACCAGAACTACGGAAGATGCCTTAAGGGCAATTAGATATCACAAAGAAAGGATGGCACAATTACCCTTGATCTTAAAAAAGGAACTTTCAAAATTTATAATAGACCAGTCGAACGTCTATAAATTCCAAAAGTTTCTCAAATTCAAACATCCCAAGGACCAACTTTGGGAAAAATTTACTGACGAACTTGTTGTGGCTAATCTGGTAATGTTAGCTTTGATGCGCCTGCTTTTTGAAGGGGGAATGGATTTGGAAACCTTAAAACTGCTTTTTTGGAACATCAACAACCACCAACGTTTTCTCTCAGCACTTGGAGTCTCATCACCAACAATCGACAGAATCTGCCTGCAACTTCTTTCAGAGGTAAAAACAATCGGCGACTTGTACGGCGCAGCAGCGAAAATAACAGGAGCCGGAAAAAAGGGAGATATCCTATTTGCCACCAACCACAATGGTCCAAGAGACCAGATCAACTACTTTATCAAAAAATTAAAACGCCAAATTAATAAAAATATCCATCTTGATTACGCTTCTTGGTTAAACGGTTTTGAAGAAGAAGGTGTAAAGATCGAACAAGATCTCATAGAAAAAATCTATTCTGATTTTATTTCGGAAGGATCTGTACAAATTAAAAAGATTAATTTCCAAGGCCAAATCTCAACACAAATGATTTCCAAAGACCAATTAGAAAAACAAAAAGCTGATTTTGATCTTTTAATGGATAGTGTAAACGGCGAAATTTACATAAAAGGCCAAGAAATTTCTTCAAAGCATCTACCTTCTTCAAAAACAACAATAAAAGTAATTAAGGTTCTTTCCGAAAAGCTTGGAAAGCAAGTTAAAAACAGCGCTTTTGGCAAAGGCTCTTATTTTGAGGACCGAAACGAATTCCAAAGCAAGATAATTTCACCCTTGGTTAAAATCGTCGATAAAAAACTAGGTAAAAAATTAAATCTTTTATTGCACGGAGGCCTTATGGATTTTACTGTTATGCTTAAACCCTCACCAATAGAAATCTACATTATCGAGGCAATTTTTTAGATCTTTCGCCACTTTTTCCTTAGATTTCGCCAGAACACCGTAGTAATCTTCAACCAATCTTTTTAAAAGGACTAAGTGCATATCAACATATACCATCAGGGTTCGTTCGCCAATTTTCTCTATCAGAGAAGATTACTTGCCACAACCATAAATCATTCAGAAGATGAAATCCTCAAAAAGGGCCTTAAAACCTTAGCAAAAATGACACAAGAAGAATTCGAAGGTCTAAAGCTAATTTTAGAAGTACTGCTAAATCAAAAATCTGCGACAGAAACCGAAGAAACAATATAAATAAATGGACAAAGAATTAAAACCTCTCAGGAGAGGCATGACAATACGTGACAATCTTGGTCGGGGGTGAGACCGGCCAGGGATTGGGATAAATTGGAGAAACTTTTTGGTTGTGGATTCTGGGAACGGAGATAAACTCCTCGTTGACCCAACCAGCTATCAAGTCTCAGGAAATATTAAAGAATTAAATACGAAGTGAAGTAAATAAAATGACAGAAAGAACGTCTGAATATCAGAAAAAAGCAAAGGAGTATGCAAGATATTTAAAACCGTATTTAGGTCATGAACCAACTGTTCCAGACTCTACTTCTGACCAGAAAACCTATGAATATTTACAAAGGTTACACCAAGGGGCATCAGCAAAATGGGTAGAGGAGGTGAAAAAAATGCCTGAAAGACAAGAACATAATAATGGATCTCAAAATATTCGGGTTGCCAAGAACTCAGATAGAGTTACAGCAATGGATTGGCCATATGGCGGTAGGGTCCAGATACTTGACAATGGAACAATACTCACCGATGGTGATTCAACCGGCTTACTTAACACGCTTGTGGCCATGAAACCTCTGGACCAGAGCTTGCCGGATTTCCTAAAAGAACTCGCTAAGGGGCAATAGAAATAAGAAAAGTGTCTTCATAGAAGAATTTGAAGGCTTAAAGCTAGTTCTAGAATTCCTTCTTGCGAAAAAGGACAAAAAAAATGACTGAAAGGACTAACCACACTCTTGCAGTTAAAACGACAAAGGTGGAAATCCTCTCTTCAGAAGAAAGGTTACCGATTAAAGTTAAAGAAGATGTATTTCTTGTCAGAGGAGCCAAAAGAGGTGCTATTTGCGATACAAATGCAGGTAACGTCTACTCCATCAATGAGTTTGCCGTTAAAGTAATAGCTGGACAGCAGGACGACCCCGAGTATCAAGCCCAGCTCCAACAAATGGGCCTTACCAACGGTGAGCGGCCAGTACCTCAAGAGGTAAAAAGGGCAGAACCAAAATTAAACTTTGTCTGGTTTGAAATAATAAGCGACGATTGCAACGAAAGTTGCGCACATTGTTATGCAGAAAGTATGCCACCCTCTCATCGCAAAGCACTAGGAATTGAAAATGGCGACAACCCTCAAATTTTAGACCCCAGACCAAAACTTAAAGTTGAAGAGTGGCAAAGACTGATTAGGGAAGCCTTTGATCTTGGTTGCCGTCAATGTCAGTTTATCGGAGGCGAACCGTTTGTCTATCACGATGGCGGCAAAAGAGTTATCGACCTCGCAGCCTATGCCAAAGAAGTAGGTTTTGAATTTATCGAAATCTTTACTAACGCCACACTACTTAATACGGGCACAATCCAAAGAATTAAAGAACTTGGGGTACACATGGCTGTTTCCCTTTATTCTTCAGTACCAGATGTCCATAACTCAATTACCCATCTTCCTAGAAGTCATCAGATGACTACCAACAATCTAAAACGCCTAAAAGAGGCCGAGGTGCCCACTCGAGTTGAAAGCGTTCTCATGCACGCAAACCAACATACTGTGGCGCAAACAATGATCTTTATCGATGAACTTGGCTTCGAACCGCACAATCCAGATGTTTTAAGGCCCAAAGGCAGAGGAGATAATCCAGAAATTCAACCAGATGATGAATATCTTGTTAGGTATGGACTTATGCTTGGACCGAACTTCAGTGCACCAAAGAGAGTCTTCGAACGATATTCCTCTTCTCACAGCTGCCTTGCCGGTAAAATTACCATCACTGACCGAGGAGATATCCTTCCTTGTATCTTCTCAAGAGATCAAGTCACCGGCAATGTCGTTAAGGCAGGATCACTAAAGGCTGTTCTAGAAAAAGATCCAATTAATGATATTTGGACAACAACCAAAGACGATGTTTTAGTTTGTCAGGACTGCGAATATCGCTATGTTTGCTTTGATTGTCGCCCTCTTTCTCAAGGCGCCAATGGTGGCCGTGAGTACCAAAGGGCACCATATCCGCGCTGCACTTATAATCCCTATGAAGGCGAGTGGGGTGGCGGAACTTGGAAGCTGGATGAGAACGGAAACCCATATTACGATGAAACCTTAAAACCAATTATCGAAAAAGTACGGTCCGATGGTAACTTGGGTGCTCAAACGAAAGGACACTAAACTTTTAAAGGAGGTGAGATAAATGAAAGAAGCAGTCTTAGAGAAACCAACTATTGAACTAGTAACTCCGCCAATTACAATAGAAAATTGCAAACCAATTTGCGAACCTGTCTGCGCTCCTTCAATTTGGCCTAATTTTTGCGGACCCACCCAGTGTTCGCCCGCCAAAGATAGATGTAGCCCCGACTGTGGACCCGATACTAACTGTAGACCAAGCAACTGGTAATCAATTTTTGATATAAGTTACTTATTCCCGCTATGGAAAGCCTTGTGCACATCGCGAAGTTGGGCGTTAGTTACATGAGTATAGATTTGGGTAGTGGATACGTTTTTGTAATTAGCTAAAAATAGTCTGGTGTTTTTCAATATTAAAGAATCGGCTTTGGGGATATAGGTAATACTCGGAGATTGACTGGGATATTTTTTATGAACCATCTCCAAAATTTTTTGTGCTTGTTTGCCGGTGCGAGCGGTATAGATTTCACCCCCAAGGACAATTACATGTTTCCCTTTATACTTTGGTTCACTGAATATTTTAAACATTAAGTCATCAGCTCTACTTGTTCTCATTCTGGCATTATTTTACTCTAAAAAATTACTTATTGCCACTATGAAATGCTCATTTGATTTTTACCCTGTAATATCTTCCCTTTGTCTCTCCGCTTTTTTCAATAAGTTTACGATCCAGAAGTTTCTTCAAATCCCAGCGCAGTGTCCTTTCGGGAACCCTAGTAAACCTTCTTCTTATCATATCAAAGGAGACCACTCTATGATCGCCAATTATGCTGTATATTTCTTCCTGTCTTGGGGGTAAAAACACTTTTTGGTCCTTTTCCAGTTCTTGGTCAATTTGCGCTTTTATTGCTTGAATCTGCTGCCAAAAAGCCTCGAGCATAAAAAGCAAATAATCATCTGTATTTCCCAAGCCTTTATCCAGATAAAAATAATAATCATCTTTGTGGTTGTCCAAATACTCCTCGAAGGGTACAGTAAAAGTAAAATCCCATCCTCGAGCTTTTAAAATCGCGGCGATAAGAAGCCTGCCTACTCTTCCGTTCCCGTCTAAAAAGGGGTGGATCTTTTCAAAAACAAGGTGGGCAACAAATGCGGCAATTATGGGAAATTTTTCCCTGTCGGAATTAACGAATGACAATAAACTGTCCAGCAATTTAGAAATTGCCGAGGGCGCGGGCGGCATGTATACGGCAACACCTGCCTGGTTGAAAATCGCACTTACTTCATGCCTAAAATTGCCTGCATCGCCGCTGATATTTTTAAGAGAATATGCGTGAAGCCGCAAAAGAAGATCTTTTGTTATATCAGAGCTTTTAACATTCCCGTCTATAAATTTAATTGCCTTTATAATATTGAATACTTCGAGTTTCTTTTGGGATTTTGTATAACCTGCTTCTACATCGGCAAGTTCCAGCGGGTTTCCCTCAATTCGGGCGGAAAAAAGAGAACTTTTTAAAAGACAAACCCTTTGGATCTTTTCCTTTAGCGGCTTTGGCAGATTAAGAGAAGCAAGATGTATGCGTTGAGACTCAATTTGAGCAATATGCACAATCATTTCCCCTGTTACCGCATAAGAAGGGGGAATTTTCATAAAGGTATATTACCATATATTGCCTTATATTACCGTATCTTGCCGTAAGTTGCCGAAAATTGAACCAGCAAGTGCAGCTGTTCGCTACTTATTCCCCGAATGAAACGCCTTGTGGACCCTTCGACTTCGCTTACAATGAGTGCAACCGAAGTGCACAGGGCAAGCCCTTCGACAAGTTCAGTATGAACATCTCTCACTTATTGCCGCTATGGAAGGCTTTATGGACCCTTCGATAAACTCAGGGTAAACTCTGCGTTATTTGTTACCACTATGAAAGGCTTTATGTACTTCTCGTAGCTGCTGATTAGTTACATGAGTATAGATTTGGGTAGTGGAAACGTTTTTATGGCCTAACATTTCCTGAACACTTCTTAAATCCGCTCCGTTTATTAAAAGATCCGTAGCAAACGAGTGCCTAAAAACGTGCGGCGTAGCCTTAACAGGCAAACGGGCACGGCGCACGTATTTTTCGATAAGGCGCTGAACCGATCTGGGAGTAAGTCGTAATTTTTCACTATTTTCAACCGGCTCCTGATTACCGGCATAACGGATAAAAAGCGGCTTATAGCGGTCTGTACGCTTTGCAATATATTTTTCCAGCCAAATAGCGGCTGTATCGGAAAGAAAAACTACTCGTGCCTTGCCGCCTTTTCCGATTACTCCAAATTCCTTACGCTCCAAATTGACTTGATCAATATTTAGCTTAACAAGTTCGGAAACTCTCAAACCGGTTGAAAAAAGCATTTCCATTATCGCCTTATCCCTAATTCCACGCTCAGCAGAGACATCCGGCTGGTTAACCAAGCGCTCAACCTGTTCCCGATCCAGAAATTTTAAAGAACGGCTTTCGGTCTTAGGCAGTTCAATCTTATCCGGAGAAACAACTTTAAAATCCTTCCTTATTAAATACTTTAAAAAAGATCTAAGGGCAATAACATAGTAATTCTGGGTGACTTTTTTAAGGGGTAAGTTACCGTTTGGACTGTTATAATGGGCTAAATACACACGATATTTACGAATTAGCTCAACTGTTAAATCCTGTGGTTTGGTAATAGGGGAGTTGGATTTTGACCATTTATAAAAATTGTCCAGATAATGACGATAGTCACGAATAGTTAGGGGAGAAAGATTACGTTCAACTTCTAAATATTCTAAAAATTCATTAACCAAAGCAGATAAGTGAAACATGAATTAAGTGTAACGGGTAGGGAAGTATTATGTCAATATTC
>MFBN01000006.1:11335-13284 GCA_001776425.1 Candidatus Curtissbacteria bacterium RIFCSPLOWO2_01_FULL_37_9
TATTAACTTTTCCGGTAGCAAAGCTAGAAATTGTGCGACCCTTCGACTACGCCACGTAAGAAGTGGCTTCGCTCAGGGTAAACTCAAGTTGGAATTGCTATCAATCAAGGAGCTTGCTAAAATACACTAAATGCCCAAATACAAGCGCGTACTTCTAAAACTCTCGGGTGAAACTTTTTTGGGAAAACGGCAGTACGGCATTGATCCGGAATTTACCCAATGGCTGGCTAAAGAGATCGTTAAAGCTAAAAAGGCAGGAACTCAAGTTGCAGTGGTTGTTGGAGGCGGCAATATATTTCGCGGAGAAAAAGCAGCAGAACACGGTTTAGAAAGAACTGTTGGTGATTATATCGGCATGCTGGCAACAATCATGAACTCGCTGGCTTTGCAAGCTGCGCTTGAAAAAGAAAACCAGCAAACACGGGTTCTTTCGGCAATAGAAATAAAAGATGTTGCAGAACCTTATATAAGACGCAGGGCTGTTCATCATATGGAACAGAACAGAGTGGTAATTTTTGCAGGTGGAACAGGCAATCCATACTTTACAACAGACACCACAGCTTCTTTAAGAGCTTTGGAAACAAAATGCGATATTATTCTAAAAGCAACAAAAGTCGATGGCGTCTATGACAAAGATCCCTATAAATTTAAAGACGCTAAAAAACTTGACCACATTCCTTTTAAAGAAGCAATAACCGATAAACAAATCAGTGTTCTTGATAATAGCGCCATTTCTCTTTGTATGGACCACAAAATTCCTATTTTGGTATTTAATCTAAATAAGGAAAACAATATTCAAAAAGCCGTTAGCGGCAAAAAAATAGGTACCCTTATTTTCTAGTTTATTTAACCCCATAGTAATTGAATCGAGTTTCTGTTATAATCCCTAATCATGGAACGCAACAACATTAGCAATTCATCTAATCTTCAAGAAACTAACGCACAAGAACAATTATTGGAAACGATTCAAAATAGACGCAAAGCACTAGCAAATTCCAAAATCAAAGGAAAGCTGGAATTTTTATGGCGGCCCAAATATCCAAGGCGTTTACAAATCTTTAACGGTAAAACGTACCAAGATCCCACCAATTGCCTTTTTGCAGAAATTTATCAAGTCCATGAAATCCCGGTAAAATCAACTGAAGCAGATGAAGACCCTTTGGAAATGTTTATGAAACCAAATTGTCCGCTTTCACCCGGATCAATTGCCCAGCAGATCGCCGAATTTATAAACGATTTCTTTCCGGATGCGATCGACCTTCCGATTTTCGTTTATCAAACAATCAAAGCTCGCCGGGAAAAACTGCCAGTTGTTGTTTTCCAACTGCCGCCTTTAGTAGAAAAATAAATATTTAAAGTAGTCTATCAGGCTATTTCAATAACCTTTTTGTACCCTAACAACCCCCTTATTGCCTCTCTAACGGTCTTTTATAAGAACATATGATAAGTTGTACCGTCTGTTTTAATAATTTATAGAGCAGGTCTAATTAATGCTTCATTTAAGATATAAAATAATCTAAATAAAACGATCTAAGACTAATAGGGGATAAATAGATCAAATTAGACACAGCAGAAAATTTAAAATTAAAATAAGAAGTAAGAATATATTTAAAGAGAAACTGACAAATAGTACCAAAATGTATAAAATCTAAATTTAGCTTTACACCCTACTATAGCTACAGTCTACGTCGCAAAAGTATTATTGTGCGACGCAATATCATTAAAAAAAATAGCCTTTCTTTGGGGGAATAATAAGCAGTTATCCGGTGTTTTATAAAAATAAAAATAATAAAAAAATTTAATATAAATTACCAATTAATCGGTCCTTTTTACTGTCAGACCATACATCAACATTTTAGCTTAGCAGTTAATATACAATACCGCTAAACATATCGCCTTTAGGGGATGTAAGAACTTATAGTTTCTGTATTAGTATTCTTTTTAGCCTT
>MFBN01000007.1:0-11341 GCA_001776425.1 Candidatus Curtissbacteria bacterium RIFCSPLOWO2_01_FULL_37_9
ATAATAAGGGTAACTTCTGGGCGGATTGTGATACTTATAAAGACATAAAATTTGCCGAGAAAAAGCTTTTGGCAAGTTTAACTAAAGCCGCAGATGGAAGCATTTCAAAATTATTAAACAGAAAAGTTTCGACTTTCATGACGAAATTTCTTATACATACTTTTCTCACTCCTAATATAATTTCTTTTACAATTCCTCTTTTGGCTATATTTACATTTTTCATTTTAGCAATTGGGAGCTACCCCTGGCTTTTTCTTGGCGGGCTGATGATCCAATTTTTGTCAATAGTCGACGGAATTGATGGAGAACTGTCCAGGCTTAAATTCATGGCAACAAAATGGGGTAAATGGATAGATCCGATTTTGGATAGATATGTGGACGCAATAATAATTGCAGGTATGGCATATGGATATTGGAATATAACAGGGAATAATCTTATCCTGCCGTTGGCTGTGTTTGTAATTGTTGCTGATACTCTTCAGGATTATATGTCCAGCAAATTTTTTATGATCACCGGCTTAAAGTTAAAAACGAAAGACATTTCTTTTAAAAGAGATACAAGACTTTTACTGCTTGCTCTGGGAACAATTACAAACCAAATATTACTAGCGTTTATTATATTTATCTTGATTTCCCAATACAAAGTAGTCAATCGCTTTATTGCAGCAAAACAAATTACCGAAAAACAAGTTTATTCAAAAATTCAACACGTATAAATATTATTAACAGCTTTAAAATTGAATGTATTAATGATTTTATCGCTTAGGGGAATTCTTAACTTAATACTTTTTTCTTTCGTAACACTTCTCTATATCTTATATTCGCTCGCAGAACACCCCGCCAAAAATTGAATATTTAGGCGGGGATGAATGCGAAAGCGAATACATACTTCCGAGGCATAACTATCTGCTCGCTCATGTAAACTTGAAGGAATACCGAGGCCTTTCAGGCCTCGGAAGTTTATCACTTCAAAGTTTTCATAAGACTAGTTTCTGCAAAGAGCATTGAACATCTAAAAAATTTAGACTTGCCACCAGCTTGTCTTGTATAAATAACTTATAGTATAATTGACTTGAGCTGTGTTTTTTGCTATAATAAAAAATGGATATTAGTTAGAGCAGTAAATCTGCTTAACTTTGAATAGTTTTGAATAGATAAGATAAAGTTAAACCGCTTTTTGTAATTGTTTCACTTAAGTATCTTTTTTCCTTTTCATTTACAATTTCTTAATTAAGTAGATCTACTGCTTTAGCTTTTTGCCAAGTAAGTTAATATTATTATAATGCGACAAAGATTCAGGCCAAGAGGTAATTTAAAAAGATGGTTTTATTCTACAGAAAAACCCGGTCAGGACATTGTCTGGGCAATTACAGCAGGCAAACAACAAAATCCGTCACCCAATAGCTTAAGTAAACAAGAAATTTATACTCCCGAGTATAAATTTGAAGATTTTGCTATTGCCAGTGAATTAAAAAGTAATATCGCTAATAAAAAGTATGTTTGTCCAACACCAATTCAGGATAAAGCTATCCCCCCAATTCTTAAAGGCGCAGATATTATTGGTATTGCAAATACCGGTACGGGTAAAACAGCTGCATTTTTGATTCCTTTAATTAATAAATCTTTCATGAATAGGTCACAAAAAACCCTTATTATTGCTCCAACGCGAGAGCTCTCTCTACAAATTTATGGCCAGCTTACGGAATTTGCCAGAGGTATGGCTATTACAAGCGCTATATGCATTGGTGGAGCAAGTTATTTAAAGCAAAAAAGGGACCTTTTGCACAATCCCAATTTTGTTATAGGCACACCTGGAAGAATAAAAGATCTTATTGGACAAAAATGCCTGGATCTGTCGCAATTTAACAATGTTGTACTGGATGAAGTAGACCGTATGGTCGATATTGGATTTATTGCCGATATCAAGTATTTTATTTCACTTCTTCCTGTAAATCGCCAGTCGCTTTTCTTTTCCGCAACAATTTCAACAAAGGTTAATGAAATTATCCAAACATTTGTAAAAAATCCTATTACTATTTCTGTAAAAGAAAATGACATTATTGAAAATATCAATCAGGATATTGTTAAGATTTCCAATAACCAGAATAAAATAGACAAGCTCCATGATTTATTAATTCAGGAAGGATTTAATAAAGTGCTTATCTTTGGCAGGACAAAACGGAGTGTCCAAAGACTTACGAATGAACTCTCCAGTAGGGGATTTAGAGCTGGTGCTATTCATGGTAACAAAAGCCAAAGTCAAAGACAGAAAATGCTGGGGATGTTTCGAGAAAATCAGATTAAGATATTACTTGCTACAGATGTTGCTTCAAGGGGACTTGATATTGAAGATGTCAGTCATGTTATTAATTATGATTTACCGGCATCCTATGATGACTACATTCATAGAATAGGCAGGACCGGCCGGATGAACAAAAAAGGCGTGGCGCTAACATTCGTATGATAAAATAAATAACACCTAAGGTATGAAAGTTTTACGAAGAAATATTTACATTGATATTGACGGAGTAATTTTAACTCGAGGTGCTACGCCTGCATTACATTTGAATAAATTCCTTGATTATATTCTAAACAATTATTCGGTTTTTTGGTTAACTTCCCGATGTCGGGGAGACAGTAAGTATACGGTTAATTACCTCTCACAATTCCTATTGCCTGAAATAATTAGTTTACTTAAAAAAATTAAGCCAACGAATTTTTTAATCGATAAAACTGAGGCTATAGATTTTGATAAAAATTTTTTTTGGCTAGATGAAGAAATTTTTGCTTCGGAGGCAAATACCTTAATTGAACATGACAAATATGATTCCTGGATTGAAGTAAACCTCATCAAAAATCCCAATCAGCTGCTTCACTTAATCAAAAAAAAGCTTTTATATCAGAAAAATTAAGAACAGCTAAATTTTTTACCTAAACGTATCAAATAATTTTTCAGTTGGAAAAACTTTTACTTCATCTACTAAATCACCGGATACTTTCAGGCGGTTTGCCTGCCTTTGCATAAACGGCACGGATTTGGAATTTTGGTATAAAACTCCAATGGCAATTTGGACTTCCAAATCTTCCGCGGCTTGTCTTGCGGCTTTAATATCCCGAAAATTATACCCGCTCATTTGAGTAACATCTTTTACCCGCGACTGGTACCACTGGTGTGGAGTCATATGATTATAAGAAGGACAACTCTGCAATACTTCTATAAAACTAAAACCATTATGTTTTATACTCTCTTGGAAAATTCCGCTCATATGTTTAACATCACCGGAAAAAGTACGGGCTACGAAGCTTGGGTTTAAGGAAAATACGAAATTCATCACATGAATAGGGTCGGAAGTAACTCCGTCGGGAGATGAATTCATCTTGATTCCGCTTTTAGTAGTAGCGGATGCTTGACCGGTAGTTAAACCATAGTTGAGATTATTGTGAAGAACAAAAGTAATGTCATAGTTTCCCCGAATAGCTGAAACTAAATGATTAATTCCCTCGCCTAAAGTCCCTCCGTCTCCTCCAAATGCAATAACTTTTATCTTGCGATTGGCAACAGATGCCCCGCAAGCAAAAGCAAGGACCCGGCCATGAATTCCATGAAAGCGATAACCGCCGATTTTATCCGCGCCATTACCATGACAACCAACATCAAAACACAATAATGTCCTACAAGGAGGAATATTTTCGGCAACCAAAGCACGCTTAATAGCTGCCTGAATCCCGTAATTACCGCAATTTGTACACCATGTTAAAATATTTTCCGAGTAATAATCGCTGAAACGAACATCCGTTTTATGATGACAATCACAAGTGTTCATGCTTACTTTATTTTCTTTTCAAGAAATTCCCCAACTTCATCAATAAAAAAAGGTCTTCCGTCGAATTTTAGAAGTTTATCTTCAAAATGACACCCTGTTTCCTGTGTAAGCAAGGCACCTAACTGACCGAAAGCATTGTTTTCTATTAAGCAAATTGGCTGTTTTCGTTTAACCAAATCTGTTAGCTTTTTTGTACGAACAGGGTAAACATATTCATAGTGCAGATAATTAATACATTTCATGGGAAACTTCGTATTCCATAAATTCATCACATCACAAACAGTATTTTTGACACTTCCCCAGCCGACTAAAGTAAGAATTGCAGTATTTGGCCCTATCAAAACCGGCTCAGGTAAATCATTGTGCAAGGTTATTTGCTTATTTAACCTTTTTGTGTACATTTGTAAGCTGATTTGTGCATCTTCTGTGACTGTGCCATCTGCAGAATGTTCGTCAGAATTGGCAACAAAAGTTGCGTCTGATTGTCCGGGTAACCAACGAGGTGATATTCCTGTTTTGGTATGTTTATAGCGATCTGCGGCAACAAGTGAAAAGAATTTGTCTTCTGAAACCAGATGGCGTTTAATTTTAGGAGATTGAGGCAAACTCTCAATTTGAAACAACGATTCAGCAATCTGCTTTTCGGTTAATACAACTACCGGAATTTGGTATTTTTCTGCAATATTAAATGCATTCTGAATAGCTAAATAAGCTGATTGCGGGTCGCTAAGCGCTATTACGCATCTTGGAAACTCGCCATGTCCCGCATAAACAGCTAAATTAAGATCACTGGCACTTGTCCAGGTAGGCAAACCCGTAGACGGTCCAGGACGCTGTGCCAAAATACAGACAAATGGTGTTTCTGTCATACCAGCCAAAGAAACCGATTCTGTCATTAAGTCAAAACCACCACCTGAAGTAGCAACCAATGCTCTTGTTCCCATAAACATAGCACCGATTGCCATTTGAACAACGGTAATTTCATCATCAACCTGTTTTACAAGCATTTGTGTTTGATGATAAATATCTGCCATATAGGACAAAATTGAACTGCTCGGGGTCATGGGATAAGCGAAATAGGCCCGAACTCCGGCACTGACAGCACCTTGGGCAATTAAATGATTACCGCTTAATAAACCGTCGTTTTTATGCTTATTCTGAGGTTTAAATTTAATTAGTACCGGATTTAAACCTTCCAGTTTGTAAGTATACCCCTTTTTTAGACAGGCAATGTTTGGCTCAATCACCTTAGGCTTACTGGCAAATTCCGCACGTAAAACTGATTCCAGAGGATCAATGGGTAAACCAATAAGCTGCCATAAAGCGGCAATCATCACCACATTAGCCATAATGGATTTTCCGCCGATTTGCCGGGCAATATTTTGTGCCGGTATATAGACTATTTTAATTTGCTGATCTGAAATTAACTTTTTTTCTTGGTTAGATAATTCAAGCTGTTCAAGCATATGAATTACTTGCCCGCCATTTTTAAGAGTTGGCAAGTAAGCATGAAATGAAACCCGGCTTAAACAAATTAACAAATCAGTTTGTTTTGCAGATGAATGAATAGGTATATCGGCAATATCAATCTGGTGAAATGCGTGCCCTCCTTGAATTAAAGAAGGATACTCTCTATATCCGAAAGTGCAAAAACCAGAGCGCTTAAGGGCTTTTGCCACCATTTCACCTATCGAATTAACTCCCTGGCCGGATTCTCCGGCAATTTTAATGACTAAACGCTGAAATTCAAGCATCTTAACCTTTCATTTTTTCTGCTATCTTATTAACCCAGTCAAGCACAATAGAATCAAGCTGATTATAAGGCTCACCTTCAATTCTTAAGACAGAACCGATTTCTTTACCACCCTTTTTCAGCCATAGTTTACGGATTTTTTCTATTCCTTCACAAAAAAGAACAGGTTCATAACGTCGATCACCCAAACCGGCAAAAGCTGCCTTTTTATGATGACAATCAAGTAAATTTAACTGCTCGTACAATTTTAAGAAAAAAGGATTAAGCTGACCATGTTGCCATGTTGAGGTACCAAATATAAAATTGTCATTGTTTTTTACAGCCTCAATTGGCGTTCTTTCTGCGCGAAATAAAAACGTTCTAAAACCTTTAGTTGACAACACCTTGGCAATAGATTCCATCACAATTTCCACATTTCCGGAGGTAGAAGCGTAAATTAAATTAATATCCATTACTGCTGTCTTACCAAATTAACATAAAACGAATCAGTATTCCTCAAGAGTCGAAGTATCACCCAGAGGCAAGCCTAATTCTTTAGCTTTAAGATAGCGCCTCATGATTTTTCCCGAACGGGTTTTAGGGAGTCTATCTATAAATTCGATTTCTCTGGGATATGCATGAGCTGCCAAATGTCTTTTAATAAATTGCTGAATTTCTTCTTTAAGTTTGTCCGTACCTTTGACCCCTTCTTTTAATTTAATAAAGGCTTTAATGATTTCTCCGCGGATTGGATCCGGTTTGCCGATTACACCAGCTTCGATTACAGAAGGATGCTCCACAAGCGCGGATTCAACTTCAAACGGCCCGACACGTTCTCCGGAGGTCTTTATAACATCATCCGCTCTGCCAATAAACCAAAAATAACCGTCTTTATCACGAAAAGCCTTGTCACCGGAAATATACCAGCCTCCTTTAAAATAGGTTTTATACTTTTGAGGCCTGCGCCAGATTGTCTTCATCATCGAAGGCCAACCAGGCTTAATTGCCAGATTTCCCTCAATATTAGTCCCTACTTCCTTACCTTGATCATCTATTACAGAGGCAGTAATTCCGGGTAATGGCTTACCCATTGATCCAGGTTTGATATCCATTGCCGGATAATTAGCAATTAAAATTCCGCCGGTTTCCGTTTGCCACCAGTTATCGTGAAAAGGCATACCGAATGCTTTTATGCCCCATCGAATAGGTTCCGGATTTAGAGGCTCGCCAACGCTTGCTAAATGCCTTAAAGAACTTAGGTCATACTTGGCAACCAATTGATCACCAGCCGCTTCAAGCATTCGAATAGCAGTCGGAGCTGTATACCAAACAGTAACTTTGTAATCTTGAATTATTTTATACCAGATATCCGGGGAAAAACGGCCATTATGAACCACAGTCGAGGCTCCATTACTCCAGGAACCCAGTATCTCATAAGCAATACCGGTAACCCAACCCGGATCAGCAGTACACCAATAGACATCGTCTTCCCGCAAATCCAGCACATATTTAGCACTCATATGTTCGTGAATAATCGCCTGGTGAGCATGTAAAACACCTTTGGGTTTGCCTGTAGTTCCCGAAGTGTAAAGCATAAACGCGTAATCTTTAGGATCCATTTGTTTTGTTTTATATTTTGCGGTTTGTTTATTTAAAAGCTCAAACAAATTAATAACTTGTTTACCGTGAATTTTAAGATGAGCTGTTTCTTTTGGATCACCGGTTACAAGAATAGTTTTTAAATAGGGAAGTTTATTGGCAACTTTGGCAACTCTTTCAAATAAATCCGGTTCTGTCACCAATATCTTTGCCTGGCTATTACCTAAACGGTCTTCCACAGCCTGAGGTCCGAAAGCGGCAAACATTGTTCCGGCAATCGCACCGCTTTTTAAAGTACCTAAAAATCCAAAATACAAAGCAGGTACTCTTGTTAGAAAGAAAAAAACACGGTCGCCCTGATCAACCGATAATTTTCCAAGTAAGTTTGCAAACTTACTTGTTAATTGATTAAGTTCAGAAAAAGTATATTTTTCCTTTTGATTTTCCGCACCTATCCAATATAGGGCTATTTTGTTTTTTCGCCAGTTTTGGGCGTTTCGCTCAATCGCATTGTAAGCCGCATTAAGCTTATTATTTTTGTATTCGATCTGGCTTTTTGCCTTTTCCCACGAAAAAGATTTTCGGATTTTTTCATAATTTTCTAAATTAGGGGGAATTTTAAAAGAAGATATATCTTTCTTAATTAAACTTTGCTTCATTTGTTATTTTTATTAAAAATACCTGTAACTTAAACTTATCATATCAAAGCTAAAAACATCAATATAATCAACAGTTTTATTTATAAAATTATTTCTTTAAGCTAAATAATCTCTGATATTGACATAGATTATTATTTGTTCTATTACTAAATTAGGGTAAAAGATATAATAAATATGGCTAAAACAGATTATATATTGGCAATTTTAAGACTAAGTTTGGGTTGGATATTTTTTTGGGCTTTTATTGATAAATTATACGGATTAGGATTTGCAACGACTTCTGATAAATCATGGCTTGCAGGTGGTTCTCCAACGTTTGGATTTTTGAAAAATGCCACACAAGGACCTTTTAGTTCTTTTTATCATAGCATCGCTGGAACTCCAGTAGTTGATTTTCTTTTCATGGCCGGACTTGGGCTTATCGGAGTATCTTTAATTCTGGGAGTCGGTGTTAAAATCGCGGGATATAGCGGAGCATTAATGATGCTTTTAATGTGGAGCGCTGTTTTGCCTCCGCAAAATAATCCGGTTTTAGACGATCATATTATTTATCTGATCATATTAATAACTCTAGCCTCATCTAAATCCGGACATATCTGGGGTTTGGGAAAGCAATGGTCTTCAACAAGTATTGTTAAAAAGTATAAATTTTTAGAGTAATTCTGAATCTTTTTAACTAATCCTGTTCTAAGCTTCTTTCAAATTGATTCCAGCGCTTAATAGCTCTATAAACAGGCAAAATCTCCACTAGATAACGTAAAAAAATCAACTGCTGGATTACCCAGGCTAAAAAACCGTGAATATGGATAAAATTTAAAACAGCAACTACATAGCGTCCTCTTAAGGGTATAAGAAAGCCAAAATTTTTATATTTATATTCTAGAAAGTCCTCATCATTTACTAATCTGAATATATTTTCACCGGCAATTTTACCCTGCTCTTTTGCAGTTTGGCCTAAAGAGGGGACAGGAATTTTTGTCTGGGGCATAATATATTCCACACAATCTCCAGCTGCAAAAATATCGTTATAACCTATTACTTTCAGGTTATCATCAACTCTGATTTGACCGTGTTTATTAGTTTTAAAACCGCTTTTTAACAAAATACTGCTTGCTTTTATTCCGCCGGTCCAAATCAACAGATCATAAGGATATCTTTGACCGGATACGGTTTCGATGTGTTCATTCGTTACTTTTTTTATCATACAATTAAAAAGTAAATTCACATGATAAGAAATTAATTTTCGCTTTGCGATTTCGGAAATTTTCGGGTCAAGGTTACATAATAGACGATCGGCTGCTTCTAAAATAGAAATCTGCACTAAACTGTTGGAATTAGTCTGATTATCCAGAAGACGATCCCTGTAATTTGTTAATTCTGCGGCCAGTTCCGTGCCTGAATATCCTCCTCCGCCAATAACAATACTTATTTTTTTATTATAGATTATTTTTTGATGAAATAACTGTTCTATAGAATCTTTAATTCTAACTGCATCCGATAGTCTTTTTAAAGAAATGCTATTTTCCGCTAGGCCTTCGATATTAAAATATGTCGGTTCAGACCCCAGACAAATCACCAAATAATCCCATTTGATCTTTTGGTGATAGTTATAAGTTACTTCTTGGGTATTTGTATTTATAAAATTAACATTTCCAATTATAAGATTTAATTTGCTATTAAAGATTCGCGAATAGGGGATAGCGATATTTGTTTGAGGCTACTCGCTTGTGGCTACTTCATATAAAGAGGGAGTAAAAAAAATGAAAGTTTTTTCTGTCCAGCAGGGTTATTTCGAATTGACTCATGTCAATTTTTTTGCATAACTTTAGTCCTGCTGCAACGCCTGCAAACCCGCCTCCTAGTATTAAAACATTTTTCATATATCTAATATCATTTTACAATTTATAGCACGGCTTTTTACAAATATCAGAATTAGCTTTTGGTATAATATGTGCGTATTACGGTACTTTTATTTTTTTGCGGGTGTAGTTTCCGCCCAAAGTAAACATTTTGGCGAATCAGCCTAAATACGAAGTTTTTGGCTGATAGTGGTAAAACTTCCGACATGCATTATACTTATGTTCTTTACTGTATAAATTCTAAACGGAATCGCAACATATTTTACATAGGTTCAACTGATAATTATAAGCGAAGAATTACTCTGCATAAGAAAAAGGCTGTAAAAACTACAAAAAGCTTTGATAAGATTAAATTAGTCTATCTTGAAATGTGTCTGCATAAAACAGATGCACGAAAGAGAGAATTACAACTAAAAACAGGATTCGGCAGAGGCTATATAAAAAGAAGAATTGAAAATTATTTAAAATCAGCGCGGGTGTAGTTTAGTGGTAAAACGTCCGCTTGCCAAGTGGAAGAGCGTGGGTTCGACTCCCATCACCCGCTCATTAAACCTATAGTTGACAAACCCATTCGTCTATGATATAAATCGTTATTATGACAGAAAGAGATAATCCGCCTTTTATAGAAACCGTCACTTCTCAAGGGCGAGCAGAAGCTTGCATAACAGTTGCTACTGATATGGGTATTGAGGTAGAAAGGGTTGCAGATGAAGGTAATAGGTACAGAACTTATAAGGGAGTAGAAACAACTGTTCCACAAGGGATGGTACAAATAAGAATAAATTCAGGAAAAAGGAATATGACGGACTTTTGGAAAAAAGTTGATCAGTTAGTACCTTCAATTAAAAGATAGTTCTTCTTAGTTCCCATTATTGAAATAGTCTTTACTCTGAAACCAGAAAATCCACCATCATCTACTTACTAAAACTTATAAGGTGATTGTTTAGCACCTCAAGCTGAAATGCTAGCAATTTAGCCCTTCGACTTAGCTCAGGGTCTTTGGCCTCGTCATAGCTATCATTAAACAGCGATTGGAGGTTGGAGCCCTTCGGGAAGGTCCCTTCAATATTTCAGGGCAAGCAGGGTAAACCCAAAACCTTTAGTACTCCGGAACTGTCCGACACTTAAGTTATGGACAGTGAAGGGTACATCACCCGCTCAATTGACCCTTTTGCAAAAGTGTAGTAAAATTAGTGCTGTTAATACAGGTTACATATAAAATATGAGAGACACCGCACGAGTACAAAAACTAATAACTTTCTCGCCACAGCTCTACCAGGTTGTACTTACTAAAGCAAGACAACTAGGACTTTCGTTTGGTGAATATATGAGGCATTTGGCTGTTATTGACGTCAAAGAAGAGATTGAACGTCTGCCTATGGTTGATGACGCAAGTGACAAAAGAATTGGCCAGAGTCTCAAAGATTTAGAAGAAGGTCGTTATACCGAAGTTGATCCATCTGACGACAAAGCTTTGAACAAAGCGCTTGGTATTCAGTAATCTCCTAATGTTCACACTCAAAATTACCGTAACGTTTAGTGTTACAAGAGAAAAGATAGTAGGTTCTGACGAAGCACTAAATAAACGTATAAAAACAACTCTTCAAAAACTAGCGGTCAATCCTTCGCACCCGTCGCTTCAATCCCACAAAGTAAATACGCAAAACT
>MFBN01000007.1:11380-11483 GCA_001776425.1 Candidatus Curtissbacteria bacterium RIFCSPLOWO2_01_FULL_37_9
GGATTATTTGGGATTATGATAGCGAACAAAGACTAGTAATTATTTTGCTTGATATAGGTACTCATAGTGGAACTCACAAAGTATTTAAGTGATTATTTAACGC
>MFBN01000008.1:0-10911 GCA_001776425.1 Candidatus Curtissbacteria bacterium RIFCSPLOWO2_01_FULL_37_9
CTGATCGGGAAAAGATCCACCTTCTTTCCGAGAAACAGATGCCTTTTATTGAGGAGGGAGCACCGAAACTATTAAATAAATACCTCGGAAAATCCTTTTTTGTCTCAACAGATTTTTAAATTATCGCACAAGCGAAAATTATTATTTTAACGCTCGGTACTCCCGTAGATGAGAACATGAATCCCTCGCTTGTCCAGATCGATGAAGCATTATCTGAATTATCTTTATATATATCAAAAAGACAGCTTTTAATTTTGAGATCAACAGTTTCTCCCGGAACAACCAATTACGTGCAGTCATACTTAAATGATCTTGGGAAAATCAAAGTAGGAGTAAATTTCTTCTTAGCTTTTTGTCCTGAGAGAATTGCCGAAGGAAAATCATTGACCGAGCTTAGCGAAATACCGCAGATAGTGGGAGGTGTTGATAGGTTTAGTACGCAAAAAGCAGCAGAGTTTTTCGCAAATTTAGGAATTGAAGTTAATAGAACTGATGCAATCTCAGCAGAACTAGCCAAACTCTTTACAAATATGTACAGGTATATAAATTTCGCAATTGCCAATGAGTTTATGATTCTTGCTGGAAATTATAACCGTGATATTTATAAGATAGTAGATTTAGTCAATAGAAATTATAAACGAGGAGGGTTAGCCCTTCCGGGTCTTACAGGCGGCCCTTGTCTGTTTAAAGATGGGTTTTTCTTGATCGGTGATGTTCCGTTTGCGGATTTAATTGCCACCAGCTGGAAAATAAACGAATCTATACCATTATTTTTAATAAATAAGGTAAGACGACGTAGGAAATTGGAAGGGAAAAAAGCCGTAATACTTGGTCTTGCTTTTAAAGCAGAAATTGATGATATCAGGGAATCTTTGGCCTTTAAAGTTAAAAAAGCGCTTGAAAGAGAAAGGGCAAAGGTTTTCTTGCATGATCCGTATGTTTTAGGCTATCAAAACAACATAGAAAATACACTTAAAGATGCCGACTTTATCTTTTTGGCAACTAATCACGCTTTTTATCGTAAGTTAGATATCTCAAATGTTAAAAAACTAGTTTCCAAAAACTGTGTTGTCTGCGATGTGTGGAATGTTTTTAAGACTAATAAGATAATTTTTACGATTAAATCGCTCGAAAGTCATCTGTCAAAAAGACAGCAAGTTGGTCTTGGTGATATCTTCGAAGCAAAATGGCGCGATGTTTAAAGGATTGTATTCTTTTAAACTTCTGGTTAAAATAGTTTGATATTAAGATAAGAGAGTTTGTTTCTCGCGAACTTGAAATAAAAAAGTGGTGCTAGAACTGTCCGCCAAAAATTGAACATTTGGGTGGGCAAGCGCGGTACTTCCACCGCATAACTTAAGCATCCGCAACCCGAAGCACAAAAATTGCACGCCGGGTGCAAGGAAGTTTCAACTAATGATACGTCCTCTCCTGCTTCGGAGAGGATTTTTTTGTTTCTTCCCCTCCTAAAAAAGCGCCCGGTATACATTAGGAGGAATCAGTGGGACCTGAAACCAAAAACGCGCTACCGAGCGCACAGAAATTTAAAGACAAATTATTGCGCCAAGTCAGACTTGGCAGCCGAGTTAGACTGTGGCGACCTGTAGCCGCCCTAGCTGTTGCTGTTTCAGCAGCTGTAGTATATGTCGAAGATCAACCTTCGGTCAATCCCGATCATCCGAAAGCAACGCAACCTTTAGCAAGTGGATTTGTTGAGCATCATGTTGATGATTCTTTGGACCCGCCTGACAAATTGATTCACGGATCTTTCTCGATTGCAGGGCTTCAAGATAAGCAAGCCGACGAGGCCAAAATTACCAGCCTATCAGAAATTTCTCAACCATCACCGGTTGATCTTTCTTCTCCATCTGAGAATGAAGCTGATCTTAGCCGTATCACAGGCTATTATTGTGAGCAAGTACCCGGTTATCCGATTGGGGATGGAGGAGGGTATTGCGGTAACACTGCCTCTGGTGAGCCTGTTCGATCTGGGATTGCCGCTTGTGGCGACCAATGGTCTTTAAGAACGAAACTTTTCATAGAAGACTGGGGTGAAGTCGAATGTCTAGATAGGGGATACTTGGGCTATAATCAAATCGACATCTTTTTTCCAACTAATAAGGACTGGGTTGAGTCTGGCAAACCCGATTGGGCCAAGGTGACAATAATTGAGGAGTAATACATCCCACTTTGACACTCTCAGTCCCCCTAAACTACAATCAAAGTCATGAAGTTATCCATTGTCATGCCGGTTTACAATGAAGGCGAGGTCATTGGTCAAACCATTAGTCAAGTAGAATCGGTTGTTAAAGTTTTCCATGAGCTTTTAATTGTTTATGATATGGACGAGGATACTTCGGTACCGGTTGTTAAAAGACTTCAAAAAAATTATCCAAGCGTTAAATTAGTCAAAAATATTTATGGCAAAGGTGCGCTTAATGCCCTCAAAACCGGGCTTGCTAAAGCAAATGGCGAGGCGGTTTGTATAATGATGGCGGATTTGACGGATGATCCTAAGGTTTTAAACAAGATGATGGATAAATATCACGAAGGTTTTGATGTAGTTGCCGCATCACGTTACATGAAAGGTGGTCATCAAATTGGAGGTCCAGTTATTAAACAAATTTTATCCAGAATCGCCGGTATTAGCCTTCATTATTTAGTAGGGTTGCCAACGCATGATGCAACTAATTCATTCAGACTGTACACCAAAAAATTGTTAAAAAATATTAGAATCGAATCGGATGGCGGATTTGAAATGGCCATAGAGCTTACTGTCAAAGCTCATTTTGGGGGTTATAGGGTTACCGAAGTTCCGACAACCTGGAAATATATTGCCAAAGAATCTCGTTTTTATCTTAATAAATGGTTGCCAAAATACCTAAAATGGTACTTCTGGGCAATACGCAAGAAATTTACATAAAATGAATCTACAGAGTGATTCTCTTAAATCAATAAGAGATTAAGAAATCCAATAATTTCGCAGGAAAAGGGAGCTAGCGAATACTAATAGTAAAAGGGAAACAATGCTTAGAAAAATGAGCTGTTTTTTTGATAATAATAAAGACAATATAATGTAAGCTGGAAAAATTGGCAAAAGGTATCTAATAATTGATGAAAAGCTACTTCCGAAAAAAATTAGTATCACGGAAGATAACGTGTAAATAGAGTAATGCGGAGGTAATTTTTTAAAAACTAAATATAGTATTAATAGAGTATAAACTCCGAACAGAAATTCAATTATGATTACGGGATAAACGAATATATTATCATAAGACGATTGTGGACCTGATATAATCTTTAAAATTACATCTCTGAATTCATGATAAGGACTTAATATGTCTATGGATCTCCCGAATCGCGCATTAGACTGGGCGGTTATCATCAGAAACATATCCCCAAATTTTAAATATGTAAAAATTGCATATAAAATAAATCCTAGTGGAGCAATTGCAATTTCCCAGGGAATCTTCTTTTTTTTGTGATAAATTTTATAGCCTTCATATAAAAGGGTTGGAATAAGAGCTAATCCAAAAGGTCTTGTAGCGGTTGCGAAAGAAGTAATAATCGAGGCTATAAGTATGTTCTTTTTTCTTATGAACCAGAATACTAACACAGTTAAAAGTAGAAAAAGTCCTTCACTGTAGTAGGCAAAAAAATAATATGATGCAGGAAAGATGAATAAAAGAAAGGTTGACCGAATAGCAATTTTATCGTTGAATTCGATTTTTACCAAATTGAATAAAACAATAGATGCTATAAGTGTAGAAGTAATAGAGATAATAAATCCCATATAGATTGGATTAAATATTAAATTTAAAGAGAAAATTCTTACCAAAAGCGGATATAAAGGGAAATATACGGACAATATATCACCAAACGGATAACCGTTTAGAACTATGTTTAAGTAATTTTTACCATCAAAGTTCAGCCATGGAAAAATTGCTCCCCGAGGGAAAACAGGAATATTATATAACAGCTCATAACTTGTACGGTCAAATATCAGATAATGTGAGATTATGTTTATTAGCTGAAAAAATATGTATATTGCGGCAATAAGAAAAATTACTTTTTTCATTAAAATAGTTTATCATATTGAGTAATTTTGCTCTTTCATAGCTTAACGATAATAAATTGTTCTTAAGACGAACTTTCTAAATTTACACAAAAAATGTTGAATGTTTCAGACAGTGGACTCAGAAAAATATTTTGTTCTATGAATGTTAGCTTGTTATTATTGGCTTTCTATCTGTGTTATTGGAGTCTTATGTTTTATTTATTTAAGGTTGAAAAGTATTTAGATTTCTTAATGAGGGTGTTTGGTAAGCCCTTTTCAGATATAAATAACTTTTTCCTATCATATGATAATGTTAAACAATCACTTCATGATTAAAATATTGTTCAGATTATAAATAATTATGCATTTCTAAAAAGTATTTATCATAAAGAACAACTATTTATTCCAAGCGGTTTAAGTCTTTTTGAAGTGAATTTCAATATTTACATGTACAAGATGTTTTATAACGAATATATTAAAGAATAATGTCAAAACCTAATAAGCTATTAAAGCAAAATTACATTTTTATTATATTCGCAAGTATTATCATTTTGATGAATTTACTGTTGTATCGTTCTAGCCTTAATTATTATTTTTTTCAAGATGATTTCTACGAAATCAAAATTGCAAAGGCTAATAATTTTTATGAATTTATTTCTTTCTTTAAATTTCTTGAAAATCGATCAAGTTACCGCCCAATAGGATTACAAACATATTATTTTGTATCTTCATCTTTTTTTGGATTTAACCCCATCGGTTTTAGGATTATAACTTTTGGATTATTGATTAGCTCGTTTGTCCTAATTTACAAGCTGTTTAAAAAAATAGCGCACAATAAACAAGTTGGCTTCGTCACTGCATCTTTTTGGATTTTGTCATCTGTTCACTTTATGTCTATAACATGGATAGCAGCTGCTTGGAATATTATCGGAACATTCTTCTTTATCTTAACGTCTATATTGTTTGTTAATTTTTGCGAGAATAAGAATATAAAATTCTATATTCTTACGTTATTCACCTTTCTATTGACTTTATGTTCCTTTGAATTTTTTGTATCTTGGCCCGTAATTTTTGCATTCTATTATTTTTTAATAAAACGAAATAGTTTGAGGCAAACCCTAATGATTTTCTTGCCATTTATAGTATTCTCGCTTACCTATATGTTTTTAAGAAAAAGTTACGCTTCACTTCCACAAATTTTTGAATATAACATAGCATTAAATATCGAATCTCTTAAATTATTATTTTGGTATTTTCTCTGGTCATTAAATGTTCCGGAAGAATTCAAGAAGCAAGTTATTACAAATATTTTAATTTTTAATAAAACGTTTTTCCGGGAATTCTGGCCACTAGTTGTTAAAAGTTTCGTGGGCGTTTTGATGATAACTATAATCGGAATAATTCTGCCACTCACCTTGGCTCTTATAAGAAAAACAAAAATTAATTATAGAATTATATCTTTTGCAATAATATGGTTTGTTTCCGCAATATCTCCTGTTCTAATTTTACCGAATCATTATTTTTCGATGTATGCTACATTGGCAAGTATTGGTATATATTTTTTAATCGCATATCTTACTAATAATTATTGGCGGACAATCATCATTCTGTTTTTACTTATTATTTGGTTAGGCATGTCTTACACAACTATCTCATTTTATAAAGATAACTCATGGATGATTGAATCTCAAAGATTTTCTAAGGAATTTGCAAACAGAATAACAGAGAGATTTCCAACGCTTCCTCCCAACGCAATAGTTGTGTATCCACTAAATGATAAGAGACATATTCAAGCACTTTTATATGATTATGCTATAAAAGAAATTTACAATGAACCAAGTCTTACAATCTATTACAATAACGAGGAATTCTTAAATGATCTTCATGTTGATAGGTTAAAGGGAAGAAAAGTGTTTGTGTATTGAAATGAATAAGAAATTATTGGCACCGATATTAATACTATTTTTTACTATAATTCTCTCTCAAGCAATGCTACGACCTGGACTCTATGTAATTCATGATGATCAGCAAATAGCCCGTCTCTTTGTTTTTGATAAGGCTTTAAAATCCGGGCAGTTTCCTGTCAGATGGGTAGACGATTTAGGGTTCGGTTTTGGATATCCTTTGTTTAATTTTTATCCTCCATTCGTATATTTCCTTGGGGAGATTTTTCATATTTTAGGATTTGGTTTTATAAGTAGTATAAAACTTGTATTTTTCGTATCAATCTTTGCATCTGGTGTAGCTATGTATATATTTGCTAGGGAATTTTTAGGAAGAATTCCAGCACTTGCAAGTACAATTTTTTATATGGCGGTTCCATACAGAGCCTTAGATATTTATGTCAGAGGAGGTTTAGCAGAGAGTTTCTCTTTTGTGTGGTTACCTTTGATTCTTTGGTCATTCTACAAACTGGCGGTAACCAACAAAAGAATCTATCTTGTTTTATCTTCAATCTTTCTGGCACTTTTGATGATTACCCACAATCTTATTTTTCTACCCTTCATACTCATTTTGCCCTTTTACCTATTGTTTCTTTTTTTAAATTCAAAAGATAAAAAACTTATCACTTATCACTTATCACTTATCACTCTGCTTGCAGCAGGTCTTTCGGCATTTTTCTGGCTGCCAGCTTTATACGAGAAAAAATTTACAATTGTCGATGATTTGCTTTTGCTGAATTTAGCCAGTTACAAAATTCATTTTGTTTACCCCCAGCAATTATGGAATTGGACTTGGGGTTTTGGTGGATCTGCGGCCGGTCTTGCGGACGGTATTTCCTTCAAAATCGGCAAGCTCCATATTTTCATGTCGTTTACGGCTTTTATATTAGCAGTCGTTCATATTCTGAAACGTAGCAGCATCAGACGTCAAATGCCTGCCCCGTTAAAATCGCAGCATGAGCCGTCTATGAATAATAGTGAAAAGGTGAATGCTAAGATTAACGGGGTCAACTGTCAACTGTCAACTGTTTTTTTTATTCTTTTCCTCCTTTCTGCTTTTACGACTACTTTTTACTCAAAGCTAATTTGGGACTCGGTAAAACCACTTGCGTATTTGCAATTTCCCTGGAGGTTTTTAATTTTTACCGCGCTTTTTAGCTCCTTTTTAGCCGGGTCTTTTTTAGAACTTTTAAAACTACCTATTTTAAAATTTTACGGATTCTTGATATTAGTTGTTCTTTTATTAACTGTAAATTTAAAACTTTTTAAACCACAGGCATACAGACCTAATCTAACTGACAAATTGGCAACTTCTCAAGAAACAATCAGTTGGTATATTTCCTCATCTTCATTTGAATATCTTCCCAAGGGTGTGGAACTTACAAAAAGCTCGTTAGGCACAAACGTAGTTAATATAACCAAAAATGATATCCCTTCAAAAAAAATTGAGGTAATAGAAGGTTATGCTGAAATTAACGATTTAAATACGACACCTTCCAAGGTTGAATTTATGCTTGAAGCCAAAACAGATTCAAAAATTAAGGCAAACCTATTCAATTTTCCTGGCTGGAGAACAACCATTGATGGTACTAAAGTAAAAATTGATGACAACAATCGTCTTAAATTAATAACTTTTCAAGTCCCTAAGGGGATTCACAATGTTAAGCTGGAATTTAAAAATACATTCGTTAGAACATTTGGCAATTTGGTCTCTCTGTTTTCTATATTATTAATAATTTTTATTCTTAAAAAATGGCAAACAGTTACGAGCAGCTAGATATAGAATTTATTAAAAGAAAAGCAATCTCGGGGGTAGTTACTTTTACTCTGAGAACATTTTTTATACAAATATATACGTTTTTTGCTACGTTCGTCCTAACAATTCTTTTATCTCCGGAAGTATTTGGCGTTTATTTTATTGTCCTTGCGCTTATTAACATATTAGTTTATTTTTCAGACGTGGGTCTGGCAGCAGCTCTTATCCAAAAAAAAGAAGAACCAAAAAGAATTGATTTAATAACAACTTTTACGATTCAGCAATCTATTGTACTGTTTTTAGTTGCTATTGGCTTAATTTTCTCAGGTCGAATTGCGAATTTTTACAATCTTAGTGTCGACGGCTTGTTACTTCTCAGGATGTTGATTTTTTCCCTACTACTTTCTTCATTAAAGACAATTCCATCAATTTTACTTGAAAGGCACTTAAAGTTTACTAGATTCGTTATTCCTCAAATAGTGGAAAATTTTGTATTTTATACATTGGCTATAATTTTAGCTCTTAATGGCTTCGGCATTTCAAGTATTACTTGGTCAATATTTGCAAGGGGTTTAATTGGACTTATTTTAATTTATATTTTATCTCCATTCAAACCTGACATTGGTTTCAATATTAAAAGTGCAAAAAGGCTTGTTTCATTTGGTATACCCTTCCAACTCAATAGTATCATTGCTCTTATTAAAGATGATCTTTTAATTGTAGTTATTGGGAAGATATTACCTATAATCCAAATAGGATATATAGGTTGGTCTCAAAGGTTCGCATTCTTACCACTTAGATTTATTATGGATAATGTAATTAAAGTAACCTTTCCGGCTTATTCCAGACTTCAAAACGATTTAAATTATATGAAAAGTGCAATAGAAAAATCATTATTTTTTGTGACATTTATCATTTATCCACTTATATCTGGTTTGGTAGTAATCGCTCCAATGGTAATTAAGATTGTACCAAATTATTCTAAATGGGAACCGGCTTTACCCTTACTTTATTTCTTTGCAATTAATGCTATTTTTGCAGCAGTCAATACCACTCTAACGAATACTTTATTTGCTTTGGGTAAACCTTCTATAATTTTGAAATTGATGATGTTATGGACAATACTTACTTGGGTTTTAACATTTTTCTTTATTAAATTATTTGGTTTTGCCGGTGTCGCGATTGCCTCGGCAATGGTTTCCATTTCAACTTCAATAATAATTTATTTTGTTAATAAGGAAATAAAAATTTCAATAACGAGAAATATTTATGGCCCTATTGTTGCTTCTGGAGTGATGTTTTTTAGTCTTAAAATAATAGAGCAGAATCTTCCTGTTAATATTTTCAGTCTTATTTTTATAATAATGATTGGGATGATAATCTATATTATTTTATCATTTTTGATTCTTAGAGAGAAGTTAACGGAGAGTTTGAAAATCGTGTTATCAGTAATTTTCCCCATGAAATAATTATTTAATAGTTTATTTATATAACTTTATATATTTTAAAATCTCCATAGATTTACCGAATTTTAATATATTTGCCAAAATGAAAGCAGATATATCGAGAAGTAAAGCAAATAGCATACTTATGAATTAAAATTGACATTAAAGACTCGTGAAATATGTGCTACTACTCAATTTGAAAAAAAATGATAATTTTTTACTAGTACTCCATCTGATGTCAAATTAACCAAAAATATAACTCTGAATAGATTACAACACTATCCCAAAAATTGTTCCCCAAGACTAAATTTTCAAAAAAGTAAGGCTTAGATGATAAATAACGAGATTACCTGGGATATAAAATGCTAGCGTAGAAGCAATATAAAAAAACGAAAAATTCGATTAGTCACGAAGGGATTTAATCAGAACTATTCAATTATTATCTTTTCAATCACGTCTCCAACTTGTATTTTATCTATAACATCAATATTTTCTACAATTTGACCAAATATTGTGTAATTTTTGGGTAAATTTGGAGCGTCAGCTAGCATAATAAAAAATTGGCTACCATTAGTATTTGAACCAGCATTAGCCATAGCAACGACTCCCCGTTTATAGTCGTCTTTCACAATTTCATCAGGGAATGAATAACCCGGTCCTCCGGTGCCATTACCCTTTGGATCGCCGCCTTGAATGACGAAATTTTCTTCCTTTCTATGGAAAGTTAAGCCGTCATAAAATTTTTTATTAGTAAGGTATATAAAATTAGATGAAGCAATTGGGGCATTAGCAGAAAGCTCTATAATAATTTTGCCTTTTACAGTTGTAATAATTACTTTTTTATTTTGAATTTCATCAATAGTTAAGACTGGAAACGGAAAAATAGCTGCTGATTTTGTAGATTCACCAGAAATATTTGTATTTTGCTTCGGTGATTCAACAGGACTTTGTTGAGGGGGTATTAGAGTATCTTGAGCGGATTTTCCCTTTGATGAAAATATAAAGAGCACGATAATTACTATTATAAGACCTGTTCCTGCAAAAGCTATATTTTTCATTATCGCAAAGTAGTGTAAGAGACATCATTGACAATGTCAATGCCTATTGTAATTGATATAATCTTACCTGTGAAATTAAAATAACTTAATGTATTAAATTGGCCACGACGTTTAATATTTAATTATTACAGCAAATTCTCGAGATATGAAAATAGAATACTGATGTATAAAGTAGTAATCGTACTTTTGAATTTTAAAGGACTCAAAAATACCATATCGTGTATAGAATCATTGCGAAGAATAAAAAAAGGCAATTTTGAATTCGAAATTATTGTTGTGGATAATGGCTCAGATGATGGTTCGAAAGAAGCACTTTCAAAATTGCATGATATACAATTAATCGCACTCGAAAAGAATTTAGGGTATAGCGGAGGGAACAATGTTGGGATTAAAGAAGCATTAAAAAGAGGTTCAGAGTATGTATTGATTCTAAATAATGACACCATAGTTGAGCAGAATTTTCTAACAAGAATGGTAAACTGCGTAAAAAATGGTGATATCATTTCTCCAAAAATTTATTTCTCACCTGGTTTTGAATTTCATAAATCTCGATACGACAACAATGATCGCGGTAGAGTAGTCTGGTATGCGGGAGGCAAGATTGATTGGGAAAATATAATTGGTATTCATATGGGAGTGGACGAAGTGGATA
>MFBN01000008.1:10925-11808 GCA_001776425.1 Candidatus Curtissbacteria bacterium RIFCSPLOWO2_01_FULL_37_9
GCATGTATGTTTGTTAATAGTAAAGTTTTTGAAAAAGTAGGTTTTTTTGATGAAAAATATTTTTTATATCTGGAAGATATGGATTTTTGTGTGAGAGCAAAAAAAGCAGGCTTCTCCATAGTATTTGAACCTAGAGCTGTCATTTGGCATAAAAATGCTTCTGCAAGCGGAGGGTCAGGTTCAAAGCTCCAGGACTATTATATAACAAGAAATAGATTGCTTTTTGCATTCAGGTACGCCAAACTTAAAACTAAATTAGCAGTTTTTAGACAGGTTCTAAAAAATATCGACAATCACATTAGAAGAAAGGCTTTTTGGGATTTTATAACATTTAATTTTGGTAGGGGAAGCTTCAAATTATGAGTATTTCAGCTTTAATACTTGCCAAAAACGAAGAGGAAATGATTGAGGATTGTCTCAAGCAACTGGATTTTCTCGACGAAATAATTGTCCTTGATACAGGATCAAAAGATAGAACTATTGATATAGCTAAAAAATATACAAAGTCAGTAATAAAATCGTCTGTCTCGGACTTTGACAAGAACCGAACTGCACTTGCTAGAATGGCAAAAAGCGACTGGCTTCTTTACTTAGATGCCGATGAAAGACTTACACAAGAGCTAATAACTGAAATAAGACAAGTGATCAATAAATCAGATTATTCCGCATTTAACTTTCCTCGAAAAAATATTATTCTAGGGAAATGGTTAAGACACGGAGGTTGGTGGCCAGATTACGTGCCCAGATTATTTAAAAAGTCAAAGTTAATAGAATGGAGAGGCAGAGTTCATGAAAGTCCGCGCATAGAAGGGGATTTCGGCTACCTTAAAAATCCAATGACACACTACACAGCAAGAGATTTAGGCAAAATGTTTGAAAAGAG
>MFBN01000009.1:0-10532 GCA_001776425.1 Candidatus Curtissbacteria bacterium RIFCSPLOWO2_01_FULL_37_9
TACTCTACCTATACCGACGACAGCAACTGGCGGTTTTAAAGTTTTCCTTGGTCTTTCTTCGCCTTTAACCAAATTATTACCTCCTTTAGTCCGTTTTCGAATTTCACTCTTGGATGCCAGTTTATCATTTTTTTGATTTTTTGCACATTCGGAACCCTTTTTTTAATATCGAATTCAAAACCAGGTACATATTTCAATTTAAATGGCTTATTAATATTCATTGCGGCCCAAATTTTTTGAGCCAAGTCGATCATTTTTATCTCATGCTCGGATCCTATGTTAAAATCCTGATTTTTTCCGTTTGGATGTAAAGCCACGGCAATTACGCCGCTTGCTACATCAGAAACATGAGTAAAACATCTTGTCTGCTGACCATCTCCCAGAAGTTCTAATGGATACTGGTTATTTAATATTTTCTTAATAAGATCGGGTATAACATGAGCATAACCAACTTCCCTTTCCGGAAATTCATTTATTCCGTATGCGTTAAATGGCCTGCAAATTGCAAAAGGCAGCTTATATTCATCCCAGAAAGCTTGACAATACCATTCACCTGTTAATTTTGAAAAACCGTATGAAGAAACTGGAGGAGGTATTCTTTTTAAATCACTTTCTTTTGAAGGAAAAAGACTAGTTGATTCGAAAACCATTGAAGAAGAAATGTAGATCATTCTTTTAATTTTCGCTTCGATAGCTGCTTCAAAAGTACTGCTATAAATTTTGTTATTTTCGGAAAGAATTGTTGCCGGATATTTATGAAAATAACCGATCCCACCGATTTTGGCTGCTGCATTTATACAAATATCTATATAGTTAAAAACTTCTTTAGTCGGGGTTTTTTCTGTTAAATCAACTTTGATAAACTCGGCTCTGGGATCAAGACTAGCTTCTTTTTTGGATAAGTTATCAGCAACTCTAACATTATATCCTGTATCAAGAAGCTGCCTGACAATTTCAGAACCGATAAAGCCAGCACCACCGGTAACTAAAAATCTCGTTTTCGCCATAATAAATAAAAATAAATACAAGTCCCAATCAGTGTAGAAATTGAAATTATCTCACTTGCCAAATGGACTGGTGACCTCGCGTAATTGATTATAACTTCGTGTATACCTTGGGGCAACTGAAAAGTTATAAGGCCAAAGTTATTTTGGAAGCTGATTGGTACTTTTTGGCCGTCTGCTTTCACTTGCCAGCCAGGAAAATAAATAGTGTTTACTCTTATACTTGTATTATCTTCAACATTAATTCTTGCTTTATAGTACGTGTGAAGTATTTTTGTCTCCTCAATTTGCGCTATACCAGAAATAATTTCAATTTTTTTATAAGTCCTGTCAAAAGGCTTTTCCTTAACCCAAAGAGGTAAATATTCATCTCTTACCGTTGTAGTATCTTCATTGGTCGAGTAGAAATCGTCACTTCTATCAACAAAAGCTACAGGTTTGGTATAGATAATTGTCGAGGTGATACTAGCTAAAATAACTAGTATCGCCAGTATTATTTTTTTCTTACTTAATGTATTTATGACATGAGCTATTAAGAAAGCTGATATAAAAACTACAAGAGATAATAATCTCCATGGGAATTGAATAGTGTCAACAAACGGCAAATTATTCCAAATTGGCAGGGAAAAATTCGTCATTGAGAAAAAAACGAGAATAAAAATAATAAGAAATATATCTATAAGTAAATTTTTAGTCTTTTGTGTTTTGCGCAGGTAAACAGCTGATAGGAAAATCGCAAGTGCAACTATGCCAAATTGAACGGAAAGACCAATTTCTCCATTTGGATTGGGGCCATATCCCCAAGAAGGAGCTATTAATTTTAATGGGCTAACTAAATGATCGGCGATTCTTGAAATATCAATTTGTGAAAGACGTACATACTTTATATCGTATAATGCGGGGAGCCAGAAAAAAGTAGAGATTAAAATCCCCAAGATAAAAGTACCAATAATCTTGATCCTTCCTTCTTTAATTAAGACAAGAGAGATGAAAAGAAAAAGGGGTAAAAATAAAATTGCAATAACATTATGGGAAAGAATTAAGCCAGAAGCAGAAATGGAAAGAAGCGGTAAATAGAGCATATTGCCCTTGGTGATCTTAAAGATACAGCCAGCTACTAAAGGAAGTATGGCAAATGCCAGATTTTCGCCCAGTGACCCTCTAACATATAAATCGACAAATCGGTAAGGAATAAAAAGATAGACAATTGCGCCGGCAAGACTTGCATACTTTTCAAAAAACTGAGAGAGAGCCCAATACATTGCAACCACTGATAACACTGTAGAAAGGACAAAGATTATCTTTATACTATCGACAAAACCGAAACCTAAAGCTTTGGGAATTTCTGCAAGGTAAAATGGCAGAGGATATAAAAAATTCAATACGGGATAACCATAGCTGTTATTAAGCCGATCAACAAATCTAACGGGAAATTGACCAGATTTTAAAGTCTGATGAAAGGCAGAAAATCTAATTACCATCCATTCACCGTCATGACTTTCAAAGTTTCCTTTTTTGAAAAACGGCCATATAGCAATTAACGAAATCAGAATAATTATGCAGTAATCCTTTTTCATTTAAAATAATTATGTTACTTAAATATCGGGATAATTTAAGTCTTCAGGGTTAATTAATGGTGGGTTTTTACATCTTTCCGGAGTTGTTTGATAATAAAAATAAGATGTTGCGTTGGAAGGATACATGAATTTACCATCTATTAAGGAAAAATTACCTTTAATCGAGTCAAGACTTTCTATATAAAGCGCGTTTGTATCATCGCATATTTTATTCCAATCAATTGGGTCCGGAAAATGAAACCGCCCAAATTTGTATACATACTGTAATTTATAACTCCTTTCATATTCCTGTCTTTCCTCTAAATATTTTGCCGGATCGTATTTAAGACCAGATAAAATGTAAATGTAACCCATGTTCCTACCAGAATTCCAGTAAATATTTTTGTCTGGATTTTGCTTGATAAAATTTACTATTTCGAAATAACTATCTCCCCAATAAATAAGAGAGTTATATGGCATATGTCTGAAATATGCATCAATAAATAACGCATTATAGAATAGGATAGGTACAGCAAAGATTAATAGAAAAAGAGCTCTTAGATAAATTGTTTTTTGGAAAATAAATTGGACGATAGTCTTGTAAGCAATTGCTTCAAAAATTATTATTGGTACTACCATCTGCAATAGCCTGGTACTAGAAATATCCTTTGTAAATACTGAAGCCATAGGCCCAATCACAAACCACCCTATTAATAATATCCCGTTCTTATTTCTTTGCCATAAAGCAATAACAGCTCCAATTAATATTAATACTGGCTCGTAGATCAATAATAAACCGGATCTTTCAACATTTAAACCAAGGCCTCGCCCTTTTACAAACCAAAGATCTAATGAAAAAGCATCTAAATAATTTTTAAGGAGTTTGTGTAAATACGCTAAACGGGGATAATGTAAGTATTTCGCTATTAGATTATACTGTTTTCCTTGAGCTAAAATCTCTCCTACGGGTTGATCCGACCATTCAAATCTAATTCCTGTGTCATTCTCGTAAAAGAAAGCACCATGAGGAATACGCTTTTGATTTGGAGTCCAGAAAACCACCAATGAGGTAAACAATATAAATGTCGCTAAACTTAGAGACAAAAGTATTTTTTTATCTTTTGTTATATTTTTCCAAAAACAAATTAGCATAAGGATGATAAATGGTGGAAGAAAAAAGAAATATCCTGGATAGCTATACGTTGTTAAACCCAGAAATACTCCACCTAATAACTTATAGAGTTTTTTCTTTTTGTAAAGTAAGAAATATGTTCCCATTAAAAGCATTAAAAGACCATAGAAGCTTTGTGCATAACCAGTGCGTGACATAAAAAAATGATAAGAGGAAACTGAAGCAACAACGGCTGAGGTAAGAGCAATAGTTTTATCGAGAAAAAATTTTAGAGTAATTTTATAAATTAGAATAATTGTTAATAGACTTACAAAAATTACGCTGAATCTGGAGGCAAAAACCGTAGGACCGAATAAAAAAGCAAAAGGTATCTTTAAATAATATTGGACAGGATACTCCCAAACTCCAAAACTTTCAAAAGCTATAGGCAAAAATTTGCCATGTTGATCTCTGCCAGTTTTTAATAAAGAATATGCATCATAGATAAAACCAACCTCATCTCTTTGAGCTGGAGGAGGAACAGAAGTAATATGATATATTCTAATCAAAAAAGCTACAATAATTATTAACAGGAGAAGTATTTTATGTTTATTGCTGTATATATATTTCTTCATAAACATCATCCACTATTTTTTGTACATCCTAAGCACTTACAAAGTATACTCTATTAAAAAAGCCATATCGCAATTGTCGATATACTAATTAGCAGAATAAATAATATGTATCTTTTTTGGATAAAGTTCATAAAGATCTTAACTGGACAAGTTTAAACGCGATCTTGCCGTTGGGGTATAAAACCTTATCGATAACATGGGTTACAAGCGTTTTACCATCTTGAGTTGTTAACCATAAGTTGGGTATATCATCTTCAAAACTTACGTAAAGGTTATTTGGAGATTTTTCAACGTCTTCCCATTTAAAAGGTTTGACAAATTGGTATTTCGCAAAACTTTTAACATCTAAAAATCCGAATTCGTTAGGTTTATCAGATATCTTAACTGTCCGTCTAAAATCATCAGGATCGTATTTTTTATAAAAAAGAAACCAAATGTAGGCAGGTCCTGATGAATCGCTGACTATTACTTTTTCATAATTGTTTTCATAAAAGGATATTTTTTCGACCAACTGCCTTCTTCCAAAATGCCACTGAGCTGGATATTTTACTGGTAAAATATAAAAATAAACATATAAAAAATAGGCAAATGATGATATATACGCCAATACAATAAAGGTGATGCCTACTTTATGTACTCTTATTGCCGTAAGGTAATTTACGGTAAGTAAAACTCCAATTGCGGCAATAATAGACCATCCAATTACCATATTAAATGATCTGTTAGCTGCAGGGGTCATAAAAGTAAAACTTGAAGCAATTGGGCTAATAAGAAAGTAAGATAATAAAGCAATAATTTTTTTTGTTCTGTTTATAATAAGATAATAAGCACCTATCAAAAAAAGGGAAACTTCGGGAAGATAAACCAAACCAGTTTTTTGCAAATTAAAAGGTATTTGACCATCTCCTTTAACAGCTAAAAAATCAAAGGAGAAATGCTGCAGGTATCTTCTTGCAACATCTGTAAAATAATAATAAGGTTTATTATTAAAAAACCTGCTTAAAACAACCGGATATGTTTGTCCATCTAGAGTATGTGCCTGCCATAATTTTAAGCGAATATCCTGGTCATAAAAAATGCTTATTGTTTTTGCTCTTCCTGTTAGTGTTTGTGGATCTTTGACAATCGAATATGTCAGCGGAAAAAGCAAGATAAAACCAATCATAACTGGGAGTATCAATAATTTTTTTCTTGTATACAATTCACGGCGAAAGAGAATAACCAAAAGTACTAGAAGCAAGACAATCATTATTCTGGCTCCATAATATGAATAAATAGCGGCTACGAAGAAAATGCCCGAAACAATAAAGTAATGACTTTTTTTAAGACCTTTTAAAAAAAACAAAAACCCGGCTGACGTAAACAGAACCTCAACCCCAACCAGCATATTGCTTCTAGAAAACAAAATACTCCATGGAGAAATAGCAATTAACAATGCCGCAGTATATGGTAAGTATTTGAACATTTTTATTTTTTTTAACTCCTCTGAAAATATCTCTTCTGTGAGAAAGTAGACTATAACCACAGTTATTATTCCGGCGATTGCCGAAGGTAAACGCACGGCAAATTCATTTAACCCGAAAATAAAAACACTGGGAATATCCAGCCACGCACTCATTGGAGGTTTATAATCACCGAAGCTTTTTATTGCCAGTGGCCATTTATCGCCAAATTCATCAGCTCCGGTTTTTAAAAGCGAGTATGCATTGTAGCCAAACGACGCTTCATCAGAATAAAGACCAATTGGGAAAGAACCAAGCTTATATAATCTTATAAAACTTGCAAGTAAAATAACTATAATAATTAATAAATGTTCCTTCTTCATCTTTAATATTTCATTTGTATGCTGATACTATGCACAAGTCTTAATATTTCATAGAATATAATTAGAAAAATCGTAACAATCAGCAATTTTATAAAAATCGGCGTTTTTTTTACTCTTAAAATTAAAACAAATTTATAACAACCGAACGTAGCAAAAATCGACAAAAAAACTAAAAAAACAGCCGCGCCAAAAAAACCGATATAATAGACCAAGATGAAACTAATAACAATAGCAGAAATAAACGCAATAATTATTTTTCTTCTCTTTTTATTACTTAAAATATCCCAAAATCCGAAAACTACAAGAGGTAAGAAACCTGGCAAAAAGTAGCCATAACTACCTACTGCATACTGCATGTCTGGAATACTTTTGAAAAATATATAATCGGTTGATATTAATTGTCCGAGAATATTCAAAAAAGATAAATTAATTGGTTTTATTAATATATATTCTATTATCGTAGGCTTGGATAAAATAATATCGAGCATCCAAGGAGTTATTAACAATAATGAAATGTGAAGAATTAAGACTCTAAAATTTCTGAAATAACTGTATACGTAGATTGATGATAATAAGCTTAGAAACAGAGCAATAATTAACATAGTAAACATTATCTTAATTCTTGATTATTCTTCCTAAATTATAAATAGCTATAATTAGCCTTGTCTCAATTTATCCATTGCAGAATTTTTCAATAAAAATATTTAGCGAATGGTATCGGCTGATATTAACTCCTTATGAATAGTCCACGGATTATATCCATCCCCCCCTGAATACCACGGAAAATAAACTTATCAAAAAAATATTAGGCCGGTTACATATGAAATAACAACAACGGGAAGAATTGATTTTTTATTTGGGCTAGTCATTTTTTAGGTGTTTTTCAACTACAAGATCGCCAGGAAATTTCTTTCTCTCAAGAACTACAGTTTTATCTTTTGTTTTATCACCGTACCATCCACTTTTATAGTATTTTTTAGAAGATTCCTCACGAATAACCAAATATATTAATCGCTGATTATCCTTTGGAATTTCAAGTAAACCCCTTCTTTCGTACCAATAGAACAAATAATCAAATGGATAATCAAAAATTGCCGGGCTGTATTTAAAAACACTATAATTTTCGAGATGTTTTGAGGATATATAGTCCATAACTTTTTTTTGATTTATATAGTCGGCATCCCCTCCAAGCCAATTTATTTTAAAGGGTGAAAAAAGTTGAGTATTAAAATTGAAAATAACCAAAAATATTATTATTGTGTAGAGTGGAATTTTTGCATTCTTAAACTGTGATGCAAAAGACATAATTCTAGAGATAATAACTACGAAAATAAGCGGAAGACCAACTAAATAATGGTCCCATATCCTATCTTTAAAGATGGTAAAAGCTAAAAATAGAAAAGAGACAAATAATAATAAATATATTAATAATTTATCGTTTGCTAATTTTGTAAATAATTTTCTATTTTTATACAAATAAAATAAGAACACAACGATAAGAACGATTATAAAAATTGCGATTATCTTATTACCTTTTACGATAGACCAGGAAAAAAATCCTAGAAATAAATCGCTTCTTTGAATAAATCTTTGAAAATACGTTAGATGCTCACCATAAATATTCGCTTGTTTTATATAAGAAAAAACCGATTTTGAAATTAAAAAATTATGTCTTAGGTCAAATAAAAATCTCGGAAAGACTATTAGACTTCCTCCTAATAAGGTCAACAAAAATTCTTTTTTAAAAAAACTTTTTTGGAAAATCAGTGGAGTAAGAAACAAAAACATCACCACCATTAAACCGAAAGCGGCACCTGCTTCTGATATTAAAAAGGCAGTAATTCCAAATAAAAAATAATAAATTGGTCTGGAATTTAAAAAGATTTTTTGGAGAATATAAAAATAAATAATCATTAGAGGAGGTACTAACGATGGGCTCCAAATTAAAGTAGGTCCCAACATCCAGGTAGAAGACATTGCGGCGATTAAGGATAATCCAAAAGCTATCGGTATACTTTTAGTTGAATACTTAATAAAAAAATATATTCCTAATGTTGTAAATATGCCTAATACAGCAAAAAAAATACTAACTTTTTGCGGATCTCCACCAGATAAATATAGTAAGGGTGATAGAAAATAGTACCACCATGGACCATAAAATATCCCCTGAAGACCAGTAGTTGGCCCTATTAATGTGAAATGGCCTTCGTAGATTATTCTGGCAACAGCCAATAAATCTCTACCTTGATCATAGGCAAAAGCGAAAAATCCCTGAGAATTGTGTGGCAATTTAATAAGAACGGCCACGATAAATACTATGCTCAATCCAAGCCAATCCCATCTGTTCCAAAAATTATTTTTTTTCATTTGTAAACTTATGAATCGAAATCAAGGCCGAAGCCAAAAAAATAGGTACCCATAAAATTAACGTCATGAACAGCACAGTACCAGAATGTCCCCAGTCACCATAGTATAAAAAAGGTGTATAGCGTAAACTCGCACCCAATGTAGTAGTAATGGCAATTATTACAATATCAATTCTCCCCAAAAGAGCAATGAGGGGAAGTGTCCAGAATAAATACCAAGGTTGGAATTGAACTTGAGTAGCCCCCGAAGACACAAAAGGAACGGTAATTCGAAATGAGGAAAATAGATATGTAAAAACACTCAAAGTTAAAAGATTTAAGATAATAAATGTCTGAATTTTGTTTTTATTACACATACCTGTCAAATTCAGTATGTTTTTGATTAATGAATTTTTAGACTTTTGCGACTCTTCCGGAATCATCCAAAGAGTATTTAAGCTGAACCAAATCAACCAAGGTAAATTGAGTATAGGTATATATTTCACCAATGATGCTGCTAAAAGTAACAGAAATGATAATAAGTTTCTGCCGATAATAATGGAATAAATAGACGCAAGAATAAAGGCTGTCAGAACAATATCGTTATGGGCATTAGCAACTCCCTCAATTAAAAATAAAGGATTTAAAGCATAAAAGGCAGTCCCAAAGAGAACGGATTTCGGTTTAGTTTTATGTAAAATTTTGAAAATTAAATACGTATTTATAAGGTGAAAAAGACCAATAAAAATCTTAAACGCCAGAAAATTGAGAATAAATTTTCCAAAACCAAATAATGCTGTGATAAAAGAGATACCAAGCCAGAGTGGACCGTATGGTGAATAGCGATGAGTCCAACGCATAAATCTTAACCATTCATCGCCGGGAAAATCTAATGGTTTGTGCGTGTATGGATTTAAATGATAATTAAGAATTATTTTGGCATCAAATAAATAATTGAAAAGATCGGAAGATAAAAAAGGGTAAGCAAAGATCAGTATTAAGGTATTAACAATAGCTGATATCTTTAAATACTTTAATCCAACATTATTTCTGTAAAATAACCACAAATTAAAAATGAAAAATGAAAAAGTAAAAATTATTAATATTATATAGATCAAAGTGGCTTGAGGCCTATAAAAATAACCAAGTTTCTGCATCATGTTTATAAAAAAAAGAACCTGTGGATTTTGAGAAACCGTCAAATTTAAGTCAACATATGAATATGAAAATAATAATAAGCAAAAATATAAGAAAAAGTTTATTATTAGAAGATATCTTTCTAGTTTTATCATTTTTTAAAATTTCTCATAATTTAACGGCGATCAAATATAATGGTCCTATTGATTGTATTTTTATATCCTTAGCTATAAACGTCTTGTAATAATTCACTGGTTCAAACTTATCAGGAGAATTGTATTCTAATATATATAATAGATTTGATCCGTCTTTTGGTATTCTTTTTTTCCATTTAAAAATGTATCTATAACCCTTATCTATCCCCGACGGCATTTGGTAATAAACATTAAAATCGTTGTTATTTGAATCTGCAATAATCATATTGATAACTTCTTCTTTATAGCTAAGTGGTAAATGATTGATAAAACTGTTTTTAAGCTTGGTAAAATTAAAAAGACCAATAACAAGAACTAATAATAAAAAAAAGGCTGCGTTTTTTTGGAAGATATAAAAACCTAAAAAACTAGTAATTATTAGAAAAATAGGAACTATGGGTAAAAAATAGTATTCTGAGATATGGCCGGAGTAAAACCATAGAGCAATAAGCGGGATTAACAACAAAATAAGGGAAAAGATAAGAATATTTTTTTTATTTCGTACTAAATATATAAATCCTAATATTATCATTAATAATATAAATATATTTAGCTTAGTATTTATGGAAATACTATCCATCAAAACATCAACATAAATTAAAGTTGTATTGAATAGTTTATGTAATGAAAAACTTTTTTGTGACGAAAAAATCTTTAGTTTATTTGCAATCAGAAAGCCATGTCTCAAATCAAAAATTAGAAATGTTACTAGTGGCATTAGAAAC
>MFBN01000009.1:10604-12367 GCA_001776425.1 Candidatus Curtissbacteria bacterium RIFCSPLOWO2_01_FULL_37_9
GCAGTAAATAATACTTTCTATTCCCTATAATTTTTACTAATAAGTAGTAAATTAATATCGAAAACAACATTATGTAACTTATAGCGCTAGATGACATATCATATGATAATAATCTAGGAGAAATAGTATACAAATAGCCTGCAATTAATCCCTGCCACTTATTAGAAATATCTTTGACAGTAAAAAAAATAAGAATAAGAGTTATCAATGAAACTAGGCTCCCTAAGTAGGCTAGACTTATCGGATTCATTTTACCTAAAGCCATTGCTATTGCCTGAAACCACCATAAAAATGGCCCAACAAATAAACCTCCAACAGAAGTTTCCTGACCGATAAGCATTGGTTTCTTGTCTACAATAAATTTCCAAGCAGCATCGGCCGCAGCTTCCTGATCGTGGTCAAACGAATACCTATTCTCAAGATCGTAAAACCTGGTAAACAGAAAAATGAAGATTATTGCGCCAGAAAGTACTAAAAAAAGAATTTTTTTACGATACACTGAAATTAGGATTTATTAACAGAAAAGCTCTGCTTATTTTACTGAATTTATGAATATAAAGCTAATAACAAATTCGGGAGGCTTATAGGTTATATTTGTTATTATATTTAACTTAATTTGTAAGTCCCGCGAAGATCGTTTAAGCGGATTTTAATTACGTCTCTGAGCATCCTAAGTGAGTCCTTAATGGGATTAACTCTTGTTGTTGAAACATGGTGCCAGACTATCGGAACTTCTTTGATTTTATATCCGTATTTTTTTGCAATAAATAAAAGCTCTACATCAAATGCAGTTACCAACGCACCTTTTACTTTAGTGCCTTTTCCATAAACCTTTAATTGTCCAAATAGTTTTTTAGCAACTTCACTTTTAAAGCACTTAAACCCAGCCTGTGTATCCCAAATACCGCGAACTGCGATTAACTGCACTAAAAGATTAAATGTAAGTCCCATTAAATGGCGGTAAAATGGTTCTTTCTCCCGCTTTGCACCGGGAAGTTGTCTAGATCCTATTACAATATCAAAATCAGGGAAAAGAGGTATCAATTTTTCAATTTCGTAAAGTGGTGTTGCTTGATCAAAATCCGTAAAAAGGATTATCTGACCTTTGGCTTCTGCTACTCCGGTCTTGACTGTTTCTGCTTTTCCCTGATGCGGGTTTTTGATTATACGAATATTTTTATGTTTTATAGCAAATAGTTCTGCTAAACTGGCAGTAGCATCTTCTGACCCATCATCTACAATTAATACTTCCCAAGTGTACTTTTGCTTTTCTAAATACTTGGGTACTTCACTTAAAGTTCCTTTTTCGAAATTGGGCTGTTCATTATAGGCGGGGATAACAACAGATAAATAAGGTTTTTGTACCATTGAAGTTATTATGCGAGATTAACTCAAGTCTTGTCAAAGAGGAAAAACAATATAGGCATTCTGATATAAACTCCATTACGAGCCTGTTGAAAGTACATTGCTCTTTTGTCATTGTCAACTTAGGTCATAAGTTTTTCATTTTTTACGAATGAAGAAAAATCTCCGGCGTTCTCTGTTGAAATTACTTTTCCTCCCAGTCGATTCATTGCAGATTCAAATGACAATTTTGTCCTTGTCGAAGGCTCATAAAAAAGCGTTGCCATATTTTTTTCTGGAGAAAAGCCTTATTAAATCTGTTAGCTTTAATATTATCCGTAAAAAAGAAAATTTGATTAATTTCTTTTGAATCAAATTGGCGTGCACTGATAATATGCTTAAGCATTCTAATTTCAAAA
>MFBN01000009.1:12396-15620 GCA_001776425.1 Candidatus Curtissbacteria bacterium RIFCSPLOWO2_01_FULL_37_9
CAGGATTAGGTACACCGGGCCAATGGATTAATCTGAAGACCCGAATACCAAATTTGGAAATTTCCCATTCACCCGCAATTTCCGCACGACCAAAACCGGCTATCTCCCAAGTTGGATGACCTAGAGGGGCACATTTTTTTGATTCGCAAACTACTAACAGCTGGTCTGTAATTAAAGTTTCAAGGTCAATTGGTGAATATCCTTTTAAGTCTAGATAATATCGATACGCATGATCACTGTTACTATCGGTGATTAAGGCGAAGTTAAAAGGTTCATCTTCAGCTTTATTAATTACAAAATCCGCAATAAATTGAGTTTGATTAATAAGTCGGTTTGGTGGTTTTAAGAAAAAACTATTGGTTAATAAATAGGCAATAATTATAACTGTCACTAACAAACTAATTATTTTAAATAATAACTTATTCCATAATAAATAAATGGTAAGTCCTGCAAGTACAAAAGGTGCAGGAAATAAAAATCCGAAGTAATAATCAAATAATTGTCCTGTATAAAAACGTAATCCTACTAAACCCCCGATAAACCATATAAATCCTATAGAAAATATTAACTTAATATCTCTTTTTTGCCAATTCTTTACAAGGCCAAAAATTCCATTAACTATTATTATCCAAAAGACAAATTTAGTAAAAAATGTCCCTCTAAAATTGCTTATTTCTTCCAAAAAAATATTTCCAGTATTTGAGAATAACCATACTAAATGAATAGTATTAAAACCTGTAGTTGATCCCCGGGTAACAAATTCAAAAATAGTATTAATATTAGGAAAACCATTTTTAAGTTCAAATAATAAAAACGGTGAGAATGTAATCAGACTCCCTAGTATAAAAAATAAAAAAAGTAAAAACCATTTCTTAAAATTAGTATTGACAATTATAATTAAGCCTGTTATTGCTATTAAAATTGTCGCCAAGTAATGTAGTTGGATTACAATTCCATAGCATGCTCCCGCAAATAGAAAATACCGAATTTTATCATGTTTAATTCCTAAATAAATGAAATATATCAACAGTAATGCAAAAAACGGAAGAGGGTTAGGATTCCATGACGATCTGGAATATCTGACTATCAACGGAGCTGAAGAATATAATCCACTAGCTAAAATTGCTGGCCAAAAACCTACTGAATCTTTAAGAAATCTATATAATAAAAATACTGTTGCTACACCAAAAATAGCAACCATATAAGCAGGTCCTACAGGATCAAATCTCCAAGCAAATAAGAATGGGGCTGCCATCCAATAATATATTGGTCCGAGATAAAATCCTCCTACCGAAGCTGTAGGGCCAAGAAAAGTCAAGTGTTTTTCTATAATCATTTGTCTTATAATTAACATATCTCTACCTTCATCTCCCAGAAACATAATATAATCCCTAATATGCCAAAACCTATAAAAAATAGCCGTTAAAATTACAATTATTAGAAGAATAATTTGATATTTTTTGGTAATTGATTGAAGAGAAATGTTGAAGATTCTTTTTTTATAAAAATTAATCATTATCTTTCCAAATCCAAACCATATTTACAAAGTAATTTATAAACAAACCGATTATTACACCAACAGCCAAACCAATTTGTTCATGAAGATGTAAAGCTCTTGCAAATATCATTATGCTAGCAAGCTGAACTGCAGGACTACCAAACGATGAAAAGTTAAATTTTAAAAATCTTAATAAAACAGATCCGTCGTGTGATCGGTATTTAAATGTCCAATTTTCATGAAAAATAAAATTAAAAATTATTGCAAATTCAATCGAAATAATCGACGAAACAAATAATCGGTCAATAGTCATAAACCAAAATGTTTCAGCATTTTCAAAAGAAGGAATCATTGACAAAAGAGGTTTGGATAAAACAATTAGGTTATATATTTCACCTCTGTTTAGAATACCCAGAGTAATTGCGTTGATAAAGTAACTTAATGTGCCAACAGAAAGAAATTTTATCAAAGTTTTAGATTTTTCTAATCTTACTCTAATACCGAACTTAATAACGTCTATGGTATAAGCTATGATCTTTGCTTTAGAATAACCCTTTTTTCGATCCTTAAAAGTAATAGGGACTTCTTTAATTTTTGCTCCAGCTTTAATTGCAGCGTATAAAAATGAGGGTTGAATTATATAAGTTTTAGCACGCCATGGAATCTTTGTAAAATCAATTTTATCAAATAACTGTTTAGTGAACATTCTGTATGAATTTGTATATTCTGTAAGATCAAAAGTACCCCAGCTTAATTTACAGTAATATGCTGAACCCCTGGTAAAAATTCTCCGATGCCAACCAAGATAATTATTGCCACCCTTTATAAGACGAGATCCATTCACTAAATCAAATCCTTTTTTTATAAAGTCCAGCATTACAGGTAATGTCGATGAATCATGAGAAAGATCCCCGTCCATTTGAGCTAAAATATCAGCTTTAAGTCTATCAATTGCAAAACGATGCCCTTTTACTATCCCAATCCCTAAACCTCGCTGTTTAACGTCTAAATAATGAACTTTTGGATTAAATTGGGAAATTTTTTTTACAATTTCGGCAGTTCCGTCAAGCGAATGACTATCAGAAACTAATACATGAAGATCAATATTGGGTAACAATTTGCTCTGTGGAAGAATTTTCTTAATGACTTCCTCTATATTTTCCCTTTCGTTGTAGGTAGGGATATTAACCACAAGTCTCATCTGGAATTTTTCTTAAGAAGTTCGATATCAGCTTCGATCATCATTTTGACAAGTTTCTTAAAAGTAACTTTGGGGTACCAACCCAAAACTTTTCGAGCTTTCGACAAGTCTCCAATTAGAAAATCCACTTCGGCGGGCCTGAATAACTCTTTGGATACTTTTACATATTTTTTCCAATTTTTAATCCCCACTACCTCAAATGCCTCTTGGCAAAACTGGGCAACTGAATGATTTTCTCCAGTTGCAATTACGTAATCATCCGGTTCTTTCTGCTGAAGCATCATCCACATAGCCTCAACATAATCTCCGGCAAAACCCCAGTCTCTTTTTGCGTCCAAATTGCCTAGCTCAATATAGTTTGAAAGTCCCAAGAAAATCTTGGCAACCCCGTGAGATATTTTTCTGGTAACAAATTCCAAACCTCTTCTTGGCGATTCGTGATTAAAGAGAATACCGTTTACGGTAAAAAGCCCGTATGACTCCCTATAATTAATTGTGATCCAATAACCATACACTTTGGCCACC
>MFBN01000009.1:15653-16333 GCA_001776425.1 Candidatus Curtissbacteria bacterium RIFCSPLOWO2_01_FULL_37_9
TCATTTTGGGGTGTTTCTTTAACTTTACCAAACATCTCCGACGAAGAGGCTTGATAAAATCTGGCATCCGGCTTTATCTGTCTTATTGCCTCCAACATTCTGGTGACACCTAGTGCTGTAAATTCTCCTGTTAAAACCGGTTGTGACCAGGAAGTTGCTACAAAGCTTTGGGCGGCCAAATTATAGACTTCATCAGGCAGACAGTGTGATATCGCTGAAGTTAATGATTGCTGATCTAAAAGATCTCCGGGAATAAGTTCTATTTTATCTTCAATATGTCTAATTCTTTCGTAATTAGGAGTAGAAGTTCTCCTTGTTAGACCAAACACCTTGTAATTTTTAGACAGCAAAAATTCTGCTAAATAGGAACCGTCTTGTCCGGTAATGCCGGTTATTAATGCTTTTTTTTGACTCATTGTTTACCCATTTTATAAACGCGCCCTTTCGAATTCAATTGTATCAAATAAGGTCACATCTATTGGAATTTTTGGCGCCCATCCTGTTTGTCTTTTAAATTTAGAATAATCACAATAGATTTTGGCTACATCAGCTGGTCGAAATAAATTTTTATCTCTTCTAATCTTAATTTTTGCTTTTGAAAACGACATCAACTTTCTAAGAATATCAGCAATCTTGGTAGCTTTTCCAGAACCAATATTATAAACATCTCCCGCAACACC
>MFBN01000009.1:16426-16533 GCA_001776425.1 Candidatus Curtissbacteria bacterium RIFCSPLOWO2_01_FULL_37_9
CCTGCCGGCAGGCAGGCTTTTTTTATTTTGCTCAATTGTTACTATCTGAGATGCGAAAGAAGAAACAACAAAGCTCTTGGATTGTCTTGGCCCGATATGATTAAAAG
>MFBN01000010.1:0-364 GCA_001776425.1 Candidatus Curtissbacteria bacterium RIFCSPLOWO2_01_FULL_37_9
TTGATTGACCCTGCGATTGTCATTAAAAAAACCAAAGGCCAAATCGATGATTTAATTCTGGAAATTGAAAAAAGGGTAGCAAAAAAACAAAGGGTTCTTGTAATAACCTTAACAAAGAGAATGGCCGAGGAGCTAGCGGAATTTTTAAAAGAACTGGGTTTAAAAGTTAATTATTTGCATTCCGAAATAACTACTTTAGACCGGTCAGACATTCTTGATGATTTAAGACTGGGTAAATTTGATGTTCTTGTAGGTATAAATTTACTCAGAGAAGGATTAGACCTTCCGGAGGTTTCACTTGTTGCAATCTTAGATGCTGACAAAGAAGGTTTCTTACGCTCGGAAACATCATTAGTTCAAACAA
>MFBN01000010.1:383-1838 GCA_001776425.1 Candidatus Curtissbacteria bacterium RIFCSPLOWO2_01_FULL_37_9
CGTCGAGGGAAAAGTTATTCTATATGCAGATGAAAAAACAGGATCGATAAAGCGGGCGATTGCAGAAGTTGAAAGGCGCAGGAAAATCCAGCTTGATTACAACAAAAAACATAATATCACGCCAAAATCAATCGAAAAACCGATACGCGAGAAACTGATAGAAGGGCAAAAAGAAGAGGAAAAGCACGTTTTTCATGACCAGATTATTGAACAAACAGTCAACCGCGCAGTCGAAGGATCGCTTCTCCCTGATGACCGCAGGAAATTTATTAAAGTCTTAACGCGGGAAATGAAAGAAGCCGCAAAAATCCTGGACTTCGAAAAAGCGGCGTTTCTGCGCGACCAAATAACAATCTTAAAATCTAACTAAGCAGAGGTAAAGTTCTTTGCCTTGCTGATCTCGTAAAAACCGAGAGCGCATTTAAAAAACCTTTCTGGCATTCCTCATTTTTCATGAAATCTCTATAGACAGATTGCCAATCAGAAGGATACTCCATGACCCTAGAAAACTGTCTTCTGAGAAATTTAAGACCGCGGGCATTTTCAGATCGATCAATCTCAAGCCTTCGGACGCCAGGGTTTACTGCAATTGATGCTTGATGTCCATATACGTCTTCCATGATTACTAGGCTAGACGGATTCGATCCGTCGTCATTGCTTCTAGACACAAACCTTATGAGAATTTTTCTCCCATCAATGTTTAGTATTTTGCATATAGCATTAAAGGCTTCTCTTTCATCCGCCGATTGATAAGATAGGTCTATATCCAACCCTGTGGCATCGGAGTTGCTAGAAATTGCATCAATGTCTTCTTGGATCATTCGCGCCGTGGAAATATTATCTGGCTTAATTTCAGCCGATACCCTTTCTCGGAAACCCAGAGTAGCATAGCGTTCAGAAATAATATCGGGATTTTACCACTTGCGCTATTCTCTGCCAAGCAAAATGACAAAACAAGATTTTAACAATTGAAGCACTATTGCAATGCGTGATAAAATTTTCCTTTATCTTCAAAGCGGATAAAAATATTGAGCTTTCCCGGCTTACGAAAACAGGCCTGAGATTAACCTTTAAAGGAGTCTCCTTAGAAGGTTGAAAAAATGCAAGACAAAATTTCAATTAAAGGTGCAAGAGTCCATAACTTAAAAAATATCAGTGTTGAAATTCCCAAAAATATTCCAGATTTTCAATCTGTCATGTTTTTTGTGATTGGGAGCTACGTATGGATGAAATAATTATAAAAGGCGCTCGAGTACATAACTTAAAGAATGTTAGCGTTAGAATCCCAAAAAATAAATTAGTGGTTTTTACGGGAATTTCCGGTTCGGGGAAGTCTTCGCTTGCCTTTGACACGATTTACGCTGAAGGTCAAAGAAGGTACGTTGAGTCGCTGGCATCTTACGCACGCCAGTTTTTGGGTGTGATGGATAAACCGGACGTTGATTCTATTGAGGG
>MFBN01000010.1:1886-10530 GCA_001776425.1 Candidatus Curtissbacteria bacterium RIFCSPLOWO2_01_FULL_37_9
AAGATCTACTGTGGGTACGGTTACGGATATTTATGATTATCTCCGATTGCTGTTTGCCAGAATTGGTCATCCACATTGCCCGAAATGTAAAAGAGAGATCAGTCACATGTCACCTCAGCAGATTTGTCAGGAGATACAAAAGCTTGCAGTTTCAAATAAAATTCCAGCAAGAATACTTCTTCTTTCACCTGTTGTCAAAGACAGAAAAGGCGAGTTTAGTCAATTGTTCAAAGATATATTAAAAAAAGGTTATCGCCAAGTCAGGGTTGATAGCCAAATTAAATCTATAGAAGATGATTTTGTGCTAATTAAAACAAATAAACATTCAATTGACGTTGTTGTGGACAGACTCATATTGCCTGCTGATAATCAAAGATTAATACAATCAGTTGAGCAGGCATTGAAGCTTTCGGATGGGACAGTAATAGCATCGGTTATTAATGATAAAAGTTATGATATTCCCCTTTATCCGAAATTACTAAATGATCATCTATTTAGCGAAAAATTCGCTTGTCCTGTCGATAATATATCATTGCCGGAAATAGAGCCGAGAACATTTTCCTTTAATTCACCGCATGGGGCGTGTGTTAAATGTAACGGATTAGGCACACTGCGTAAAATAGATTCCGAACTGGTAGTTAATGATAAGTTGTCAATTGCACAAGGTGCTATTTTACCCTGGGCTAGAATCATAGACACGCAAACGTGGGCATGGAAAGTCTTAGAAGAGGTTACATTGAAAAATAATATACGCCTGGATATTCCATTCTCTAAATTATTAGATCAATCAAAAAAAATAATCTTATTAGGTGATGGAAATAATATTTATCAAGTTAAAGGTTCTAACCGTTTTGGGAAAATTGTTACCTGGAAAACAACTTTTGAGGGAGTGATTGCAAACTTAGAGCGTAAATATCATGACACAGAATCCGATTATGTACGCATGGAAATAGAAAAATTTATGAGAATTGATATATGCGATCAATGTAATGGAACAAAACTTAAGCCGGTAGCACTTTCTATCACGATAGACAAAAAATCAATTTCCCAGATATCAAAATTTTCAATCGCGCAATTTAGCAAATGGTTACAAGATTTTTCTAAAAATAAAATACTAAACGCGAAAGAAGAATTAATTGCAAAACCTATTCTTAAAGAATTAATAACCAGGGTTCAATTCTTATTAGATGTAGGGTTGGATTATTTGACAATAGAAAGAAACGCTTCAACTTTGGCTGGTGGAGAAGCACAAAGAATAAGACTAGCTTCACAAATTGGATCGGGACTTTCCGGAGTTTTGTATGTTCTGGATGAGCCAACAATCGGTCTTCATCAAAGAGATAATAACCGTTTAATTAAAACATTAAAAAAGTTAAGGGATTTGGATAATACGGTAATTGTTGTTGAACATGATCGTGACATGATGTTAAATGCCGATAAAATTTTTGATTTTGGTCCAGGGGCGGGTCAACATGGAGGAAAAATTATGTTTATTGGGTCTCCAGCTAAAATTATGAAAAGTCAGACGCTAACCGGCAAATATCTTTCCGGACGCAAGAAAATAGTTGCTCATGATAAATCAAAGGAATATGGTTCAGATATTCTTTTGGACAATAATAATATTTTAACAATTCATGGTGCTTCGGAACATAATTTAAAAAATATTAATGTTAATATTCCCTTGGGTAAATTCATCTGCATTACCGGAGTTTCAGGATCCGGAAAATCTACTCTTGTCCATGATATTTTGTATAAAGCTCTAGCCCGTAGGTTATACCGATCAAAGGAAAAACCGGGTAAATTTGATTATTTAACGGGAGAAGAAAATTTAGATAAAGTTATTTTGATAGATCAATCACCTATTGGTAGAACACCGCGTTCCAATCCGGCAACATATACAGGCCTTTTTACATATGTTCGTGAGCTTTTTTCCAAAACAACCGAAGCGCGTATCAGAGGCTATAAAGCCGGACGATTTTCTTTCAATGTCAAAGGAGGTCGTTGTGAAGCCTGTGAAGGAGACGGCCAAATAAAAATCGAGATGCAATTTTTACCTAATGTTTATATAGAGTGTGAAGCATGTTTGGGAAAACGTTATAACGAAGAAGCCCTGGAAATTCACTATAAAGAAAAAAATATTGCAGAAGTTTTAGATATGACTGTTGAGGAAGCTTTAAGTTTTTTTGAAAATATTCCGCAAATTAAAAATAAGCTTGAAACAGTCTATGATGTGGGTTTAGGCTATATAAAACTTGGCCAACCAGCTCCTACGCTTTCCGGGGGTGAAGCCCAGAGAGTTAAATTAGCAACAGAGCTTTCTAAAAAACAAACAGGCAGGACTTTATATATACTCGATGAGCCAACAACCGGTCTTCACTTTGCGGATATCGAAAAACTGTTATTTATATTGAGAAGATTGGTTAATACCGGAAATACTGTTGTAATTATTGAGCATAATATGGATGTTATTAAAAATACTGACTGGATTATTGATTTAGGTCCAGAAGGTGGCGATCTTGGAGGTTTTGTGGTAACCAGTGGTACTCCGTATCAAGTTTCTCAAATGCCTAAATCATATACAGGCATTTTTCTAAAACAGAACATTAATCACTAATTTTACTTGTTATATATTTCTATGAATGTGATACTAAATTTAATGTTTTATAGAATATTGCTGCGTATATTTGTTCTTTTTTCTATTATTTTTGTTTTTCTATGTTTTGTAAAATTAAGTTTTGCAGATGGAGAATTTAAAACTAAATATAAAGTAGATTATCAAATAGATCAATCAGGCACCGCAAAAGTAGCCCAGCAGATAATGCTTAAAAATAATACTCCTAATTATTATGCCGATAAATTCGAGCTCAAAATAGGTTCTGTAAAAATTACCAATATTAAAGCATTCGATGAGCTTGGACCATTGGAAACTGAAGTTAAATCAGAAAATAATGTTACAACAATCTCGGTTAATTTTAATCAGAGAGTTATAGGACAGGGAAAAATCCTCAATTGGACGCTAACCTATGAATCTGTTGATTTAGCCGTAAAATCAGGCCAGATATGGGAAATTACTATACCAAAGGTGGCTAATAATTCGGATATAGAAGATTATCAGGTTAAAATCGCTACACCGGTTTCTTTTGGAAAGATCTCATTTAGCGTACCGGAGCCGATTTCATCTATGCGAGAAGGTTTAAATAATGTGTTTATTTTTGAAAAAGAACAACTATTCCAGTCAGGTATATCAATGTCATTTGGAGAAAAACAGGTATTTCAATTTACTCTGAATTACTATCTGGAAAATAATAATTTGACATCGCGAAAAGCCCAAATAACTCTACCGCCGGATAATAATTATCAAAAAATTGTTATAGAAAAAATCGAGCCTAAACCGTTTGACATAAGTTCCGACTATGACGGAAATTTTATCGGTTATTATAAACTTGCCCCAAAACAGCAAATTAATATTATTGCAAGTGGATTTGTAGAGGTATTTAGTAAGCCTTTCAGGAATATCGATAATAACTTCTCAGAAGAAGACAAGAAAAGGTACATTCAGCCGCAGAAATATTGGGAAACCGATTCAGCAGTTATTAAGGATAAGGCGAGTCAATTAAATTCGCCAAAAAAAATATATGATTTTGTAGTCAATTATTTATCGTACAACGAAGATAAACTAGAAAAAGAACAAATACCAAGACTCGGTGCTCTTTCGGTATTCAATACACCAAAAGATGCTGTTTGTATGGAATTTACTGATTTGTTTATTGCACTATCCAGAGCTGCGGGTATACCTGCCAGGGAAGTAATAGGTTATGCATATAGCCAGAATAGCAGATTACGGCCTCTTTCATTATCAGCACAAGGGGATTTATTGCATTCTTGGCCTCAATACTGGGATGACAAATTAGGCTGGGTACAAATAGATCCTACTTGGGCTTCTACTTCCGGTGGACTGGATTATTTTAATAAACTGGATTTTAACCATGTTACGTTAGCCCAAAGAGGTCAGTCTTCTACTTTTCCATTACCCGCAGGTTCATTTAAAAAAGTAGCAGAATCTAATAAAAAAGATGTTTTGATATCTTTTGCAGAGAATTTACCCCAAGCAACATTTATTCCGGAATTGGCACTTGAGATACCCGATAAAATTTATGCGGGTATTCCAATGACTGTTAACGTAAAACTAAACAATACTGGCACAACTTCGATTATTGGTGCAGAAGTTAATCTTGAAAGTCAAAACTTAAATTTTCAGAGCTTAGACAATACTAACATAGCGATTCTACCTCCCCTTGCTCAAAGAAAATTTAGATTTAAGGCTCAAAGCAAAAATTTTCTGAATGTAGCAAAAGATACAGTAATTTTATCTTTTGCTGATACCCAAGTTTCCAAACCTGTAGTTATTGTTCCTTTTTACTTTATTTTATTTTCAGTCAATTTTCTGATCAGCTTGGCAATTACTGCCGTAATTATAATTTTGGGCTTGATAATTTTCTACAAAATGCGTAATAAAAAGAACACTTTTTTAAAATCTGAGCGATAATACCCCAGTGGCTGGTAAGACTTTAAAATCCAAACTATCAAATTTACCAAATTCTGCTGGTATTTATTTATTCTATGGTAAAAACAAACGTCTTCTGTATGTAGGAAAATCTATTGCAATTAGAAAAAGAGTTATGTCTTATTTTTCATTTAAAAATTCAGGCCCAAAAACCAAAATGTTAGTTAACAACATTTTGGATATTAAATTCATTAAAGTTTTCTCAGAATTTGAAGCTGTTTTACTTGAAGCAGAATTAATTAAAAAACATCAGCCATTTTACAATATACAAGCAAAAGACGATAAAACACCCTTGTATATAAAAATTTCCAATGAAACGATTCCCTTAATTACTTTATCCAGAAAAATAAAGAAGCAAAATAAAGTTTTTTTAGTCGGACCGTTTGCTTCTACAAAAACTACCAAAGAAATTTTAAGAATAATTCGTAAAATATTCCCTTATTGCCAGCATATGAATCCCAAAAAGCCATGTTTATATGTACATTTAGGGTTATGTCCTTATCCTTATCTATCCGAAGATAATCAAAAAATATATAAAGATAATATTAAAAATATTAAAAAATTATTAAACGGAAAAATATCCACACTTCGTCAGCATTTAACCGTTAAAATGAAAAGTTACTCAAATATGCATAAATATGAAAAAGCTAATGAAATAAAATCTCAAATTAACAAAATCGAATTATTATTAAATGAATATCATATTCCTAATGATTTTCTTGATCAGCCTACATTGGTCGATGATTTAACCTATTTTAGACTGAAGGATTTAAAAAAAGTTTGTGGTTTAAAAAATATACCAAAGCGAATGGAGTGTTATGATATTTCAAATATCTTGGGCAAAGATGCTGCAGGATCAATGGTAGTTTTTGAAAATGGCACACCGGCTAAGCATTTATATCGCAAATTTAAAATAAAATTTAATTCTCAAGACGATTATCAAATGATCAAAGAAGTAATTTCAAGAAGAATAAAAAATAAATGGCCTTTGGCTGATTTAATAATAATAGACGGTGGGAGAGGCCAGTTAAATAGTGCTATTTCTGCCCTTGATAAAAGCAGTCTTAGCATTCCTGTCATTTCTCTGGCTAAAAAATATGAAGAAATTTACGTGCCTAATAGAATTTCGCCTATCTTGTTACCGCAAGATAGGCCTGCAAGACAGATTTTGGAATCAATTAGAAACGAAGCTCACCGTTTTGCTCTTTCTTACCATCGGCTTTTAAGATCAAAAATCTTATTAGAATCCGTATCAAATATAAGGTGATATTTGATAAAATTAAAGAATTGTTATAAAAATTAAATTTAATGAGACATTATATAAAAGCATTAATTATTACTTTTGTGGCATTATATACAGCTTACCGTCTGGTACCCACGATAAATATAGGCAATGATCCAAAAAATATTTTAATGATAATGGGTGGTATTTTTATCATCTCCCAAATTATAAATCCTATCTTTTCTTTAGTTTTATTACCCATAAATCATTTGACATTTGGCTTGGTTATGCTGATTTTAAATATTGCTCTGATATTTGCTTTTCTAAATTATTTACCCGGATTTAGTGTATCTGCTTACAATTTTCCCGGAGCAGAAATAGGTGGAATAATTTTACCAGCAATTTATTTTAATATTCCATCAGCCATAATTCTTATTGCGACAATTATTACTTTTGTTCAAAAAATCCTTCATATTATTTTTGAATAATTAATTAGTAGGCTTGCTTAGATTAAGCTTAAACGCTAAGATATTCGACAATGCTTAAAACTTTCATAAAACATTATCTTGAGCTCCCTTCAACAAAAAAGAGGATTGTTTGCTTGGGAGGCGGAGTAGGTACTGCACAGATTCTTAAGGGATTACGGAAGTATGATCTTGATTTAACAGCTGTCGTATCTATGGCAGATGATGGCGGATCTGCTGGTAGATTAAGAAGAGCTTTTTCCGTGCTTCCTTCTGGTGATATTGTAAATTGTCTGGCAGCTCTTTCTGATGAAGAGTCAATTCTTAATAAGTTATTTTTATATAGATTTGGCGGTAAACGTTATGGAAAGGATACAGATTTGGGCGGTCAAAAACTTGGTAATCTGATTTTTGTGGCTTTAGCTGATATTTATCAGGGAAATATGAGTCAGGCATTAGAACATTTTTCACGGTTGATATCGTCAAGAGGTAAGGTTTTACCGGCGACTTTGGGTGATGTTAATATTTGGGTTAAGACGAAAAAAGGAATAGAAGTATACGGTGAAGAAAAAATAGACACCGGAAAATATAAAGGTCAGCGGGCCCTTGAGCATGTTTACCTTGACCCTCCTGATATAGAAGCTTATAAACCGACATTGGAAGCAATAAAAGAAGCAGATAAAATAATTGTGGGACCCGGAGATTTATTTACAACTGTATTGCCGGTTTTAATGGTTCCTAAAATACTAAAACTACTTAAAAAAATAAAATGTAAAAAAAATTTTATTGTCAATATTGCTAATAAACCTTTTGAAACTTCAAATTTCAAAGTTTCGGATTTTCTAAGAGTATTAAAAAATCATTTAGGGAAAGATTTATTTGATAGTATAGTTGTAAATATGAACTATAAACCTTCTATTCCTACAAATTTCCATTATCAATACGTTAAATACGACAGACAAAATCTGGCGGAATACAAAAATTCAATAATCGAAGGAGATTTTGTAAATGAAGAATTTGCTCTTTATCACGACAGTGATAAAATTGCTCAACAATTAGTAAAAATTTAATATGGAAACATTCTTAATTTTTTTACAAATTATAGTTTCATTATGCTTAATAATACTAATTTTAATGCAATCGGAAGGTGCAGGCGTAAGCGGTGTCTTTGGCGGGTCAGGAGGTTTTTACCGGTCTAAAAAAGGTGTTGAAAAAGTATTTGTATTTTTAACAATTTTTTTAGGTTTTCTTTTTCTGGTTCTTTCTTTGCTTCAGGTTGTAATATAAGTTGTTAATGCACAAGTTTAAAGTAATTTTACGAAGAATACGTTTTTGGTCAAATATTACAATCGCTTATATTAACAGATATAAAATCTGGATAATTTCAATATTCATCGTACTTTTTTTAGGGTTGATAATATTTCAAAAAATATGGTCAAAAATATCTCAGACAAATTTAATTGATATCGGCTTTGTTGGGATTTATTCTCTGGAAAATATTCCAACTGACGTATTGGCTTTGGTAACCCAATCATTAATAACAACAGACACTTCACAAAAACCTATACCGAATTTAGCTTCTCACTGGACAGTTTCAGAGGATGGAAAAACATACATTGTTTTTTTAAAAGACAATTTACTTTGGCATGACTCAACAGCAGTTAAAGCAGAAGATATTTCTATTGCAATTTCCAATGTTCAAATAAATGCTCCTAATAATAAAACTATTGAATTTAAACTGCCAAACCCTATTTATTCATTTCCACTTGTACTGGATAAACCGATATTTAAGACAAAAAGTTTTTATGGAACAGGTGATTTCAGAATAGTGGATATTAATCAGGTGGATCAAATTATAAAAAAAATAACCTTAATTCCTAAAAATTCTAAATTACCACGAGTAAATATAAAATTTTATCAGACAGAAGAACAACTTTTGGAAGCATTAAAAATTGGAGAAGTTAATTTTGCTAAAGTTGCCCATGCCCAAAGTTTGAATAACTGGCCAAATCTTAATGTTAAAAAAGATATTGATTATTCCGAAATTATTACGATTTTTTTTAATAATGAAGACAGTTCACTTTCATCCAAGGAATTACGTCAGGCTTTGACTTTTGCAATTAACCGTTCCGATTTTGACGGATTGCCGGCATATGGACCGATTTCACCTGTTAACTGGACATTTAATGAAAATCTTAAAAGATACGATTATAACAGTGCTAAGGCAAAGGAACTGCTTGCTAAAATAAATAATAATAAAATAAAAATTACTCTTAATGTAAGCCCGGGTTTGGATGAAATTGCCAATCAAATCAAAAGAGATTGGGAAGCAATAGGAGTTGAAACTACTTTAAATCTAGAAATTAAACCTACTTCTGAATTTCAGGCATTATT
>MFBN01000010.1:10577-14166 GCA_001776425.1 Candidatus Curtissbacteria bacterium RIFCSPLOWO2_01_FULL_37_9
ATTACTCATTATAAAAACGTCAAAGTAGACAAACTTTTGGAAGATGCCCGAATTACGAAAGATGACCAGGAGCGGAAAACGCTTTATTTGGATTTTCAAAAATTCTTAGTCGAAGATGCTCCGTCTACCTTCTTATACTATCCTTATAAATATGAAGTTATATATAAGAATATTGAACAACTTTATGCCAAACTGCCCAAAATAAGCCTTTTTTGATAAAATATGTTTAGTGCGGGTGTAGTTCAATGGTAGAATACCAGTTTTCCAAACTGGCCACGAGGGTTCGATTCCCTTCACCCGCTCATTCACAAAGTGAATGAGCGAGGTTCGCCCAAAGGGCGACCCGCTCCATTAAAATGCCTACTGTTTATGTTCTCCAAAGCATAAGAGATGGAAAGACTTATCTAGGTTCCACGGATAATTTTGAAAAACGATTGCTACAACATGAATCAGGTAGGGTAATTTCTACTAAACACAGGAGACCCTTTCGTGTACTGTTCACTGAAGAATTTGATACTTTGAAAAAGGCCCGTAAACGTGAATTATGGTATAAATCTGGTGCTGGAAGAAGAAAACTAAAGGAGTATTTTAATAACCATTAGCACCCGCTCCATACGAATTTAATCGAACTGGCAATTTTTAGCTTCGGAAAGTCGCTGAAATTTGCTAAAATCTAGTCCTATAACCTTATACCCTAAGGGGAATCGAACTATTGCTTTACTCGATTAGATTTTAGTAGTAGCAATAGCTTTTTACTTTGGAATTAAAACCACGCCGCCTAAAGAATAAAAGTAATTAAGATTTTTCTTCTTGTTTCCCTGCCGAACTTTTCAGAAACCCCTCGTATAAATCCTTTAGAACTTTATTTGTTGGTTGTGAGGCTAGCTGCTTTTCTATTTAAGTTCTAAAATTTCTAATCTCCTCAGCTTTCATATCTCTTGCAAAACCTCTCTCATTGTAAATCTCCAACTTACCATCGCTAGTAAAAACGAATCTCTCTCTGTTTCTGTGCATTGCTATTCCATTAGCTTCACCATAAACTTCTGGTATCATATCAGGATAAGATAATCTCCTCTCAAAGTAATGTGGTTCTCTTTCAAAAAGATCAGAACCTCTTTGCGTGAACCTATCCTCTAAACCAATTGAGGGTATCTCAAAACTTCTTCTTTCATTTTTCCAAGGAGAAATACCAGTGTAAACCATTTCTAGCCCTCCTTGATCCCAGGCTCCTACTACAGGTTTTAGGTCTTGATTTACTCTGTCGATTGACTGATAAGATGCAGTTATTCTGCCTTCTTGGTCACCTTCATTAAGGTAAACAACTTTTGTAATACCACGTTGACGAAGCTCTTGTGCTGTAGGAAAATCTTGTTGGCTATAAATATAAGTATTATCTACGTCCTTACCCATAACAAGATCGCTCCTGTGCATATCCAAAACGAATACTGGTGGTGCATCAGGTTTTATTTTTTCCTCAGCTTTTAATTTTTTAACCTGTTCAGCAAAATATAGCAAAGTGGCAAGCTCTTGCTCAGCTTTATTGGTCCCTTGTGGGTGTACGTCAGCATTAAACATTACTACTGGTGAATAACCCTGCTCTACCGCTAATTTAACTGCCATAGCTACACTGTGTGGCCCGCCACTATCCAAAATAACTGCTGTATTTTTACTTAAAACGCCACTCCCTATTAAATTATCAATTCCTGCCTCACTTGTACGTTCACCTTCACTATATCTAGGTTTTAATTCAGTAGCCCATTGGTCAACAGAAGCAATGGTTTTACTTTTTTGGAAACGGCTATAAGGACTTTCATCTGGCGGAGACCACACTTCGAATAACTTGTCTTTGTCTAGGTAGTTTCTCCATTCTGCTGTACCTAAACTATCCGATTCTTTAGGAGAAACAATTGAAAGTTTGCTCTCTGAAGGTATTTGGACGGGTTGTCCCAGCTCTGCATTACTATCCATGATTTTTATTATACAGTATACAGATACAGCAAAAATTAACAGAAAGTTTGTGCTATAATTTTCTTATCGAATGATGCTTGTGCCGTCTAAAGACGAGCCTCGCATTTCAGGCGGGGTGAAAGTATCCTCCTTCGCATTATGGCTTCGGCGGAACAAGCCTTACTGTTAGGGAGCCCTTCGACTTCGCTCAGGGTAAATTTATTTGGTGATTCATCTTGGCCACAAGGACCGTTTTATTGCTAAGCAACAGTTTACTGATTGCAAAGCAAGAACTTGTTCATTTTAATAATTTCTTACTTTGTTTTTTGGGCAAATAATTTTGCGAGGTAATTACTTTTCTGCCGGTTTCCTTTTCAAGATTAGACCTGGCATCTCCGGCAATTTTTCCTCCACGCTTGGAGACTTTCTTATTTTTCGCAAACCCTTGGGGATGTTCTGTTTTAGTAATTTCAGTAGTTGCTGCTTCACCAAGCTGGGAAAATAAAAGCTCCAAATCATTCATATGATCACGCAGGTTTTGATGTTTGAGTCCTTTTATTTTCTTATATTCAGACGGAGTAACACCAAATGTTGCTTTGGATATTTCGGCAGTTAATATTTCATACTCTTTTGCCAGTTCTACGCCATGCTTTTGCCACTTATCAGTCAATTCTTCCCTAATAGCAATAGAGCGCATTCTTCTTTCAATCCAATCTTCTGGATAGCCTTTGGCTTTGTAAAGCGCTCGGGCTCTCTTTTGGGCTAACTCCGGATCTTCTATCTCCTGCACTCTTTCATATCCAACTCTGGCTAACCATCTTTTAAAAGGCTCTGCTTTTGGGGAAGGTATAGATTGGATAATTCTAAAAATATCTTCAGTGTTAGCACAATTTACTTTTTGTACTCCACCTGATGTATGAACTGAAAGGGGGGTGGCAATTTGCCCCCACCCTTTGGAAAGTTCCGAATCGCGTCTGCGCATATCCTTAATATATCCTTCTGGTTGAACTGAATCAGTTAGGGCAGCCACAACATCAACAATTACAAACCACCACTCATTTTTATGAATAGTTTTCCTTATTTTTCTATTCCGAAATATAGCTATTTTAGTTTTTTGCGCTACTTCTTGATTCATATAGTTTTCATCTTGCCGTTTATAGTATACATCTTAGTTAAAAATAGCTATTGCACTTTATTGCACATAGAAAACCTGTTACTAAACAAGAATTAAAAGAAGTGGATAACTCTTATTTAGAATTAGTAGGAAACTTCAAAGCTAAATTTGGTTCCAATTCGTATAAAAAATCTGGTAAAATAAGCAGAGCTTGATACTCGCTGGTACTCGTATTAGGCGAGGAGCTAAATTCTTGGATAAACTCTGGCAGTCTGTGTAAGAGCACGTCAGGAGCTCAGATTGAAGAACTCAGTATTGGTGGATTTGTACAACACTTTCAATAGAACGAAAAGTTTAAACCGATAAGTAAAGCGGGAAAATAAGTCCTACCTATAAGCATCATGCGAAGTAGGTCTATCGGTCGGACTGAGCCTTCAATAGTTGAATTGAGAATAATTCATCACTATACTTCAAACAAATGGATCCAAAGAAGGAAGATACGCCATTATCTCCGAAGGAACTAGATTG
>MFBN01000010.1:14256-15084 GCA_001776425.1 Candidatus Curtissbacteria bacterium RIFCSPLOWO2_01_FULL_37_9
GCAGGCAATAGATCAAGAAAGGAGTATTGAGATAGATATTACCCAAGTTGGACCATCAATCGGAAAGTATCCTGACAAAAGAGTGGTTATTGCCCATACCCCATGGATGAATCTTGCACAGGGCAAAAGAATCCCGACGGCAGAAGAATTAGAATCTCCTGTGGGTATTGTGGATAAAATTGTAAATAGGAATGTTTTTGTTAAATTTGACATAAAATCTCCCGAAGTAATTCCTTGGATTATTGAGCAAGCTAAAAAAATTAAACCTCATTTAAGAATGGTTCATGCTTTTGTTGGTGACCTTCATGCAATCAATGTGAAGGGGGAAGTCAAGGATGCTTACATTCAGGAAAAAGGACACTCGGTAGTTGAATATGTTTCTGTTGATGAACTTAGACGATTAAAAAATGCACTTGATGGTATACCTATTCAAGCTTCCTGTAGGGGTATAACTTTTGAAGATATAACTTTAAAAGAGGGGGACAATTACCCAGTTGTCGATAAATTATGCAAGCTAATTCAGGGTGTAGCAGAAGTTATTAATTTCAATGTCTTCTTTCCATCATCAATGCCAAAAGACGAACGAAAATTACCACACGAAATTATTAAATATGCTTGGGAGCGATATGGCCTTATGGTCGAGTTAAATATGGATAGACAAGAAAGTGCCCCCAAGGGAATTCCGTTTTTGGGAAGAAGCGACAGCATGCAAAACGCTTCAAAGATAAATTTATCTTCTAAAACCGACTAAATTTTACCCAGGCTTCACTTTTTTGACTGCTGATCTCACAGACTCGAATTCCTTTAACTAATCAACATTGTGCTATT
>MFBN01000011.1 GCA_001776425.1 Candidatus Curtissbacteria bacterium RIFCSPLOWO2_01_FULL_37_9
ATATAGCGTATTAGATGACCAAACACTAGGGGGAAATGTACCAATTGGGAGAGTCAATAAGAGTGAAATTGAAACAGTTGTGAATTATATTAAAGAAACCAATATCGCTTATGTCAACTAGACCACAAGAATTAAATAAAATTATTGCTGACCTTCGTCAAATTATTGTCGGTAAGGTGGCAATGCCTACTGATCAGATTGAGCAGATTACGCTGTTCTTATTTCTCAAACAGTTATCTAAAAAGCATGATGAGTTAGTCCGTATCGGATCAAAAGAACTGATCTTTACAGGAGATTGGGAACGTTACCATTTTGATGTATTGGTTAGGCATAGTGGAGAGGATTTAGTCAAAGAATGTCGGGAAGCAGTTGAATCACTCTATAAAAATCCGCACATTGACCCCACAGTCCGTAAAGTCTTTGAACGCTCATATTTAAAAATACTCGACCCTAAAGTACTCAGTTCTTTTCTGATATATCTCAATGATAAATTTTCTGACGGATTGGACTTAGGCGATTTTTATGAAAGTTTACTTCCAATACTTGGTACTCAAAACGAGTTAGGACAGTTCCGAACACCACGACATATCATCGACTTTATGGTACGAGTAGTTGATCCGAGTATCGGAGAAAAAATAGCTGATCCCGCTTGTGGTACTGCGGGTTTCTTGGTATCTACTTTCAACTATCTTAAAGAGAAATATACAGATAAGGGCAGACTAACCCTCAATCCCGAACAGATCAAGCAACTCTATAACGACACAATTTACGGTTGGGATATGGAACCTCTCATGGTGAAATTTTCCCTAGCCAACTTATACCTTCATGGTTTAAAAGTTCCGAATGTATCTGAAAACGATACACTTCTGAATGAAAACTTATGGCAACACACCTTTGATATTATCGTTGCTAACCCTCCATTTATTACACCGACAGGTGGGGCAAAACGACATTCACGATTTGCAATTGCTTCCAATAAAACCGAGGTACTTTTCTCTGAGTGGATGGTTCACCACCTAAACTTTAATGGTCGTATGGGAATTATTGTTCCTGAAGGCATAATCTTTGACTCAAGCAAAGGTCATCAAGCAATAAGGAAGCTCTTTTTAGATAACGGTTTGTGGTGTGTGGTTTCTCTACCTTCTGGAGTGTTTCAGCCGTATGCAGGAGTAAAAACAAGTATTATCTTTTTAGATAAAACATTAAAACCTGAAAATATTTTATTCTACGATATAGAGAATCATGGATATTCTTTAAATACTAACCCTGTGCCTATTAAAGCTAATGATTTACCCGAGGCATTAAAACTGATTGGTAGATATAGAAAATCAATACAAGAAAATAAAACAATCTCATTAAGCGATCAGAAGTATTTTACGGTACCGATAGAAAGAATTGTCAAAAGTAGCGATAGAATATTGAGCGGAAGATTGTATAAAGAAAAAAAGATTAACGGAACCACCTCTAGTTGGGAATGTGTGGAGATTGGCAAATTAACGAAAGTGTTTGCTGATGGAAATTGGATTGAAAGTAAAGACCAATCTACGGAAGGCATACGTTTATTGCAAACAGGTAATGTAGGCATTGGAGAATATAAAGATAAGGATGGTAGGGCTAGATATATATCAGAAGAAACTTTTAAGAGACTTGGTTGTACGGAAATATTTCCAGGTGATGTGTTAGTTTCAAGGTTACCTGATCCCGTTGGAAGGGTGTGTATTGTTCCAAAACTTAATACAAAAATGATTACTGCTGTTGATTGCACAATAATCAGATTTGATGAGACAAAAATATTGCCCAAATACTTCCTATTTTTGTCAAAGAGTAAAAGTTACTTTGAAGAAATTTCGAGATATTTAACAGGAGCGAGTCGTCAAAGAATTAGTAGATCAAATCTAGCAAAAGTTAAAATACCCGTGCCTCCGATAGAAACTCAACAAAAAATAATTTCTGAAATAGAGGTCTATCAAAAGAAGATTGATGATCATAAAAAAGACATTGACTCATTGAACGAAGAAATAGAAACGAAAGTTAAGTCGATTTGGGAAGGCTAATATTAATTAAAGTTTGTATATAAAATTAATAAATGCCCAAATGTTAACAACTACACAAAATGAGCGATTTTTTAAATGGCAAGCTGGACAACCAGGAAATAAGACAGAAAATTGTTGAATATAGCTATACTTCAGGCTATAAACCCTCAGTAAAGTTAGTAGATAACATCATTGATCAATTTTGGTTTCACGACTTCTACAATAGCTTTCTTTCTGATGAGGTCTATCTCAGTTACCTTCTTGAATATTTAAACAAGGGAAAGCCAACTAAGTTTAACCGTTTTGAGTTTTATAACTTCTTTTTTGAACAACTAGTACAGGATAAACAAGATAAAGCTACTCTTTCTATTATTGCTCTAGATTTTGAAAAACACCTAACTAATTCTTTAAATCCTAGCGAATACGAAAATTTACTTAAATCGTTGAACATACCAAAGGATAAGTTTGATGCTCAGTGGATGACGAAAAACCACCTAGGTAAGATTGAGGAACGAGAAGGTAAGACATATTTTACTTGGGAACATCATACTTTGACAGAATTTCTCGTTGCAGATTATTTGCTACAAAATGACGATCTGTTAACTGAACTTAAGAAGTTAATAATCTTAGAACAAGATGGAGTTACCGCATTTATTACCTCATGGGGTGGAGTTCTTCGATTTTTGTTGGAATCTTCGAAGGTTCTAGAGGTATACATATGGTTTGTTGGTTTTCTTGAAGAGAATAAAGAGAATGTTGACGACAATTTGTCCGAGTTAATTACCTTTATTGATCTTAAATTATCAAAAGAATTAAGAACAAAGGTTTTCAATTTGATATATGGTTCATATTTTGATCGATCAACCTGGATTCCAGTATGGGCGTGGAAAGGTATCAGCAAATTTATAGATGAAGAATCATATAAAAGATTAAAGAAGGATATAAAAAAGTGGGCTACTCACACCGAAACTTTTGTTAGGAGAGGAAATGTTGAGGTGATAATAGGAAATCTGATTGAAGATAAAAGTCCCTTAATCACTAGAAAGGAAGCCGCATTTTGGGAGAAAAAGATAATAAGTTTTATTAATGATCCTGATGATGACGGTAATGGAGTTTTACAACGTCATGGGCTATACGCTCTAGCTAAGCTTAAAAAGACTTCCATAATACCCCTTGTAGACAAGGTTGCAGGAAGTGGAGACTCATTATTAAGAGACGAATTTATTCAGTTCTGTATAGCGACAAATCCAAATTCTAAACATTCAATTGACCATTTTATAAAAGGCATGAAACAAGGGGCAGACATCTATGCGAGGCATGGGCTATATGCAATTACTAAAAAAGGATCAGTCAAGTATCTACTAACAGCTATTGCAGAAGACGATGAGTTTTGGAAGGCATTTTTTGATCATGAAAGCATTTTTGATAAAGATGATGGGGATAAACGTTTACTTACCAACATTAGCAACTGCTTAGACGATGGAATTGTCAGTATCCTCAAGAAGATTATATTTAAAGTTTTTCAAATACATGATATTTATCAGGAAGACAAATCAAATTTTGTCAGACAAATAGTTCTACTCATAAATAGCAAAGATGGTGATTTTATCTTTGAAATAATGGATGAAATTTCTAAGCAAGACGAAACAAAATCACTTAACCTATTTTTTGACTACGAGGAAACACTTGCGATTTTGCTTACTTCAGATAAGCTCGATGCATATTTTGAGAAAGTTAAGACTTTACCAAGCAAGATACAAGAACGTGCCACGTCTGTGGTGTATATAGCTAAAAGGACAAATGGAGCAGCTGGTGAAGAAGTATATAAAAAAGCTGTTGAATTGAAGAAGATTAAACCTGTTGATGAAAAAACGATCAACGCCCAATGGGAGAGACAGCAAGCCAAAAGTAAGTTAAGTGTGATTAAACAATTTCAACAATACCTCGAACCCTCACCTGGCAAGTTTTTTCCCGAAGTTTTTGAATTTTACTTACACAACCAAATAGAAATAGATGAACATTTTAAGAATAAAGGTAAAAAAGATAGAGAAAGGTTAATAAAATTAGCTATAGATGAAGGTATCTCTAAAATAAACCCTCAAGAATTTAAAGTAACCATACCTGATAAAAATACACGTCAATTTACATGGTCTGCAGTAGCTTCGTATTACGGCAACATTTTGTCGATAGTTAAAATTTTCGCTCTTGAGGAAATAGGTAAACACCGAAAAAATATTATCGACTTTATACCTTACGCCTACTCCGATGATATGAGTTTAATCATTGAATTGGTTGAAATATTAGAGGACAAAGACCTTGAATATGTAAATCAGGTAATGAGTGATAAAGAACACGACACAAGATACCTTATTCCTAGTACATATATTTATCTAGTCAGCCATTACGCAAAAAATAAGTGTAAACTCCCAAGCGTTCTCCCTGTTTTAAAATCTTTCATCGGAGATGAATTCATCCCTGATTACGAGCAAATAGCGGCCATTGAGTCTTTATGTCTATTTACCACCTGTGCAGATAACGATACGAAAAAACTTCTAAACGAAATACTTAAAGACGAGAAGATAAAAGGATTGGCTGAAGTTGCTAATGCAAGTCTTATACAGATATATAAAGACGAGAAAGCAATAGACTGGAGAATTAATGAGATAAAGAAGCCTTTACTGTTTCATCGCATCGAGGGTGGGCATTCCCCAGGTAGTGCAGAAATGGAAATTGACTGGATGGCTTTTGCCAAGCCCATTATTAACTTAGGAGACGAGAGATTTTTTAACAAACTATTTGAACTTTTGGATTACTCTTTTGCTCTGTTAGAAGAAAAGGAATCGGAACCAAATATAAAGGAATATTGGGAATACATCAACTATTTATGGCGTATTGTTACCTCCTATGTTGAAAATCTTAAAGAAAAGGGGTCGTTTATACCAGTACTCGCATTAGAAGCATGGATAAAGAAACACTCCAAAGACAATAACTATAACTGGCTAAGATTAAGAATTAAGGAGCTAAAAAATAGCTATATTAACTACATCAGACCATTCGACAAATTATCAGATGGTATAGACGAGCTTAACAAAACAAATGTTCCTGCAGCCAAGATTGCCTACTTCCTATTTAAATCACAATATACAGAAACCAAGCTGAAAGATTTAATAGTTGGGCTAAACTACTTTCTTGAATTTGCCTCAAAAGACTTTTCTGTTTATAAAAAGGCAAAAACAGTGAATGATTTCAAAGAAAAAACTTTAGGACAGTTAATATATGAACTTAAAAAGTATCAAAGCAAATCTTTAAATAAGCTCGTATCGAGCCTCTCGGTAGTCCATGAGAAAAGAAATGAGTTTACTCACGAATTGTTTATGCAAGATAAAGATATTCGTCAGTTAGGAGAAGAAGCGGTTGAATATACCAAGAATGTTGAACAATGCTTGCAATTTATTCAAGAGGCTTGGAAGGAAGTACTAAAGCTAACTTAGCTCATACAAAGAAAAAAGACCGATGAGGAGTCGGTCTTCTTTCGAAAAGCGTCTTCTATTGTTAATTGCTCTTAGGAGCTTTATCTATTTTAACAACTTCCGCTTTCTTTTCCACTGGGGCAATCGCTGATTCCACCACTTTCTGTTCTATCTGTGGCTCTTGCTTTAATTCTAAACGCTTGGCTTTTTTATTAGCCATGTATCGTTTTCTCGCTTCACGACCCTTTTCTGACGATTGATACTTGAGCCTAGAAGCTCGCCCTTTGGCACTATTTGCATACTTTTGTTGTGCAGCTGTCCATTTCATAAATATCACCTCCTTCCGTGTTAATGATTAACTTATAAATCTATTTTCATTTTTTCTACTATTTAACGTACCTTATATTGTAAATTCTGCTTCTCTTTCTTTCGGGCTTTACTAAGAGTGGTGCAACTACATCTATTTCTTTTTTAGCATCTTCTAAAGTTAGAAATATCTTGTTTAAGTATTCACCACTAGGCTTCATAATTCGGTAGAATCTATTTTGATAGTTCTCAATAACACATTCTTCATGAATATCGAAATTATCAACATTCCCTTTAATGACTACATTATCTAAATTCTTAGTTAGTATTGCTTTTTCTTCATTTTCTGCAACTGCGGCTTTTACTTGGGCTTCCATTTCCTTGAACTTCTTATTCATATATAAGACGTAGCCTAATAAACCTATTCCTGCCAAAGGTAAGGTTGTAAATGTGTATGCAACAATAAGATATTTAGCTATATCAACTTTCTTCATATATATTTATTTTCCAAGTTCTTGACCACGATGAAACGATGGCGTGAATAGGTGAAACTATGCTTAACGGGGGCAGGTTTTATAGATAGGCTTTTAAAATACGAGCAGATAGAGTAGAATAAAAGTACTTCGATATAGTGTTTCCTGAAAATAAAAGAGAATTAAGGAAAAGATAATCTTTATTTTTATAAATTAGGAGGCACTTATGAAAAATATTTCAATTCTTTATCCCAAATCAGAATTTGCTTCGGAACAGCTTCTAAAACTTGGACTTGCAGGGCAAGTTTCCTTTGTGGAGAGTGGCAAAGAGAATGAGTTAAACGAATTGGTCCGTATTGCAAAAGGGGCAGACATTATCGCTTTCCCTGGAGAAAGTATCGGCAAGCGAGCTTCCGAGTGGTTGTCTGAGATACTGGAAAAGGCACCAAATGTTAAGGGCTTAGCCTTGAATACAACCCACGCCGATTATGTTAATGCCGAATATTGCAAAAAACGTGGCATTAGAGTTTTTACAGTTTCAGATTACAAAATTGAGGCAGTAGCAGAACATGTTATGTTGCTCTTGCTCGGTTCTGCTAAAAGAATGTTTATCAATGACCGAAGAACATACAGGCGAAGATATTTGCCAGAGTCAGGTTTTGAGATTAGAGGCAGAAGGTTAGGAGTTGTTGGTTCAGATCAAACAGCGGAAAGAGTTGCACAGTTAGCAAAAGCCTTAGACATGACAGTTTATGCAACAGAACGCTTTGAAGGAGCATATATAGATTCCCCAGATGGTTTGCTTTGTAATTCAGCTATGCTTACGCTTCACCTGCCTAATACTGAGGAAAATAAGAAATTTCTCAATAGGGAACGGATCAGCAGATTAAAAAGTAAAGCAATTGTTATAAACCTTGCAGGAAGGGAAATCGTTGATGAGAGGGAAATGAGTAAGGCACTACTTTCAGGGGATGTTTCTCAATATCTGTTCGAGGGTGATAGTCTACATAAATCACCACTTGAGGATATAGAAACTGCGATAATGTTCAAGCCTTTTAGTGGCAATACTTTTGAATCACTAAAAAGGAAAGGGGATTCATGGGTTATCAATGTTTCCAATTTGGCGGGGAAACAGAGTTCCTTTCGGAGCTTATAAGCTAGGATCAATTCTAGTAAGCTAGAGATTTGTGGTAATCAATATAAGATACAAAACAGGTACTTTCCGTTATGTTTCAGTTTCTAGCTCGTTCTAAGCGATTCTACGAGCTTCTACGAGGCTGAAATAGCTATACAAGGTCTGACTTTCTCTATCTCTTCTCTGATTTGCTGTACCAGCCTACAATCTTCGAATGTCTTGATTAAACAAGCTAATTGCATGGTTATATTAGAGTTACGATTCTCGAGCACTTCGGCAAGCTCACCATTTGGTGGGTTTGATGAAGTATTCTCCGGTTGGACGAGAAGTTTACCCTGAACGAAGCTGAAGGAAGTCCAGACCGAGGAGCCAGATAGGACGCTGAGCGTATAAATGCTCAGTTTGTCCCGTTATAGCAAGCTTTTCTTGAGGTTCGAAAGTTTTATCATCTAACTTCTCATCTTTTAACATTTTCGAACTATTGGTGAACTTTACCGCTTCTGATAGAAGTCCAAAGGTACTGGTGTTAGTACAAGTGTCCTGAAAGACACACTTGACAAAAAGTAATATATTTTGTAAAGTAATAGTTACATATGTTATATTCTCGCAAAATCTACCCAGAACTTTATTCCCACGCCCAAACTAACTTTGTAACCGTCCTGACGGGTATGAGAAGAACCGGGAAAACTACTTTGACACAGCGACTTCTTGAGGATTTGCCCAACAAAAATTCTCTTTATTTGGATTTGCAACGCCCTGATAACCGTGAACTTTTTGAGCAAAAAAATTACGATACCATTCGTGAAGCATTTATTGCTCGCGGTCTATCGGCGGATACACAAATGATTGTGGCATTGGATGAGATACAACTTGCTCCGGAGAGTCCAAGCGCCATTAAGTACCTATCTGACCATCACAAGATTAAGTTCATTGTCACCGGATCAAGTTCATATTATCTTAAGAATTTATTTTCGGAATCTTTATCTGGCAGAAAAAAATTATTTGAATTGTTTCCCTTGGATTTCGGAGAATTTCTGACGTTTAAAGAAATTCGGTATTCTCCGCTAGGTTGGAAAGAGGGCGAATTTAATAATTTAGAGTACAACCGTCTTTCCACTTACTATGAGGAATATATCCGTTTTGGTGGATTCCCACAGGTGGTGTTGGCCCAATCCGAAGCCGAAAAGCGTGATATTTTGTCAGACATTATGTCTTCATATGTAAATATAGATATTCGCTCCTTGGCTGATTTTTCTGACGAGCGCAATCTTTATTCTTTGGCAAAGTTACTGGCGGGAAGAGTGGGAAGTAGGGTGGAGTACAGTAAATTGTCAAGATTGACTGGTTTATCTCGCCCCACAGTTACAAATTATATACAGTTTTTTGAGAAAACTTATTTAATTAGGACAATTGGTGTATATACTAAAAGTATTGACCGGGAGATTGTAAAATCACGAAAACTTTATTTTTGCGATACAGGGCTTGCTAACACTTTAGCAGAGCTTTCTGGCGGATCACAATTTGAGAATACTCTTTTTAATCAACTTGCCAGAATTGGGCAAGTTCGATACTATGCTCTAAAAACTGGACAGGAGATTGATTTCATTTTAGATGAAGTTTTGGCTGTCGAGGCCAAAGAAACACCAGTTGAAGCAGATTTGTCCTATATAGAAAGAATTGCCGCTACTGCAAAAGTGCAGAAAGTGAGGCTTGTTGGGAGGCACCAATCTCCGAAATTTACAAATTACAGTTGGGCCGGC
>MFBN01000012.1:0-9087 GCA_001776425.1 Candidatus Curtissbacteria bacterium RIFCSPLOWO2_01_FULL_37_9
CAGAAAATGGCTTCTTTAAAACCCCATCTTGACATGGTTAAAGCCGAACATGGTCATGACAAGGTTAAGCATCAACAGGAAGTCTCAAAACTTTACAAAGAGCATGGAGTAAATCCTTTGGCCGGCTGTTTGCCTCTTATTTTGCAGATTCCGGTATTTATTGCCCTTTACCAAGTATTATTGAAGGTAGTTGCTTTTGATAATGCCGATTTTTTACTAAATATTAATCAAAGATTACTGCCGCAATTAAAATTGGACAAAATACCCGGCCCTAACTTTTTCGGGTTTAACCTTGCGGATAAACCAAGCCAGTGGAGCGAGATCGGTATTTTGATTCTATTTATTCCGATAATTACCGGGTTATTACAATTTATTCAATCCAAGATGATGACACCGGCGGTAAAACCGGCAGTGCCTGCTGTTAAAAAAGAGCATAAGGAATCACTTGAGGACAGTATGGCCCAGGTAACATCACAAATGGGCTTGATTATGCCTTTGATGATCGCCTTTTTCTCCTACGGTTTTCCTGTTGGCCTTTCACTTTACTGGAATACTTTTACCGTAATTGGTATTATCCAGCAGTATAAAATTAACGGGCCGGGCGGTATTGCCAAATATTTACCATCTAAGTGGCGCAAATAAGAAGATAAGCAGTTTAGTTATGAGCAGTTTAGTTATATCCTAATTAACTCATCACTCATCACACAGAACTGCTCCAAAGGAGCACATTGGCTAAACAAAAATTAGACGAAAATTTTGTAGCTGAGGAAATCCGAAAACTAATTGAAGCTCTAGGGGTTTCGGCAACTGTCGAAGTTTCCAGCCAAAACGGCATTTTTTTTATTGATATTGATTCACCGGATTCTGCCCTTTTAATCGGTAAACACGGTGTTAATTTGGAAAGCCTGCAGTTTGTATTGGCAGTTAGAATTAAGACATTAACTAATCTGGATGACTTTGAGGTTTTTGTTGATGTCAATAGCTGGCGTAAGCAAAAAGAGGAGCGTTTAAAACAAATGGCTCACACTTTGGCTTCTAAGGTCGCCCAAAGCAAAACCAATGAAGTACTATATAATCTTAAAAGCAGCGAGCGCAGAGTTATCCACACAGCTTTAACCGACCATCCGGATGTTGTTACTTTATCCGAAGGAGAAGGCTTGCAAAGAATATTGGTAATCAGCCCCAAAAATGCCGGCTCTTAATGCGCTTATCAGATTTTCTCTTTCTGGCAACACTTGCCGCTATACCCATTCAGCTGGGTAAATTCTTTTGGATTAAATCATCATTTGTTTTGGGGATACCCATTGATTATAGGGCGGTCTCTATTTATTTTGCGGATATCATTATATTTTTATACATTTGTGCATTTCTGCTTGAAAATCGCCAGAATCTGGCAAAATTGATTGGAAAAGCCAAATTTTTTTATTTTAGTCTGTTTTTATTAAATTTATATTTGGTGCTTAATGCTTTTTTCATTTCTTCCTCAAAACAGGTGTCTTATTATTTCTGCCTGAAAATTTTTCTTGTCAGTTTATTTGCATCGTTTGCCCTGCATTCCCTTTCGAGAAAAAATGTATTTAAAATCAGTCTAATTGTGTTTTCTTTTTCGCTAGTCTGGCAATCGCTTCTTTTGATTGGCCAATTTAGCAGGCAGTCGTCTTTAGGCTTATGGATATTAGGCGAAAGGAGCCTGAATGCTGCGACGGTTAATATTGCCCACAGCCAGATTTTCGGTAAACAGTTATTAAGGCCCTACGGCACATTTTCCCATCCTAATGTTGTTGCCGCCTTTGTTTTAATTTATTTAATATTATCAGGGCATACTCTGTTTGTTAATAAATTGAAAAAATCATCATTTATTATTCTTTTAATTTCATTGGTTGCGGTTTTTGTGACATTTTCAAAATCAGCCATATTGGTTTTGGTTATCTATTCAACAGTCATTGGACAGAGGTTTAAATATTATTTATTGGGTACTTTTCTATTAATTTTGTTAATAGTGGTGTTTATCAGGATTTTGCCTTCTTCTCAAATTGCGACTTATTCCGAAAGATTAACTTTAGTGCAGGCCGGCTTGGATATTGCTTTAAAAAATCCTCTTTTTGGTGTCGGCAGCGGCAATTTTATTTTGGAGCTTTCCAAGCTAAATTTATTTTCCATTGGCGAAGTCCGCCTTCTGCAGCCTGTTCACAACGTTTTTCTGTTGATCTTGGCGGAAAACGGAATTATCGGGCTGGTGTTGTTTGGTGTGTTTTTAACAGCTGTTGTAACGTATGCCAACACACCTGCAAAAATTGGCCTTTTTCTGGTACTTCTTGTTTTTGCCACATTCGACCATTTTTTATGGACCATAAATCAAGGCAGATTGATTTTTTGGCTGGCAATTGCCTATATCTTAAGTAAATCTAAATACTAATTATATTAAGTTTCTCTGGCAGTGTTATATTAAAAAGCAATGTTTAAAAAAGTTATATTCAACACTTCTGCCCAAATTTTCGGGAAGGTTATAACCGCATCGACTACTCTTTTGATTACGCTTTTAATCGGTAGAACTCTTGGTCCGTCCGGTTATGGGGAGTTTACTAAGATCTTTGTTTTTATTGGTTATTTTTATACTTTTTGTGATTTCGGATTCAATAATATTTATATTAAACTCGCTCAAAAAAATGCAATCTATTTATTGAGGATTATTGTTGGTATTCGGTTAATATTTGCGGCAGTTTTATTTTTAACAGCGGTTATTATTAGTTTTTTTCTGCCCTATGACCCCCAGCTTGCTATTGGTTTTAGCCCTTTGGTTAAAACAGGAATAATAATAGGCTCCTTGACTATTTTTAGCCAGGCTTTATTTACAACAGCCAATGCCTATTTTCAAAAAATTCTCCGATACGATTTATCAACTATTGCTGCCATTATCGGTTATAGCGCGATTTTGGCTGTAACCGTAATTGTTACATTTACCGAAGCCGGCATATTGGGCTACGTTTTCTCTTATGTGGCGGGAGGAGTGGTATTGGTTGCTTGTGCTTATTTTTTAATATTCAAAAATTCAGGCAAAATAATCTACCCGCTTTTTACAAAATTAGTTTCGCAAAAACTAATTAGGTTGTCTTATCCGGTAGGGATTGCTTTGGTTTTTAACTTAATCTATTTTAGGATTGATGTTTTTATTCTGGCCAACTTCAGATCTTCTTATGAAGTAGGGTTATATGGGCTCGCTTACCAATTTTTTGAAGCAGCTTTGGCAGTCCCGATTTTTTTTGCGAATGCTATTTATCCTCTGCTGACTAAACTTTACAGGAATAATAAAAGCGAATTTAACAAACAGGTAAGAATTTGGTTTTTGATTTTAAGTCTTTCTTCGATACTCTTGGCGATATTGTTGATTATTGTTTCATATTTTATTCCAATTATTATCGACCCGCGCTTTGGCGGATCAATTTCTGCTTTACAGATTCTTTCTTTGGGGATGCCATTCTTTTTTATATCAGCCCTGCTTTGGCATCTTTTGATTATTTACAACAGGCAAAAATATTTACTTTTTGTTTACGGAGTCGGGGCTTTAGTAAATCTGGGTGCTAACTGGATATTTATACCGGTTTTCGGTTATCCGGCGGCGGCCGTAACCACCGTCTTATCCGAAGGCCTGATAATGATATTATTATTTTTATCTTTGAGGAATTTGAAACAATGATAGAAATATATTGTGATGGAGGCGCGCGCGGCAATCCCGGTCCGGCAGCATGGGGTTTTGTGGTTTACATTGACAATAAAGTGATAAAAGAACAATGCGGTTATATAGGAATTGCAACCAATAATATTGCTGAGTATACTGCTCTGGTAAAAGCCCTTCAATGGCTTGGGAAAGAATATAAAAACCGGAATTTAATAATATATCTTGATTCACAATTAGTGGTTTCCCAGCTTTCGGGTCTTTATAAAGTTAAAAATGCTAATTTAAGGGAATTGATATTTCAAATTCGCCAAACGGAATCTTATTTTGGGGAAATTAGCTACAGGCATATTCCCCGCAACCTTAACAAAAATGCCGATAAATTAGTCAATCGAGCTTTGGATGAAAAGCTCAATATAGTAAAATAACCAGCCGGTATGGAACTAAAAACTTATATTAAAATTGTTAAAAAATATATTATTTTAATTATTATAATTTCAGTTCTTGGAGGTTTTATTGCTGTTGTTTTAACAAGCAATATTCGAAAAGGAATTCGTACAGAGAATAATTTCTTGATTTCGGCTTTTGGTGAGAATTATCAGCAAGGATATCAATATGACGGATTTTACGCGCAGGAAAAAGCAAAAAACTTTACTGATAATGCTGTCGCAATCATAGAAAGCCCGCAGTTTATTAACGAATTAATGTCTCAGGAAGGTTTAATCGCCGTTCGTAAAATCGGACCGCAGATTATAAGAATTTCCGTTACCAGCCAAAATCGGGAAACAGCTAGCCTGATTCTTGAGTCAATAGAAAGTAATTTTAACAAAAAAATAAAACATTTATATGGTGATAAACAGGCTTTTATTATTAGTCCTGTTGGCCAACATGTTGTTATCGACCAAAACGTATTTGACAGGAAAATAATATTTGTTTTCGGTGCATTAATCGGTAGCCTTTTTGCTATTTTGTCAGTTGGACTTAAGATATATTTAAAAATATAAAATCCAATGCAACCCTCTGCCCAGAATGCCAGCAATTTCAGTCGTAAAAAGACGCAGGTTCTGATAACCGACATCGGTTCGTATTTAGCAACTTCATTGGCAGAATCACTATTAGCACAAAATTGTCTTGTGGTAGGCGTAGGTAAAATACCCCAAACTTCAGATTTGATCAACAATCCGGATTTCACTTTAATGGAATTGGACCTGAATCAGCCATTACCTGCTTATTTGCCTGTTTTTGACTATATATTTTATCTGAATTTATTAGACTATGATTTTAAGAATTCTTCATTGGGGAAGCCTAATTTTACTCCTGCTACCAGAAATATAACGGCGATTGCTTCTAACGGGAAAACCAAAGTCATAATTATTACCCCGCTGACAGCCGATGCTAATTTTTTTGAATACTTGTCAACAAACAACCAGAGCAGCCAGAATATAAAATTTTTACTTGTCGGCGACTTATACGGACCAAAAATGCCCCTTGCTTCTCAAGTAGATTCCGGTTTTTACACAAATCAACTATCAAGGTTAATTTATCAGGCAGTGACATCCGATAAAGTAATTTTGGAAAACGAAGGTCTTTCAATCATATACCCGACATATATTAGTGATGCTATATTTGCCATTAATAAATTTTCTTTTAGTGAAGATGAAAATAAAAATCAATTTATTATTTCAGAGGAAGGCATCACAGCCTTATCTATTGCTTATGAAATCCAGAATGCGGTCAGTGTCAGTGCAAACAAAAATGTCAACTTATTTTTTTCCGGATCTCAACCTGCCGTAATTGCGCCCCATGCAAACATAGAAATCCATAAGCTTAATTTTTCTCCTAAAATTAGGTTGAATGAAGGACTGAAAAATACCTTTGATTATTTTCTGAAAGAAAAAGCTATAGTTCAACCTCAAAAACCCCTACAAACTATCCAAGGCTCCAGTCAAACATTAGTACAGCCTACGGTTCAAAAAGAAATTCTTACTCCGCTTGAAAAAGCCCACGCAGTAATAGGCAGGATTTCTGATAGATCTAAAATAAAAAGTTATTTATTCAAACCCCAGAAAAAAATGATAATTCTGGGGCTGATCACATTGGTTATATTGATACTGGGTAAAACTGCACTGGATATTTATCTTGGTGTTGCCAATTTAAAACAAGCCAGGCAATATGCATTCAGCGGTAATCTTACAAAAGCCAAAATCAAATCCAAATCAGCCCAAAAAAACTTTCAGGCAGCACAAAATAAAACAAAAATGATTACATGGCCACTAAGATTAATTTTTCCGCTTTCTGTTGACAGTTTTAATACTGCTTTGCTTTCTGCTTCTGTTGGCAGTAACTCACTTGTCTATTTTATTGAAGGCAGTCAAATTCTTATGGATAATTTATCAATTATAATCAATGCTAATTTAAAAAATGAGGGATTCGACCTAGATACATCTTCCGCTAATTTTAGAAGGGCTTATTTTAAGGCTTCATATGCCAACCAAATTATCCAAAAAGCCGACAGTAATTTACTAAAAAACAGGATAAATACTTTAAAAAGTACATTATCGGATTTAATGCTATTGTCTTCATCAACACTTGAGTTAAATAACATAACTTTAGACTTTGTAGGTGATACCAAAGGTAAATCATATTTAGTCTTGCTTCAAAATAATAATGAGCTTAGGCCCGGAGGTGGTTTTATCGGTAACGTAGGTAAAATAGAATTTGATGCTGGCAAGCTTAAAAATATCGCAATTGAAGATGTTTATACATACGACGGCCAGCTAAAAGAGATAATCGAACCTCCTAAGCAACTTAAAGAAAAACTGGGTCTTACGCAGTTTTTCTTAAGAGATTCAAATTGGAACGGGGATTTTTCGCTGAATGCCGGCGTAGCCCGTGATTTCTATAAAAAAGAAACCGGACAGGATGTAGACGGAGTAATTGCTTTAGATCTAACTTTTATTCAAAATATTCTGGAAACGATCGGTCCGATTAAACTTGAGGATTATAACGAGGAAATTACCAGTAAAAATCTGTTCGAGAGAGGTACGTATTATAGCGAGGTTGGTTTTTTCCCCGGTTCAACAGCTAAAAGCGATTTTTTTGGGGCATTAACCAGAGCATTGATTTCGAAAATTTTAAATAATATATCTCAAGGTCCGACAATTGGTCTTGTAAAAAACATCAAAAATGCTATCAATGAAAAACATTTAATGGTAGTTTTGGACAGCAATAATCTCGGATCATTTGTTCAGGCTAAAGGTTGGGATTATCCTCTTCCTCCGAAATATTTTAATCCTGCTGAAGATATTTCCGAAACAAGGGACTTTTTGGCTTTATCAGAAGCAAATCTAGGCGCAAATAAAGTTAACCGTTTTTTAGACAGAAAAATATCATATGAAATGACCATCGGGCGTGATGCTGATTTAAATGCCAAACTTAAAATTTTATATACTAATAACAGTCAGGCCCAAACATGGCCAGCCGGCAAATATGTCAATTTTCTAAGAGTCTATGTTCCTTTTGCCAGCGAATTAAAAGAATATAAAAACGGAGACTTGGTTGATTTGACCAACGTTGAAGTAACTACCAGCGGAGGTTTAAACGTCTTTTCAACTTTTGTTGAAGTAGGAGTAAATTCGTCAAAAGAGGTAATTTTTACTTATAGAATTCCCAAAAATATCCAGCTTGAAAAAGCGCCTATTTATCACTTATACGTAGAAAAACAGGCAGGAACAGGTGAAGATCCGTTTGAGTTTACCTTGAATTTACCCGGTTATCTGAAAGTTAAATCGGTTAACAATAGTGATGAGCAGGAAGGCAAGCAAAATCTCTTCATTCAAACCGACCTTACAACCGATCGCCAGTTTGAAATAGAGGTTGCCAAGAAGTAGAATATAAGCTATGAAAGCAATCGATACGACTAAAATTTACAGGAAGTATAAAGGCAAGTGGGTTGCCCTCACTCCTGATCGAAAGACGGTAATCACTTCCGGGCTTACTGCTAAATAAGTCTATGATGAGGCTCATCAAAAGGGTTTTAAAGAACCAATTTTAATGAAAGCCCCTCAAGCAGTGATTCCTCTGGTTGATCCAATATTCGTATATAGTGTCTTAGGCTAGAAAGGGTTTTTTGATAACTTTAAAGTTTGTTTTAAAAAGGGTAGGCAACAAATAGAAATTGTGCCAAAATAGAGTCGCAGACCTTGCCAAAGTTCTAGAGCAATATTCTCAATTGTTTTACTGACCTTGGTTATTGGCGTCTGAATGCCTTTCAGCCAGTAGTTTCTTAAAACCGTCAAAAGCTACAGCCCCAAAAACAATTACTAAAGCTCCAGCACTCATTCTTAAATCTGCCACAGACAATAGGTTTATCAACCACCCGCTTATGGGAATTTCCCCATAAACGTCTTGGACCTCAGCCGGGGCAACGGACATGACTGCGTAGATAGTTGTGCCGACTGCTCCAACTGTCACCTCGGCTTTTGGCGGAAGTCTTCTTAAAAGTCCAAATCCTCTTTCAATCATAGCTGCGGATTATACCATGAAACGTTTGATATTGAATGTAAAATTAAGAAATAGTTTGGAATTGAAGTGGCAAAGAGGTAAGAAAGGTTAGCCTCTCAAAAAGCGCTTGGCATTAAGGATTGTAAACCCGATTATTTTTTTGCCCTTTTTGCGAACTAGAATTCCCCTGTCGGTTGGCACGGTATCACCCGCTTTTTGAGGTTGACCAAAGCTAACATACAAAACATCAGCCTGTTTGTCATAGTCTGTCCAAACCTTCTTCTCGGGTAATTTTACTAGATTGCTAATAAACGGATAGAATTGCGTTAATTTTGTTTGTTCCATATTATTCCTCGCTTTTCAAAATACCTTAGTGACCTTGTTAAGAAGGCGGTAATTACAAAGCCGCCGTCTGCGTTTTCTTTGTAAATTACGGCCAGGTCTTGGTTATTAAATTTTCTTATCGCAACTAACTCGTCTTCCCAACCAGCTGTTATTATATATCAGCCTAGCACAAGTGCTATCTGATATATGTCGCTCTGCGAGAGCAGAGGAAGACATATCAGGTTCGGCGATTGTTGTGAGAATTTCAGGGAGTTTCCCTGCGACTTCCGGGTGTCTTTCTTCGATATGGTTCCATCTTTCCTCGGTTAACCTAATGCGTTTGCCCGAAACAGCAATCGCGGTTTTTGGGAACATAAAGCAATTATAGACTTAAACTTGAATCAGGGAAACAAAACCTCAAAATTGCAACCGATTTGGCAACCGACCGTAGATTTCAGAAACGGGTAGGTACGAGTATTTTATTATACCAAATACTATTAAGATTAGGCTGCGGCTTGGACAGAATTTTGAACTTTAATTGCAAATTTTCCCTCTGGGGTGATTGATAGTCCCAAAACTCTAAGAAA
>MFBN01000012.1:9164-9323 GCA_001776425.1 Candidatus Curtissbacteria bacterium RIFCSPLOWO2_01_FULL_37_9
TGATTTTTCCTCCAACAAGAGGTATTGGCACATTAACAAAACCAGTCATGGTTGCTCGGGCACCATTAAATTTAAAATTTAGATTTCTTATCGAGGCCCCCGCCGGAAGACTTTTAGAGCTCAAGTATCTTTTTATTTCATCCGGAGTGGCTTCAACCT
>MFBN01000012.1:9401-9486 GCA_001776425.1 Candidatus Curtissbacteria bacterium RIFCSPLOWO2_01_FULL_37_9
TTTCTTTACCTTTGATCCGATAAACTAATTTATCCCCTTCATAGCGTAAAGGCTCTAAAGTGCCGTGCTTATATTTCAAAATACC
>MFBN01000013.1:0-3708 GCA_001776425.1 Candidatus Curtissbacteria bacterium RIFCSPLOWO2_01_FULL_37_9
CTTATTTTGTCGGGCATAGTATGGGATGCCAAACCATTGCTCGGTATCTTGAATCTTTGCCGGAAGAAGTAATGGTTGGTGGAGCAGTTTTTGTTGCCGGCTTCTTTAAACGACTTACTGGACTTGAGGACGATCCAGATGTGCAAGAAACTGACAAGCACTGGCTCGGCACTCCACTTGACCTTACCAAAGTAAAATCTCATCTCCCCAAAAGTGTTGCCATATTTTCCGATAATGACCCTTATGTGCCGCTTGATAACCAAGATGACTTTCGAGATAAACTTGGCTCGAAAATTATTATTGAGCACAAAAAAGGACATTTTAGTGGCGGAAGCGACGGCGTAACTGAATTGCCGATTGTTCTCCAATCCATACTTAAACTTGCTCAATACAAATATGGCAACTTTTGATGATTTCAAAAAACTAGATATCCTCGTTGGTAAAATTATTGATGTTGAAGAATTACCAAACGCGAAATACACCACGCACAAGTTAACTATTGATTTTGGTAATGAGGTTGGTAAAAAAGTTTCTGGCGCTCGCGTCATCCGATATACTAAAGACCAGTTAATTGGAAAACTTGTGCTTGGTGTTGTGAATTTGCCGCCGAGACAAATCGGAAAATTAAGTTCTGAAAGTTTAACGCTCGGTGTACCCGACGCCAACAAAGAATGTATTTTGATTTCGCCTGATAGTGTTGATGCTGTCATAGGTGGTAAACTTTGTTAAATGCCGCCAAAGAAAAACTTGAAATTGTCATCGGTGCGGTTCACTTCGACTTCGCTCAGTACAAGCCGCTGCCTTTCCGAATTTTCGCGGGGGGATTTCCCTGCCGAAATGCGCTCGGACTGATTCAAGAATACTGCACAAATGTCGAGAGTTCGCTTTTTCGCAAAGCGAAAAACTCGTGAAGACAGCCCCCACCTTCGGCACTATCCTTCGCTCCCATCCTCCGCAGTAGCACAGCTACGGAGGGTGGAAAAGCTTCGGATTGCAAGCAAGACCTATAGTTGTATTTCCTTTCACATTTTAGTATAATAATCCCCATGTCAGGTACAGGTTTAGAAAGACAAAGTGGCGGGATCGAACAGGAACAATTTGCAAGCCGCAGTATTGTGGTGAAAATTGGCAGCAGCACAATCACTCGAGGTGCAACTAAAGAGAGTCCACTGAATGTCGCTCTAATCGATGATATAGCTAGACAATGCAGTCAACTATATAAAAACGGTGTTGACGTTGTCATAGTGAGCTCAGGCGCTGTAGCTTGCGGTCGCCACCTTTTATCAATTGATGAAGACGATATCAGAGACAAACAAGTCGAAGCAGTTTATGGACAGCCCACATTAATTAGTACATGGGTAAATGCATTCCGAAAACATGGCGTCGTTGCAGGACAAGCACTTATAACAGAAAATGATTTGGAAGAGGCAAAAAAAGTTTTGCCTAAATCACTGAAAAGCGGAGTTGTTATTGTAAACCGGAATGATGCTGTAAGCACGGACGAAATGGAAGCTTTTTTGCGTTTAGCTGACAATGATTACAACACCCAAGAAGTAGCTGAGATTATAGATGCTGACACAGTTTTGCTTCTCACGGACGTAGATGGGGTACTTGATTCCAACAACCAACTTATCGAGAACTCCTCGTCTATTGATGGCGAAACACGCTTTTTTCAAAGTTCTGACATTGGTACAGGTGGGATGGTTACAAAAGTACGAGTATGCAAAGATTTATCAGAAAAAGGTAAACGTTGCGTCATTGCTAATGGGAGCCGGATGGATGTTGTTTTAGATGTTGCTCGAGGAAAAACACTCGGTTATACTACATTTCAGCCAAAAACGGGAAATTAACCCAAAAAGTTCTCATCCTACGTTATATCCTTCGCTAAAGGTACGGAATATCAAGAAAACTTCGGGATGACAAGTCCTTCGATTTCACTCAGAGTCTAACGACCCTTCGAATAACTCAGAGCTTTCAGCATCGTCTACTTAAAATTTTAGTGGTAAATCTTGAGTTTAGCCTTGAGGAGTAATAGCCAGCTGATTTTCTATTCTTTCAACTCGTTGTTTTAACCTTTGATTATCCTCTTTGTTGACTTTGTACATATCTGCATAACCTTCCAAGATTGCTTCAATTTTAACTAAAGACTCTGTGTGGCTATCTAATTTTTCGTTCATTACAGAAACCTGATCTTTGATCTTTTCAATTCTTAATGAGTCCACAGTTTGCTGTGAGCTTACCAACCCTACCTTATGTTTAATTATCTCTAGTTCCTCTTTGAGAGGCTTAATTTCTTCTCTTAGAAACGCCCTTAATTTTTTAACATCAGAATCTGACATGGTCAAATTATCTTAATCTTAGTAATTATTAATGACAAGTACTCAAATTAACCCAAAAAGTTCTCCTACTCGCCAAGGCTACAAGGAATAAGTAACATTGTCTACTCTTCGACTCCGCTCAGGGTCAAAGACGTAGCGGTAAAGGACATTAAAGCTGGTCGCATCTACTCTTTTAAAGAAGTAACGGGTGAAGATCTTTAAAAAGTGACACAAGTTTACTTTTCAAGGGAAGCTCGCAAAATCTTCGATAAATTAAAAGATAAGAAACTCAAAGTCAGGATAACCCAAGCTATAAAAAAACTTTCACCCGATCATAAAGTCGGGACAAAACTTCAAGGTAAACTTGAAAGAACGTACTCGATAAGAGTTTGGCCATATAGAATTTTATATGAATTCACAAAGGAAAAAGGTATCATCATTACTGACATTGGCCATAGAAAAGTTATTTATAGATAGTTTTTAACTAAAAAGCTCTCCTTTTTATAGCAGCTAAACTTCGGCTGTAACCTGGGGCTCGGCAGTTGCTTGTTTTCTTTGTTTTTCCACACCGTAAAACTTGACTCTTTCTGCCCTGAACACCAGATCGATTTCTCCGGTTGGACCATTTCTGTGCTTTTGAATATCCAGCTTTACCTGTTCACTGCTGTCCAGATCCGGCCTCCAGATAAACATCACCACATCCGCATCCTGCTCGATTGCTCCGGATTCTCTAAGATCGGCAAGTTGAGGTTTTCGGCTTCCCCTTTGTTCAACAGCCCTTGACAGTTGTGAGCAGGCAAGGATGGGAATTTTAAGTTCCCTTGCCAAATTCTTAAGGCTCTGGGAAATTTCGGAAACTTCCTGCACCCTGTTCTCCAGATTACGGCTTTTAACAAGCTGTAGATAATCGACGATCAAAAGCGAAAGGCTATGTTCAACCTGCAGTCTTCTGGCTTTAGTGCGCATTTCAAGTATGTTGGCAGCCGGTGTATCGTCAATGAATAGAGGCGCATCAGCCAAAACTCCCATTGCTTCCTGCAGCCTGTCAAAATCCTCATCATCCAATTTACCTGTTTTAAGCTTCCAGGCATCAACTTCCGACATTGATACCAAAAGCCTGTCAACTAATTCTTCTTTACTCATTTCAAGCGAAAAAATACCTACCGGTAATCCTTCTTTTACGGCAACATTTGCAGCGATATTTAAGGCAAGACTGGTTTTCCCCTGCCCCGGACGTGATGCTAATATTAATAGGTTGGAATCCTGCATTCCTGCAAGCTTACTATCCAAATCCCAGTATCCGGTTGCAACTCCGCGCAGTCCACCAGGTTTTCTGTGAAGCTCGTCCAATCGGTCAAAACTTTCAGTCAAAGCGTCCTTAATTGGCATA
>MFBN01000013.1:3720-18063 GCA_001776425.1 Candidatus Curtissbacteria bacterium RIFCSPLOWO2_01_FULL_37_9
CAGCCTCGTCCAGAACTGTTCTGACATCAGCAGTATCGTCAAATGCCGACTGGGAAACTTTTGCACTGGCAGAAATTAATTGTCTTTTAATAAAATGGTCCCTGACAATCTGGGCGTATTGGGTAATATGAGCGGCTGTAGGCACTCCTGATGCCAGATCTGCTAAATAAGCAGTACCGCCAATTTCATCAAAAACTCCTCTTTTTTTAAGTTGTGCTGTTAAGGTAATTAAATCTATCGGCTCACGTCTATCATTTAGCTCCAGCATTGCCTCATAAATGTCAGAGTGGCTTTTTTTATAAAAATGTTGGGGTTTTAAAACCTGAATTATCGATATCAAAGCATCCTTATCAACTAAAATTGCTCCGATTATTGATTTTTCCGCCTCAATATCCTGGGGAGGCAGATGCCCTGACGTCTGTTTAGCCATTTGCTTCCAAAACTACTATTTCAACTTCTTCGGGTAATTTCTCTTTGGAAATAGACAATTTCGGCTGCGGTTGGGTTTTTTCCCTTCCCATTGTTGCCAAAAACTGGTTAACATCTGATAAATTGAATTTAAGACCCTCAATTTTATAATGCATTGGTACGATTATTTTAGGCTCGATTTGGGAAATTATATCCGGAGCATCTTTCGCTTCAATGGTATAAACTCCACCAACAGGAATTAGTAAAATGTCACAAACAGAAAGCTGTTCAACCTGATCCTGTGTTAATTTTTTTTGCCCTAAGTCTCCAAGATGAACAATATTTATCTCGTCTACGGTGATTAAATAAATCGTATTTTTACCTCGCTCGGTTCCGTTTTGATTGTCATGATAACTTGATATTCCAACAACATTAATGCCGGATATTTCATATTCTCCAGATCCATTTATTACAAAAGGATTTGTATTTTCTGCTTCGCTTTTGACGACTTTAAAATTATTATGATCCTGATGATCGTGGGTAATACAGACAATATCAGCCTGCAGTTTTAAACTATTAAGTCCGGTAAATTCCGACTCGTAAGGATCAATTACGCAGCTTGTTTTTTTACCTTTGATTTTAAAGCATGCCTGACCATGCCACCAGATATCAACCATAATTTATTCTTTTATTTAACAAAGAGCTAAAAGATAATAGCATAAAATAAAAGTCTGCTCAATTGCTCAATTTAATCTGCTATAATACTTTAACTACCAAATGGCAGTTTTTTTCACAAAACTTTTCTCCCTTAAAAAATATCTGTTTTTAATTGTAATAATAGCTTTTATTTCGTATGGAATTTACTGGTTATGGCAAAGGCAACCCAGAGTACATAATTACCAGCAGCCGGATGTCTACACAGAAAAATCAAATCAAAACAGCCAGAAACAGCTGTTAGAAATTACACCTGAAAACTTTTCGGTTTTAACTGTTGAGAATATAAAGTTTCAAGGCAAAACAATTGCAAATTCATACTTGGCATTGACTTCCAATAACAGTCATAAAGTAGTCAAAATAAACGAAAACGGTATTTTTGAAGCAGATGTTAAACTTACTAGTGGATTAAACCTGATTGAAGCAATCCAGTTTACCAATAATCTCAAGGATGTTCAAAAGAAAACATTAATTTATTGGCTTTCGGAAAATACCCAAAATTTTGTCCCAAATACTCAAGTTTTCGCAGGCAATATTAAAAACATATTTGATATTCTGATAACTGCTACATTTGAGGAAGAACAAAAAGAAATCAAAATCGATAAATCAACAATTATTCAACTACCCAAAAACATCCAAATTGAATCTACATCATCTGCACTTGAAGAAATCCGGATTGGTGATTTTATTACCGCTTTAGGCCAGGTTAAAAGTGCTGATGACAAAAATCAGATTATTGCCTCAGATGTAGAAATTTTTAGGGAAAATAAACCTCAGGTTACAAAAAAAACCAGGCTATTAAAAACATTGTCGATTGTCCGCCAGAATATTTTTTCTGCAAAAGATGAGCAAAATAACATTATTGAATTTACTATTAACAAAAACTCTCAAATACTAGACCAGGGCAAAGAAACAGACAGCGAAAGCATCATCAAAAACAAAAATGCGATAATTATCTATCATACCGGGTCTGACTCTCTTCGCAGTGAAGCGGGCAAAAATATTATTGACTTAATCTACTTGCTGCCCTAAACTACAAAATTTGACTTTAGTTAACTAAAGTGATATATTATATTTTACTTTAGTTAGATAAAGTATGGAATTCTTATCAAACAAAGATACAAAAGCTTTATATAAAGCGCTCTTATCTTTAAAAAATGAGTCGGAATGCAAAAAGTTCTTGCGTGATTTATTAACCGAGGCAGAAATTAAAGAATTTACCAATCGCTGGAAAGTAGCACAAATGTTAAATAAAAAAATAGATTACAAAGCAATAGAAAAAGAAACGGGCATGAGCTCAACTACCATTGCCAGAATCAATAAATGGCTTAAAAGTGGCATGGGTGGATATCAACTCATACTTAAAAGATTAGCAGATCATCACAATCCCCGCTTACGTATGGCGGTGTGATTTTGTGACTCTTTAAACACAAAAAAATAATTAAAATCACCCGCTAATCGGCGGGTTTTTTAGTGGAGAAAAATGAATAAAGAAAATTATCAAGATTGCAGATTTTTAATACAAGAGAGGGAAAAAACCCCAATTCTTTCAAACAATTTAAGGGGACAAGAGTCGGAAGCTGCTGTCTATAACGCATTAATCGCATTGCCTTCAGTATCAGGAATCGGATTATGCGCGCAGAGAACACCTTGCTTTGACATGATTATCCGATTAAATGGACAAAAATATCAAATTAAAGAAGTTAAAGTTCAAGTTAAATCAAGTAAAAAAGGGGTAAGAAAATACTGGCGTGCTATTCAAAAACGGAATGGAATTAAACCCCAAGAACGAAATGACTTTTTAAAGAATGCGCGAATCATCTTGCTTCTCGGAACAAAACCAGTAAGTAGTATACAAGGAAATTTTTTAAAACAACTTACGGATATTAATAACTATTTTCAAAAACCCAAAAAGAGGAATAAATGACTGAAAGAAGAATTTTATTAAGTTGTGCAGATCTAAATTTTACAAAATTTCGCCAACTTTCAGAAGATATTATACCTGCAAATATTTTTGATTCCCAAACTGGTCACCATCTTATTCAAGCATTTATGAATAAAGATGCAGTTGATTTAACATTAAAAACAAAAGAAGTTTATTTCTGGTCAAGAAAGGAAAAAAGCTTATGGCGTAAGGGAGAAACTTCTGGAAATAAACTCATTGTTAACCGCATTGAAGTAGACTGCGATCGTGATTCTATAAATATATACGTTACAGCAACTGGTCCTGCTTGTCACTTGGGCACAATTTCTTGTTTTGATGTTAGCTCTCAAGGCTAATACAATTACTTTCTCTACAGTAATAAGTTTGATATCATAAACTCATATGCAAAAAGGACCACCGACGCCCAAGGGTTTTCGCGATATTGACCCGAATCTTGCTAAAAAAAGGCGAAAAGTTATAGAAAAAATTATTACAGTTCTTGAAAACTCTGGTTTTGAACCAATTGAAACTCCAATTATTGAATTTGCAGATACGCTCAAGGGCAAATATGGCGAGGAGGAAAAATTAATATACGAATTTATTGATCGAGGCAAACGTCAGCTTGCCTTAAGATATGATCTTACTGTGCCTCTGGCGAGGTATATCGCCAATCATAATCCAAAGTTACCATTTTCCCGCTGGCAAATAGGCCAGGTTTTCCGGGGGGAAAATCCACAAGCCGGGCGTCTTCGTGAATTTACGCAATTCGATTTTGATACCATTGGATCAAATGATCTTTTAGATGACGCAAAAATAATCGCCGCTGCCATAAAAGCCGCAAAAACAGTTGGTTTTAAAAATCCCATTATGAAAATTAATGACCGGAAAAATTTTTCCGGTATTAACAAAGAAATAGTCATTACTTTGGATAAACTGGAAAAAATCGGCGAAGAAAAAGTGATTGAAGAACTTATTCAAAAAGGTTTTACCAAAGTTAAAGCATTTTCCACGCTGACAAGTATGAGAAATAAAAAACCGACGAATGATCTTTCTCAAATTTTCAAGCTCTTAGAAACACTAGATGTCGATAAAAAAGATTATGCTTTTGATCCCCTACTGGCCCGAGGCCTTGATTACTATACAGGTGCAATTTTTGAACTTAAGATATTGACTTATGGAAATCTTTCAATTGGCGCAGGTGGACGTTATAACGATTTAATCGGTATGTTTTGCGGCAAACAAATTCCTGCTGTTGGTTTTTCTTTCGGTTTAGACAGGTTAATCGATGCTATAGGTGAAAATTAAGCCGGCTTTTTTCTTTTTAATTGTTTCTGCTCTGATATGGGGCGCTAATGCTCCGATTATGAAATGGGCACTGGAAAATATACCCCTTTTTTCTCTGGCTTTTTTACGATTCGCAATTGCAAGTTTGATTGCTTTACCGTTTGTTTACAAAAAATTAAAAATTCAAACTAAAGACTGGCCTAAAATGATCCTTGCGTCTTTTCTGGCAGTCAATCCCCATATACCGCTTTTTTTATGGGGACTAAAATTTACTTTCGCCATAAATGCTGCATTTATAATAGCTACTGTCCCGATTCTGACAATTTTTGCAGCGAATTTATTTCTTAAAGAAAAATTAACTGCTAAATTATTTAGTGCAGCAGCAGTCGCCATTGTAGGTCTTACATTTATTATTGGTCCGCCTATTTTCAAACTCGGCCCAAAACATCTGCTGGGAAGTATTTTAATATTTAGCGGAACCCTGACATGGATTGGCTATGAAATTCTTTCAAAAAAACTTTTTAAAGTATATAAACCCCAAACAATAACTTACCATACCATCTGGATCGGAACATTAACACTTTTTCCTTTTTTTCTATATGAGCTTTTTCAAAATCCCGGCTGGATTGGGACAATTGACCATAGAGGCATTATGGGAATTTTTTACGGTGCGATAATGTCTTCCTCAATCGCTTACTTTATGTGGCAATGGGGGCTTTCAAAACTACCTGTTTCGGAAGCCGGATTTTTCTTGTATTTAGACCCGATTTCTGCAGTATTTTTTGCAATTGTTTTGCTTGGCGAAAAAATAACTTTCCTCTATATTATCGGTGCAATATTTATTCTTTTTAGTGTCATTTTTGCCGAACATCATCGTAAATCTCATCCTTTCCACAATAAGAATTAATAAGAATGTGAGAATTTTAATTGTAAAAAAAAAGGCATTTTGCTAAAATAATTGCACGTAAATCAGTAGTTCGCACTTCGACACATTCGATTCACTCAGTGCAAGCAAGCTCAGTGCGCTCCTCTGATATATCTAAAAACAATATATAATAATTAACAGAAAAAGTTTTATAAATATGAAAGCAAATATTCATCCGCAATTTTTCGAAAGCGCAAAAATTAACTGCGTATGCGGCAACTCATTTACTTTAGGCAGTACTTTATCTGAAATGAAAGTAGATGTTTGTAATAAATGTCATCCGTTTTTTACGGGAGAAATGAAATATGTAGACACTTTAGGCAGAGTGGAAAGATTTCAGAAAAAGCAGGCACAAGCCAAAGCCCTTAAAATTGAAAAAGCTAAAAAAATCCAGGAAAAGAAAAAAACTATACGCCCGGATAGCCTGCGTGAAATGATTGATTTAGCTAAAAAACAGGCATCTTCATAGCTACATAATTTACAATTTTAAATTTTCAATTTTATTGAAATCTTAATGTTTCAAAACATTTTTAAAATTTAATTATTAAGATTGATTTAAAATTTATAATTAAAAATTAAGAATTAACCATGAATGATTATTATAAAAATCAAATCGAAAATATAAATCACCAAATTACCGAAGCTGAAAAACTTTTGGCAGACCCATCTATGAAACAACTGGCAAAGGAAGAAATTAACCAGCTTCGAAAACAAATATCAGAATTGGAAAAAACACCCGGAACCCGGAACCCGGAACCCGGAACAAATCACACGGTCAGTGTGATTCTCGAGATTCGTTCAGCCGCAGGCGGAGATGAAGCCGGATTATTCGCCGCGGAATTATTGAGGATGTACCAAAAATTTGCAGATATTAATAATTGGAGTTTTGAAGAGCTTGATCGTACAGAAGGAGGTTTGGGAAATATCAAAACAGTAGTAGTTAAAATAAAAGGAAAAAACGCATTTGATAAACTGCGATTTGAATCCGGTGTGCACAGAGTCCAAAGAGTTCCCAAAACAGAAAGCTCGGGAAGAATTCATACTTCAACTGCAACTGTTGCAATCTTGCCGGAAATTCCTCCTACACAAATTAGCTTAAACCCTTCTGATATTACTTTTGAATCTTTCAGATCCGGAGGCCACGGCGGCCAGAATGTTAATAAGGTATCTACCGCAGTACGTATTAAACACATCCCAACGGGTGTTGTTGTTAAATCCCAAACAGAAAGGTCCCAGGCCCAAAACCGGGAAATTGCTATGGAAATTCTAAGGTCTAAAATTTACCAATTGGAAGAAGAACAAAGGCAATCTACCATCCACGATGAAAGATCAACACAAGTGGGTGCCGGTGACCGCAGTGAAAAAATCAGAACCTACAACTTCCCGCAAAGTCGGCTCACTGACCATCGTATAAACAAATCGTGGCATGATTTAGAAAACATATTGGAAGGAAATCTTGATAAAGTCATAAAAGCCTTAAACGACTTTGCGAGTCCGACAAATATCGCAGCATGAGACGTGTTTGAATAGAACTGACCTGCCCGCAATGCTTCGCGAAGCGATGCAGGCGGGAAAGTCGAATGCTAAGATATGGCGGGCCGCAGGACAGAGTAACAGATCACCGAATTCAAAAATCATGGGGAAATTTAAGTTCCATTATGGACGGGGATTTCAATAAAATAATAGAAGCACTCCAGTTAACTCGTTAACAATCTACCTATCGTTAACGTTATTGATGTAAAATCTAAATTATTATGCTTGAATTTGTCGAAAAATTCTCTTATCTTGGTTTATTTGGAATCTTATTAATTGAAGAAGGCGGTATTCCCCTGCCAATACCCGGAGATATATTTATTGCCACTGTCGCCGCCTTGCCAAGATCAAATTATTTTTTGGTCGTCATAACGGTGGTAACTGCAACTCTTATCGGCTCAACGATTCTTTTTACTTTGTCCAAAAAAATCGGCCATAGGCTTCTTTTGAAATATGGCAAATACGTCAAAATAACTCCTCAAAAAGTTAAGAAAATCGAAAAATGGTTTGTAAAGTATGGCGGTGCGGCAATTGTTATTGGCAGGTTAATCCCCGGCCTTCGCATTGTCACTCCGGTTAGTGCCGGGCTTTTTGATATTTCATATAAAACTTTTTGGCTTTACACTACTTTGGCAGCATTTATTTGGGCTAATATTTATTATGCAATCGGCAGGATTTTCCAACTAACTTTTTGGGGGGTTGTCAAGTAAAATAATGTTATTCGTTAGGTGCCTCGCCTAAAGTTAAATTCAAATCCAAAGTCTGGCCATTGCGAAAAATTCTTACTTTAATCTGATCACCTACTTTTTTTGATCTTATAATTGAAATCAGGGAATTATCAGCGTCGAGCTTTTGACCATCAAATGTAGTAATTATATCTCCGACTTTAATTCCGGCATTTGAAGCCGCAGATTTACCAACAACCTCTCTTACATATTCACCTTCCGGAACATCATTTAATAGTGCCGTGTCTTTTGAGATATGAGTATATCTCACCCCTAAAAAAGGCCTGGAAATTCTGTCTCCGGAGTTATGAAAATCCTCAATCAGCTGTTTGGCGATATTTACTTTAATGGCAAAACCAATATTTTCCGCAGACGCAACAGCTGTATCAATCCCGATAACCTGGCCGGCACTATTAACCAATGGGCCACCGGAATTTCCAGGATTAATTGCCGCATCGGTTTGAATTAAATCTTCCAGACGCTCAGCAATACCTGTTGTAGGATCTATCGGGTTTACTCCCCTGCCAAGCCCTGAAACAACACCAACAGTAACAGTGTTTTCAAACCTTCCCAATGCATTCCCAATAGCAATAACTTTCTGTCCAACCTTTAAATGGTCAGAATCACCCAGTTCTACTTCTTGCAGGTCATTAGCGTCAACTTTGATTAAAGCCAAATCATTAAAAGAATCACGGTGAATATCCTTCACTTCAAATTTTTTCTCAGAACCGTCGTTTGAGCGGATTATTGCTATATATTTGGCACTATCGTCGGATACTACGTGCTTGTTAGTAAGAATCAAACCGTCTTTGGAAACCACAAATCCCGTACCAATTCCGGACTGGCCCTCACTTTGAGGCTGGGAAAAACCAAATGGATTAAATACTTGCCTATTTTCAACAGCAATTGAAACTACAGACGGAGAAACTTTTTCAACAACATCAATAACTACGGACTCTTCGTCTACTATTTTTTGATTTTGAAAAGTTTGAGACTTTCCAATAGTTTGCTGTTCTATACCTTTTCCAAAAAACCTTTGTGTAGCGACGGTTATAACTACACCTAATGCAAACACCAAAAGGACTATTATGCTAAAACTTTTAATTTTCATTTAATTTGCTCCAATGCCCTCTCGAGTTGAGGATCTGTGCCATTAGTTTGGTCATCGGAAGTTAACTCCACAATTAGGTCCGGATTAATGCCTTCCTCTTGGATGGAAGTTCCTTTGGGTGTCAACCATTTTGCCACTGTAATATGTAAAGCCGAACCTCCAGTCAACTCAACCGGTTCCTGAACAGTTCCCTTACCGAATGTCCTAACACCTATGATTTTGCCTCTTTTTGAATCCTGTATTGCACCGGCGAATATTTCCGATGCGGAAGCTGCCCCTTCATTGACTAAAACAACGAGAGGACCTTTCAAAAATTTCCCCTGATGATCCGTTTCAATTGATTGGACACTGCCATTGGAAAATTGCTCTTTTACAACCGTCCCTTGAATAAATTCGCTTGCAATATGAACGGACGATGACAAAAGCCCACCCGGATTATTACGCATATCCACAATAATCCCTTTTATATTATTCTGGTCAATACCGGCAATTGCTTCGTCCCATTGACTATCGGTATTTTCACCAAAACGGGTTACTGTTACAACTGCCACCCTGCCTTTTTCAGTTTCCTTAAATTCAAGCTCAACGCTTTTGACTGTAATTTTAGCCCTTTCAATTTCAACATCAAATGAATTTTCATTATTCTCTCTCCCTAAAGAAAGCTTGACCTTGGATCCTGCAGGCCCGCGTATCAAATCCACTGCTTCGGGTAGCGTGAGATCGAACGTGTCACGACTGTCTATTTTTAATATTAAATCTTTAGGCTTGATTCCAACACTCTCTGCGGGAGTACCCTTAAGCGGTGCGATAACCACAAGTCTTTTATCTTTATTAAATCCTATCTGAATACCAACCCCCTCATAAGAACCGGCAAGTTCACTTTTAATGGCATCATTTTGCTTAGGATCCAAAAATGCCGTATAGGGATCACCCAAAGAACGCACCAATCCCGAAATTGCACCATATAAAAGTTTTTTGTCTTCTATCGCGCTTTTGTCCACGTATTTTTCCGGTAAAGTCTCAAAAGCTTTCCAAAAAAGGGAAAAGTCTACATTTTGCTCCTTGGGAGGAAGCTTGTTTGTAACTGTTATTTGGGGTATAAATCCGCTTTTATTAAATTCTATTCTTTTCTGACCAACAATGAATCCAAATGCAAAAAAAACAATGGCAACAAAAATAAATTGGATAAAAAAATTAAATAAAGGATGAACTTTAATAATTCTATTTTCAGACATTTTTTAAAATTATCCTTGCACAAATGGCAAAAGCGCAACAATTCTTGCCCTTTTAATACTTTTAGTAATGATTCTTTGATGCTTTGCACATATACCGGTTCTGGCCCTGCCTAATATTTTGCCTCTTTCGGAAATGTACTTTCTTAAAAGAACCGTATCTTTATAATCTATTACAGTATGCGCCAAACAAAGAGGGCAACGTTTGGCACGCACTAAATTGCGTTTTTGTTTCACTTTAGTTTAAAAGGGTAAATCTTCAAGATCTACTTTTTGATCATCCTTAATTTCTGAATCTGCTTTTATAGAATCGTTTGTTTGAGACTTTTTTATTTTGCTTTTTTTAGCCGGCTGTTTTTCTGATTTGTCTAATTTTTCCTCCTGTAAGCCTGATGATATATGATCCCCCTTGTCTGTTTCGGGCAAATCTTTATGTTCCGGTTCTATATCATTATGCTGCGATCCTTCTTCAAAGCTTCTTCTGGAATCCAGAATTCGCATATCATCAATTACAACTTCTGTAATTTGTCTTGACTGACCGTCCGGTGTTTCCCAATTTCTTGTCTGCAGTCTTCCTTCTACGTAAACTTTGCGTCCTTTAGTCAAAAGTTGGGAACATAACTCCGCAAGTTTATTCCATGAAACTATCCGGATAAATTCCGCTTCTTCTTTTTTTGTACCATCGGAAGCCACATATACTCTGTTAGTTGCCAAACCGAATGAACAAACAGCCGCACCCGAGGGGGTATACCTTAACTCCGGATCACGGGTCAAATTACCGATTAATAATACCTTGTTCAGTGATGCCCTGGACGCCATAACCTATTTTTTACTTTTCTTTCCTTTAGTTGCTTTTTTTAATATTCTCTTAACTTTTTTTAATTTTGTTTCCGGTTTAATCTTATCTGTCTTTTTTCTTTTAACTGTTTTAACTGTAACAACCGGTGCTACTATCGATTCAGTCTTTTGACTTTCAATTATAACACCGGTGCCATTTCCTGTTTTTGATTTTATTATAAGATAACGCAATATCTCCTCCTGCTCAAGTTTGAGCTGTTGATAAACTGCAGCAACTGCTGTTTGGGGAGCCTCGAAATTAAAAAGTAAATACTCTCCCTCTGTTTGTTTAGCAATAGCATAAGCTAAAAGTTTCCTGCCCATTTTTGTCACTTTTACCTGAGACGCGTCTGCGCTTTTGATTGATTTTTCGATCCTGGAACGAACTGTTTCCAGTTCTGCATTCGGATTAACAATTACCATCAACTCATATTTCATATGACCTCGATCATATCAGACATGAAATTTAAACTCAAGCGAAGCGCAGTCCCTCAAAAATGCTCTTCAAGTTGTGTATGAATAATACTGAAAAAACTTGAAGTAATTTTTGTGGGACAATAATGTACCTATATACTAGACTTAAATTCCACTACCAAACCATCAACTATTTCCTCATCTCTACCAACCGTTTTAATCAACCCATTCTCTTTGGCACTCGTCCAACTTCCGGAATCAACCAATTTTTGCCAGTCAATTATTTCTGCGGCAATAAATCCTTTAGCAAAATCCGTATGGACAATTTCTGCTACTTCGACCATTTTAGTAGTTCTTTTAACCGGCCAAGCCTGAACCATTTTACCTCCAACTATCGTAAAAAAAGTAATCAAATCCAAAAGCTTGTAAGATTCTTTAATTATTTGACTTAGACTCAAACCCGTCGAAGGATCTACACCAAGTTCTGCCAAATACGACTTTTGCTCTTCGCCAGATAATTCCGAAAGTTCTACCTCCAATTTTGCACAAATTTTTATATATGGAAAAACAGTATCATAATTTTTATTAAGATCACTCTCTGAAACATTAATGATATAAAGCGTAGGTTTGTCTATTTCCGCTTTAAAAAGCTCGTCATTGACAACCTCGACATCAACCTCTGGATCAATTCTCCCACCGATATGTTCAACATTCGGATTTTCAAAAGCACGCACTACATGACAAATCGCATCAACTTCGCGTATATGCCCCAAAAACTGATTGCCTAAACCTTCACCTTTATGTGCACCTTTGATTAAACCCGCAATGTCTATAAATTTAATCGCGGCCGGAACTTTTTTGGAAATTTTTAAAATATTGGCAATCTTTTCTAATCTTTTATCCGGAACTTCAACAACCCCAACATTGGGCTCAATTGTTGTATATGGATATTCACCAACTTGGGCAATTTGGCGCTTTAGAAGCGCATTAAATAGCGTACTCTTACCACTATTTGGCAACCCAACTATCCCAACAGTTAGGCCAGTAACCGACATTTTGAACCTCCTTTATTCATAATTAGCTAAAGTTTTTGCAAAAATTCGCCAGGACTGACAACGTCTATCCCTTTTATTCCCTTGGACAATAAATGCTTTTTATCTAATGTAATAATAATGTTCGCTTTTGATTTTATTGCCGAAGCTACAACATGAGCATCTTTTTCTACAGTTACGCTAAGATATTTTTCGACCTCTTCAGATATCGGAGCAGGGATTACCTTAAGCGATGAGCTAGATATTAGCCTAGATACCTCACTTTCAGTGATTTTAATTTTATTAGCATTTCTAAAAACTTCCTCTACAACAGCCTGGCTAGTTACACCATCTATTTTTCGCTTTCTAACTAACTTAAGAACTTGGCTAGACCCTCCACTTTTGGAACCCAAGGCGGCCAGTATTACCGAAGCATCAATAAACGCTAACATTAAAATTACTTGAGAAGTTTTTTTACTTTTCTTGCAAGCGCAGGGCTAAGACGATCTTCTTTTATAAATTGCTTGATTTCTTGAACAGAGTACTCTCTCAAAGGATAAGAAACAACATTTACTGGCTCAAGAATCAGTCTCTTGCCTTCTTTTTTAATCCGCGCTAAACCATTTTCCTCAAGTCCTATATCCTGCCTTAATTTTTTGGGAATTGTAACCAACCCTTTGGGTAGAATTTTAACTAAATTTCCGTAAGTTTGCATTTCTAACTTTCGAACTTGTGAGAAAAACAAGTTCTTATTTTTCTATCTTTCCAACTTCTATTATATATAAATTCGAATCTTTGTCAAGATTTTAAAAACCCCGCGCAAAGCAGCGGGCAAGTCTGACTTGCCCAGCCACGTTTGACGTGGCGGGCAGTAAATGTATTTTACAACAAAAGGAGTATTTATAGCGCGGCCGACAAGTAGACGTTATTCGAACTTTTTGGGTTCAAAATGAAAATGCAGGACTTAAGTGCTAGAATAAAACCATGGCTGAAGCAGGTAAAGACGCTGGACAACAAACCGACGAATTCACAGATGCTATTGCCAAATATCATGATAGTCTAGAGGAATTAGATAGACTTCGAAGTCAAAAGCTCAGGAGGACTTTATCTCAGATATCATTATTTTTTCATGATCGACTTTCTAAAGAGGCTAGTGCAGAGTCGAGTTTATCCAACAAAGAGACACGAATCTTCGAATTGCTAAAACAAGAAGCAGGTTATTATCCACTTTCAGACATTGCTTACAAGCTCTACAGATCTTACAAGGATTACAAAGAAGGTGAAGAACCTAAAATTAAAGGCCACTTCGTATTTGGTTTCAGTTGGACTGACGAAAAAACTGGAAGAAAGTTCCACCCAGAATTTGCGATGGACAATATTAGAGTGGTAAAGACTGAAAAAGATAAGCCTGAAATTGAAGTTATTCCGGGAGAAGAACCAATACTGCATTTACCAGAGGGTTTTACGATACCGATTTCACTTGCTGACTTGAACCGTCCAGGAACTTATGACTTTATGAAACCCAGTTATGGTTTATGGAAACCGCAAGTTTCAGACGAAGTTAGAAAAATTACTGTACCTTGGGATAGAGAAGGTTTTTTTACTAGAAACCCTAGCAAAGTTGAACCTTTTGAAAATACTACATTTATCCAAGATTAAGGTTTATTCTTTTAAAAGTTCTACTTCTGCTTTGGTTTGTCAAAATTCGATCCAGAAATTATTAGGTTAATAAAATGATTATCTAAACAATCTCCTCCTCGGAACTTTGCTTGTAACGATTCTCCCAAATACATCTCTGTTTACCCTGTTTACTCTGAGATTATCGAAGAGAGTGAAACCGAAGGGTTTGCCCTGAGCTTACTTGTCCTGAGTATTTCGAAGGATCGAAGGGTCAAAAATTATTCTTTCTTTTCTCAATTTCGCCTGCACTCCGAATCCGGCTTCGCCGGAGAAGGAGGGGCAGTCTAAATTTTAACTAAAATGGCATCAGCCTGCGATCAGAACGTCGGTTAATGCCCCAACTATCCCGACGGAAAGGCTCATACGGCTAGTATAACAAACCGGAATTTTATCTAAGCAAGTTTAGCTCGATGAGTTAAAATATTTGCCCAAGTCATTGCTTTTTCTGCCCAGTTATTCTTATCATTTTGAATTTTAGCTGATTTTAAACTCTTAAATTCTTGGATAAATTTTACAAGAACCGGT
>MFBN01000014.1:0-1496 GCA_001776425.1 Candidatus Curtissbacteria bacterium RIFCSPLOWO2_01_FULL_37_9
CAGCTTCTTTGAGAACTGGAAGAACTTTCCTAGTTACATTTTTCAGAGTCGCTGTCATACCTAAATTATATAGATATAAGACTTAATTTGCTAGGTGACTACTTTTTAGGTGGTTATTTAATACCTCAAGCTGAAACGCTAGGATTTTAGCCCTTCGATAAACTCAGGGTCATGACCTCATCATTGTTATCATTAAACAGCTTGTGGAGGTTCGAGCCCAAGGCCTTAAGAAGCAAATACTTGCTGCCTTATTTCTGAAGGAATAGCCTCGGAAGTCTTTTTTAAGAACTTTGAGGCATCAAGAATCTCCAGAAGAACAGCTTCCCTTTTTGGCGAGAAATGCATGATTAAATCGCCAGATTGTTCAGCATAATCGATCGGTTTATCATTAAACTCGATCATTAAGACATCGTCCTCTTTTTCGTATTTAATTTTCATTTAGTAGTACCTTCCTTTCTCTGCAGGGTAGAATGTGATGATAGTTATTATATCACCTTCCTGTTTATAGACAACCCGAAGCACATGTTTTGGATCAATTTGCTTGGATGCAATAATTTTTGGTTTATCTGACTCCTTATCTTCATGATCTGGGTTTTTAATTACATTCTCGATTGTGTTTTTGTCAACATCAAATTTGTGCTTTTTGAGCATTTTAAATTTGTCAACGGCTGCATGTGTGGTAAAAACAATCTTCACGATGCTATTGTAACAAATTGATTAGTTGTAATTTGAAACATAAAATTGCTTTTGTGTAGTTGCAATGTGGTTATTTAACGCCTCTAGCTGAAACGCCCTGCCTGCCGGCAGGCAGGTAGTAATTTAGCCTCCTCGTTGTTATCATTGAACAGCAAATGGAGGTCCGAACCTAACACCATCACCCGCTCATTAAGACCTATAGCTTGACATTGGGCCTTCTCTTTAGTACAATATCGACCTATGACTGGTGAAAGAGACAATCGGACTTTAATCAGTTCCGAGAATCAGGAAAGTATTGAGCGACTGATTGCACGCGTAAAATCAGAGGCTGACGATGGTAGGATTACCCCAGCAATGAAGGTTCTAGGAAAACGAAACTTTGTACGGGGATTTTTCGCAGCTCAAGCATTGCAAACTAAGGAAGATCTTCATAATTGGTTTGATTCTGCAGTTGTTACAGAGTACGTAGGTGTTTGGAGACCAAAGGGTGAGGCATTAGAAGGTATGAGGGAGGCTGTTCAGCTTGGTCTTACAAATTTATCAGAAGAAGACATAAATTCCATTAGCAACAGCTACAAAAATATTTATCCCGCTGAAAAATATTTCATAAGCCTCGCGTGAATTTGACATTAAAATTTACACATGTAATAGTAAAAAGCAAGTGCCAATGTTTAAAAAACTCGGCCTTTTATTTTTGTGGTTTGCGGCAACACCTGTACTTCTGGTTCTTGCGACTTTTCTTTTATACGATCAATCTAAAACTGTCCCAATTCCGGTATTAAATTATCCTGTAATAATCT
>MFBN01000014.1:1595-11566 GCA_001776425.1 Candidatus Curtissbacteria bacterium RIFCSPLOWO2_01_FULL_37_9
CTCTTGAGTCTTATGCCAAATTAATTGTGGATACTTCTGATAAATACGATATAGATTATCGCTTAATACCGGCAATAGCTATGAAAGAAAGCGGGGCTGGTATAGCTGCAAGGTCTGAAAGTTATAATGCCTGGGGATTTGAAAACGGTCGAACAAATTTCGAATCATGGGAACAGTCAATCGAAATTGTGGCAAAAACCTTAAGAGAAAAATATTTCGACAGAGGACTAGATTCACCGGAAGAAATAATGGCTGTATATGCTCCACCGCAATTGTATACCGGTGGAAAATGGGCAAAAGATATTAATTTCTTCTTTTCACAAATGCAGGCGCTTTAACCTCTCTCAAAAGTAGACGCAAAAAAAAATACAGGTTAAAATTCTGGGATGATTGATATAAAATTATATTTTGCAATTTTAATTGGAAAAATTATCTCTTATACGATTAAAATATTCAGAGGCGGGGCTACAAGCGCACCTGGGCTTTATGCTTTAAAAATTGACCCATTGTTAATTAAAAAACTATCAAAACAATTTAAATACGGCTCTATCCTAATCTCGGGAACAAACGGAAAGACAACAACTTCACGAATCACAGCAGATATACTTTCATCAAAATATAAAATAATCCATAACCGGCAAGGTTCAAATTTAATACGAGGAATAGCCTCAACATTAATCCAACAATCGTCATTTTGGGGAAAAATTAATAGTAATTTAGGTTTGTGGGAAATTGATGAGGCTGTTTTGCCCGAAGCTGTTTATAACCTTAGGCCAAAATTTATTGCTCTGATGAATTTGTTCCGTGACCAGTTAGACAGATACGGTGAAATTGACCATATCAGAGAAAAATGGATAAAAACGATTAAATCTTTAAAAGAGGATACTCAACTGGTTTTAAATGTTGATGACCCGGGCATTAGCATACTTGCCCAATATCACAAAGGTAAAAATATCTATTTTGGAATAAATAGCAAAAAAATTAATTTACCTAAAATCCTACAGGTTGTGGATGTTAAACATTGTTTAATGTGCGGTTCAAGTTTAATCTACTCAACATTTTTAAGCGCCCATATGGGACATTACAAATGCAGTAAATGCAATTTTAAAAGAAAAAATCCGGATTTTTTTGCTGAAAATCCGGTATTTAAAACTGATTTTTCAACATCGTTTGATTTATGTAATCAATCTGACCATTTTCAATTAAATTATTCCCTTCCAGGGCTTTATAATATCTATAACGTATTGGGTTCAATAGCAATCGCAAATATTCTAAAAATAAATTCTCAAACAATAATTACAAAAATAAATAATTTCACTGCTGCATTCGGCAGATTCCAAAAAGTTCGAATAAAAGATAAAAAAATAATTATTTTCTTAATTAAAAACCCTGCAGGTGCAAATGAGGTCATAAGAACTATATCAATAAAAAAAACTATTAATCTATTAATAATTTTGAATGACAAAATTGCAGATGGAAAAGATATTTCTTGGATTTGGGATACAAACTGGGAAATGTTATCTACAAAAATAAAGAACATATATTTAGGCGGAACACGGGCATTAGATCTTGCTGTCAGGCTAAAATATTCAAATATTAATTTGAGTAATAAAGATATCTATAAAGACATAAATTACTCAATTAACAACTTGATATCATCTTTGAATAATAAAGATACTCTATTGATCCTGCCAACCTATACTGCAATGCTTGAAGTCCAAAAAGCGTTATTTAATGTAGACACAAAAGCAAAATGGCACAACCAGTAATTTTCAATATCTGCCATTTATACCCGGATTTAATGAATACCTATGGAGATAACGGTAATATTATTACTATAGTAAAAAGATGCCAATGGCGGGGGATAGATGTAAAAATCTCAAACGTTAGCATTGGCCAGCCACTTTCTGCTTCCGACTTTGACTTTTTCTTTTTTGGCGGCGGTCAGGACAAAACACAAATTATTGTCGGCAAGGACTTAATACAAAAGGCCAAAAAACTTATTGCCGCAATTAACAATAAAGCTGTTCTGCTTTCGATTTGCGGCGGTTATCAGCTTCTTCAAAATTACTTCAAAACCAAAGAAGGTGAGATTATAAATGGAATCAGCCTTTTTGATGCTTATACTGCGGGTTCAAAGGAACGTATGATCCAAGATTTATTGATAGAAATCGATCCAGAATTACAAAATGAAATTAAAAACGTCTATCCAGCCATCGAACAATCGAACTGCCTAACTAATCTAATTGGTTTTGAAAACCACTCGGGAAAAACATATCTTGGTAAGAATTCTAAAGCACTCGGAAGAGTAATTAAAGGTGCGGGAAATAATAATGAAGATCATACAGAAGGAGCCGTATATAAAAATGCTTTTGGCTGCTATCTTCATGGATCACTCCTACCAAAAAATTCCCATTTTGCAGATTATTTAATTTCTAAAGCATTGGAAAGACGATATGGACCCATCAAACTAAAACCTTTGGATGATTCGCTTGAGTGGAAAGCCCATAACTGGATGGTTGACCGTGTTCGAAATCAAGGCTAATTTCTGGTAAAATTTGCTTTGATTAGGATAATAAAAGATTCATCCACCTTATTTTTGGGTCGGTGGCGAAATTGGTATACGCGTACGCTTTAGGAGCGTATGGGGTAAAACCCGTGGAGGTTCGAGTCCTCTCCGACCCACAAAATTTTTGAATGATACCACAAGGTATAAAGATATGGATATCCTTTTGGATAATATATTATGAAAATTAATTTTTTAGGTACTTCTGCGGGCTGGCCGCTGCCAAGACTTGGATGTACATGCAACGTCTGTACTTCTAAAGACCATAAAGACACAAGAACCAGAACACAGCTTTTAATTAACGACACTATTCTTTTGGATGCAGGACCTGATACGTATGAACATTTAATTAAGAAAAATCCCCAAAATATAGAAGCAGTGTTTATTTCTCATCAACATCCCGACCATACCATAGGCCTTTGGGACTTATCTCATATTTATAATCAAAAAAACCATCCAGTACTATATGTTACGCTTCCGGTTTTTGACGGAATTAAAAAAACAATTAATGTTTCGTCTAATCTTCTAAAGTTAAAAATAAAAATTATTAAAGAAAACCAAACAGTCCATTTGGGAAATTGTAAGATTATGTATTTTCCGGTTATTCACGGCAAAACTCCTGCTTACGGAATAAAAGTTAAGGAATCTAAAATTCTTGCCTACATTCCAGATTTTAATAGAATAATTCCTACAAGCCAAAAGATTATAAAAGATTGTGACATCTTGGCAATTGACGGCTCAACTTTGGGTAAAATCGGTCAAAGTCCAAGCCATATATCAATAAACGATGGTATCAAAATTGCCCAAAAGATGCTGGCAAAACAAACTTATTTTGTACATATCGGCCATAAAACAGGCAGACACGAATTTCTGGAAAATTATTTAAGACGAAATGCCGGTATTAACTTTCATATATCTTACGACGGCAAAGAATTAACAGCATAAAAAATTCTGATTTTCCCAATATCTTGCGCAATAATCATATTTCAACATAAAATATTGATAATGCCCAAACCTAAGATTCCGCGAATTTTAACTATCCTATGTATAACACTTGCTTTTTTTCTGGTCCCAATTTATCAAAAATCGAATCTATTCTCACAAAACCAATTTGAAAATGCTAAAAAAGATTATGCATTTCATTTTTTAAAATATAATGATCAACGGCAAAAACTTTCTCAGGCTAATTCCTCTTACAATACTTTCAAAACCGTAGCTGCCAAAAATGATCTTTTTATAGCTACCAGGGATTATTTATTACAAATTAACAATTTATATATCGCTTATATTAATACAGTCATTGAATACTCAAACGAGATTAATTGGTCAAAATTATCCGAAAAAAGAGCCCATATTAATCAAAAATTAGAATCCGAAAAACAGTATTTCAGAACGCACCAGCCGAATATACAAAATGTAACAACGCTTGAAGAATTACCCCCTTTATCTGATGATCTTAGAAAATATATAGAGGAACAAACTAAGCCTGCAATTTATATGGCATTTATTACCTATGAAATGGCCAATATCCAATCTACAGATGAAGAATTTGAGCAGTTATTGGCTCTTGTAAAAACACAGCTGAATCTTAAACTCCAATCAGGCGAAAATACCACCATTTCAAACTGGTTTTCAGAAATTAATAGCATTCAACAAACATCCAATACATACCTTGATGGGGCAAATGCCAAATTTGAAAATCTAGATGAATCTGTAGTAAATAGGAGAAATCTTAATGAAATATTACAAGATACTTCAACAACAAAAAATGAACTCAAAAAATCAATTAATCTTTTTGAGGAGGTTTTGCAAATTCTATGAAAGACGAACAACAGGGATTAATGGAAGAAGAAATATTCAAAGAGGAACAGGAAATTGTTAGTGATATTCCGCCAAAAACCGAATCTAAAATACCTAAAAAGAATTTAAAGCAAATTACAATTCATTTTACCGAAATTTTAAAAAAAATAATTTTTTCTGCAAAAAAACCTAAAATGATATCTTTAATTGCAATAGTCTTAATAATTATTGTAATTTCACTAGCATTTAATTTACTATCTAAAAGAAATGAGGATTCTATTTTTGATCAACCCAGAAGCGATATAACATTACCCAGTCCTCAAACAAACCTTGATCCCGTAATTGCTGAAATCTCCAACAAAACGGAAGAATTCTCTAAAAATATAAATAAAATAGATATTGATTTTAACAAATTAGCCCCGCCAACTATTGATTATAACTTGAATTAACCAAACTATAGGGTACTTAATCTTTGACTTTAGCTTTAAATCAGCGTAAAATATAAGACAATGAAAATTTCAAAATCTGCAAAAAATATTAGCCAGAGTCTGCTTGATCCATTGGAAACACTTAATTCCCAGATGGCTAAGCCGATAATGGAGGAAATAGGCAAACAATTGGGTTTTTCCAATAAATCCGAAAGCCTTAAAAGCAATCATAATTTATCACGCGAAATTGCTACAGATGAATTAAAACGTGCTCGCAACGAACTAACTTTAAATCAGAAAAGCGAAAATGATAATCAAAATTCACAGGAAGCTGCTCAGAAAATTTTTATGAATATACAAGAGTCTTATCAACGGGAAAGAAACAATGTTAATAAACAACAAACAGAATTCCAGGTTGAAGTAACTGAATTGCAAAATGAAATATCCAAATTAGCCAATGTTGTCCAAGTAAAAACTAAAGCCCATGTTTTGACGAATTCTAAAAAAATAGGTGTATTAGATATAAAATTGTTACGCTGGATTGTAGAGTTATTAAGGGTAAAAGCGGAAGAATCAAAAAGCGCTAAGGACTTAATTGTCCAAAGATCAAATGCCAAACGGGCTACCGGAATGTTGGCATGGGTCAGTGGTAAGCAAATGAAAGTACATGAACAAGGAACTTTGCAGCTTCAAGGCTAATCCTTCGTCAATTGTCAACGGTTAGGAGTCAATGGTAAAATTTTAAGAAGGGTTCGTAGCTCAGTTGGTTAGAGCGTCACGTTGACATCGTGGAGGCCACAGGTTCGACTCCTGTCGAACCCACTAAAATAATATGCCAAAATCATCGGAAATTAACAGACAATTACCTTTGCCAGAACAACCTGAAATAAAGGATTTTGTACAAAATCCCAAAGGGCAACCTATTTATTTCCAATTTAGACGTGGTATAAAAAAACAAATTGTCATTAATACACAATTAATTGGGCTTAGTGAAGAAGAATCACGAGAAGGGAGACCCGATCCTTTTAAAATAATCAGTACCACAAACGGTAGGGAAATCAAACTTCTCCAAAGCGAAAGGTTAATGGTTTACCTGCATCCAAGTGTCAGAAAACTTAATATTTTGCCTCCGGATGAACTGATTAAAAACCTTCAAATCTCTCAACGGATCAGAAAACGAAAAACACCCAAAATGCAGGAACAATCTTTAATTGAAACCTCATAAATTTATCCTAGATAAAAAAATTGTATTTTCTCAAAATAAAAGAACTATTATGTTAAAAGCTAAGCGGTACCACATTGTTTGTGACCTTATGAAATGCAATAACAAAATCAATAAAAAAAACGAATTGATTGACTTTATTGTAAATCTTGCGCAATTAATTAACATGAAAATCATCAAAGGTCCGGAAATTGAAAAAGGAACTGCTAAAAATCCCGGGTTAACAGCGTTTGCAATCATTGATTATTCTCATATTTCGGTTCATACTTTCACAAAATATAACGAAGCATTGATCGATATTTTTTCCTGCAAGAAATACAATGCGAAAAAGGCTTTTGATTTTTGTTTAAACTTCTTTGAATCGGACATAAATAATAGTAGAATAAATAAGGTGTGCTGGGAGTAATAAATGCCGGATCAAACTGAGCAGGAACAACCCGGAGAATTATATAAAAAAGTCGAGCGGCCACTGGGAAAAATTCTTCTTAATAATTTTTTAGGAGGAATTTTTTGGAGCCTGGGCATGTTAATCGGAACAACTCTGGTTTTTTCCATAATTATCTTTTTTGTTCGAAAAATTGATTTTATACCTATAATTAGCAATTTTATGACCGATATAATCGAAACCTCTCAGAATAACCTCATTAACAAATGAGCGAAAAACATCTGAAAGACCACCGCGAAATTGGACGTAAATTAGATCTTTTTTCGTTTCACGAATATGCTCCCGGGGCTATATTTTGGCATCCAAAGGGATGGATAATTTATCAGACTCTCGTTAACTTTATCAGAAAAAGATCAAAGGCAGAGGGTTATTTAGAGATTTCCACACCGGTTATGGTCAAATCACTTCTTTATAAAAACTCCGGGCATTGGCAGCATTTCGGTGAAAACATTTTTAATCTCAAGGTAGATGGGGAAGATTATTCCCTTAAACCCATGAATTGCCCGGAATCAACAATTATTTATGGTTCCAAAATCCGAAGCTACAATGATTTACCTATAAAACTTTCCGAGTTCGGAATCTTACACCGCAAAGAACTTTCCGGTGTTTTAGGAGGTGCTTTAAGAGTCCGCCAATTTGTTATAGACGACGCTCACCTGTTCGTAAGGCCTGACCAAATTCAGCAAGAAATTCACAAACTTTTAATTTTGACAATTGAAGTTTATAAATCCTTGAATTTTAAACCAAGATTTTACCTGGCCACAAGACCCGATAAAGCTATGGGTGATGAAATAACATGGAAACAAGCAGAATCAGATCTGGAAAAAGCATTAAAGAAAGCTAAAGTCAAATACGATATTAAACCAAAAGACGGTGCTTTCTACGGCCCAAAGATAGATATTCATATCAAAGATTCTCAAGATAGAGACTGGCAGCTGGCAACAATTCAACTGGATTTTCAAATTCCCAAAAGCATGAGGCTTACATACGTTGATAAAGACGGCAGCAAGAAAGAACCGGTAATGATCCACCAAGGAATATTCGGTTCACTTGAAAGATTTATTGGAATAATTACCGAACATTTTCAGGGTGCTTTTCCTGTCTGGCTTTCACCGATTCAAGTCATTGTTGTACCAATTTCCGATAAATTCACAGATTATGCACAAAAAGTCGCATCCGATATTATTTCAAATTCAATCCGTTGTGAGGTTAATATAAGGAACAATACGCTTCCAGCCAAAATTAGAGATGCTACCTTGCAAAAAATTCCTTATATCTGTGTTGTTGGACAAAAAGAGGCTAATTCCAATAAAGTCTCTGTTAGAAAATTAACCGGGGAAAATTTAGGAGGAATTCAAAATAAAAAATTTATCCAGAGAATAAAAAATGAGATTGCCAACAAGACTTAATAAATGATATGATTTTTCATCTATTGGGCTTAAAAATACTTTTATCAATTAACATCGGAGGTTAGCTGTAAAGAAGATATATAGATTAAATCACCAAATTACGGCCAACGAGCTTAGAGTTATTGATGATCAGGGAAAGCAAATCGGTATTTTAGATTTATCACAGGCTCTTAAAAAGGCTCAGGAATTGGAGCTTGATCTTGTAGAAATTGTACCCGATGCCAAACCTCCTGTTGCAAAAATTATAGAATACAAAAAGTTTAAATACTTAGAGGATAAAAAAGATAAGGAAGCAAGACGTCATACAAAGCAAACAGAATTAAAAGAAGTAAGATTTTCACCATTCATAGGTGAACACGACTTACAAACAGCTCTTGAGAAAGTTAAAAGATTTTTATCTGAAGGCGATATTGTTAAGATATCTATAAATTTCAAAGGAAGGCAAATGGCTCATACGGAATTTGGGCCAAAACTGTTAAAAAGAATAATGCATGAACTTGCAGAAGTTGCCCAAGTAGAGAAAGAAGCAATATTTTCAGGCAGAAGGTACATTACAATATTAAAAAGTGTAAAAGGTACGACTGAAAAAAAGAATTAAAAAAGATGAAACAAAAAACAAAAAAAGCAGCAATTAAGCGTTTTAAAATAACCTCAAAAGGCAAAATAATCAGAACTAGACAAATGGCCGGCCATTTAAAAAAAGCGAAATCAAAATCTGCAAAAACCCGCTATAAAAAAATAGCTTTTGTTGATAAAGCAGATATTAAAAGAATTAAAAAATTAATCTCATATGCGAGTTAAAAGAGGAACAACAACTCATAAAAAGCACAAAAAAATACTCAAATTAGCCAGGGGATACCGCGGAGGCAGATCTAAATTAATTAAACAGGCCAAAGAGGCGGTTATCCATGCAGGTGCGGATTCTTACCGGGGCCGTAAAGGCAAAAAGAGACAAATGCGTTCGCTGTGGATCACTCGAATAAACGGAGCTTTAAAACAACATAAGATTCCATACAGTCAATTTATTCATCAGCTTAAAAAAAATAATATTGAGCTAGACAGAAAAATATTGTCTCAAATAGCTTTTGAAGACCCGGAAGCATTCGATATCTTAGTTAAAAAAATAATTTAAAGTATCCGGTTGACAATTCATTTTTCAATTGATATAAGTACATCTCCTCTCGTTCTTAAAGTTAATTTTAAGTTCGAGAGGTTTTTTTGTTAAAAAGTAATTCATATACCAACAGCTCTGTTTGATATATAATTTTTTCATGGAGTACCAATTAAGAAAAAAATTATCCGGTTTAATAAACGATATCGAAAAAACAGATAATATTGCCCAGCTAGAAAAAGTTAGTCTGCAAATATTCGGTAAAAAAGGAATAATTAATAATTTAGCAAAACAAATTGCAAACATACCCCAAAAAGATCGTGCTAAATTCGGACTTACTTTTAATAAATTAAAAAAAGAGATTTCGGCAAAACTAATTCAAAAACAAAATTACTTTAAAAAAAATAAAGAGCAATCGTATTTTGACGCAACAATTCCTGTTAAAGATAACATAGGACATCTTCACTTGATTTCCCAGGCAGTAGATGAAATAGTAAATATCTTCAAATATCTGGGTTTTTCTTTAGTCAGTTACCCGGAAATAGACTGGGACTGGTATGCGTTTGAAGCTCTGAATATGCCATATGATCATCCGGCCCGGGATGATTGGGAAACTTTTTTTATAAAAAACATTGCCAAAACCAATTTGGGTAATCAGGTATTAACTCCCCATACATCCAACGGGCAAGTCAGGGAAATGGAAAGATTAAGAATTCCTCCTGTAAGAATGCTTAACATCAGCCGCTGTTATAGAAGGCAAATCGACATATCACATACGCCAATGTTTCACCAGTTTGAAGGCTTATTGATAGATAAAAATATTTCTATTGGCGATTTAAAAGGAACCTTGGTTTTTTTTACCAAGAATTTTTTCGGTCCAAATAGATTAACTAGATTAAGACCGCATCATTTCCGATTCACTGAACCGTCTTTTGAAGTTGACATTATTTGCGGCATCTGTCTTGGCAAAAGCTGCCGATTTTGCAAACG
>MFBN01000014.1:11595-41850 GCA_001776425.1 Candidatus Curtissbacteria bacterium RIFCSPLOWO2_01_FULL_37_9
TTAGGAGGAGCCGGTATGGTCCATCCCAAAGTCTTAACCAATGGAGGGATCGATTCCAATATCTATAGCGGATTTGCTTTCGGCTGGGGAATCGAAAGAACAATTTCCATGAAAGTGGATCTTGGTGATATCCGCCTGCTATATCAAAACGATATTAGATTTTTAGAACAATTTTAAAACAATATGAATCTTATTATCCCGGTAAACTGGCTTAGAGAATATCTCAAAACCCAAATTAACAATAATACGATCGCCGATTACGTATCCCGCTCCGGCCCATCTATTGAAAAAGTGACAAAAATAAAAAAGGATTATATTTTCGATACTGAAATAACCAGTAACCGTCCGGATACCATGTCTATTTGGGGGTTTGCCAGAGAAACACAGGCAATCTTGACCGAAAATGGAATTAAAACAGGACTGATTAATCCAACAGGCTTGAATTTAAGTTTAGAACCGGATATTTCAAAAAAACTGGTTCTTAAAGTTGTTATTAAAAATAATAATCTTTGCCCAAGATTTACGGCAATTATATTAGACAATATTGTAATAAGATCGTCTCCCGCATTCATCAAAAAAAACCTTGAGCTTTGCGGTATTAGACCCATTAATAACATAGTTGATATTACAAATTACATTATGCTTGAACTGGGCCAGCCAATGCATGCATTTGATTGGGATAAGATTATTGATCATAAAATGATACTGCGTAAATCTCAAAAAGGTGAAAAAATCAAAACTTTAGACGGACAAATTAGAAAACTGCCAGTTGGTTCAATTGTTATTGAGGATAAAAATAGATTAATCGATCTTTGCGGCATTATGGGTGGGGCCAACACTCAAATTAACAAACGCACAAAAAGAGTAATTTTATTTGTTCAGGCATATAACTCAAAATCCATTCGTAGAACCACTCAAGCTTTAGCTTTTCGCACCGAAGCAGCAAGTCGTTTTGAAAAAGGGGTTGACCTTGAAGGAATTTTGCCGGCTTTATCCAGAGCAGTATATATGGCAAAAAAGACTGCTGATGCAAAAATTGCTTCAGAGGTGATTGACATTTATCCTGCAAAATATCAACCAAAACCGGTAAAACTGAAAATTACAACATTAAACCGCTATCTTGGATTCGAAATATCCTGGACAAAAATCGTTGATATACTAAGAACTTTGGGTTTTAAAGCCGAAATTCAAAATCAGATTCTTTCGGCAATACCTCCAAGCTGGCGAATCGGAGATATTACCGATGACGTTGACTTGATAGAAGAAATTGCCAGAATTTACGGATATCAAAAATTACCCGAAAAATTACCCTACGGTCATATCCCAGTACCTAATGAGAGTAATTTAGGAAAAGCAATAGAACTTAAAAAAATCCTGAAATATTTAGGATTAACAGAGGTAATATCATATTCAATTATATCCAAAGAATTACTGCAGTTAACAGGCCGACGTACCGCAGAAACTGTTGAACTGGCAAATCCTCTGACTTCTGAATGGCAATACATGCGGCCAACACTAATCATATCACTTGCCCAAATAATTGCCGAAAATCAAAATTTACGAGATAACATTAAGATTTTTGAAGTGGCTAATACTTATATTAAAAATGGTAATGATTTACCGCGCCAGGATTTAATGCTGACCTTAGCATTATATAATTCCGATTTTTATCAAATTAAAGAAATTCTTGATAATTCATTAAAAACATTAAATTATCAATCAAAATGGCAATTATCAAATGCGCCAAATAAATTAATTGATAATAATCAAGCGGCAGTTATAAAAGTAAATGAAAAAACAGTTGGCCAAGCCGGAATTCTACATTCTAATATTGCTGATTTTTTTGCTATTAAGACCAAAACATGTGTAGCTGAAATTAACCTTTCAACTCTTTATAGTTTGCCTTCAAAAATTAGAAATTATAAGGCAGTTTCTAAATATCCGCCTGTAATCGAAGACATTTCCGCAATTTTTGCTGATACCATCCCGATTGGTAAAATCGTTGCAAATATTAAAAAAGCCGCGATGCCATTGGTCAAGAAAATAGAAATTATCGACGTTTTTGTAAATGAAAAGATCGGCAAAGATAAAAAATCAGTGACTCTCAGATTAACATATCAGAGATTTGACCGGACCCCAACCCAGAAAGAGGTAACTCTAGTGCTCGAAAAAATATCAGCGCAACTTACCAAAACCTTCCACGCCCAAATTAGAGGATAATATTCGATTTTATAACTTAAATTCACTTAATCCTTCCACGGTTCGCCTACAGAAACTTCGATTTCGCGTTCAGCAGATTTTCCGGCTTCATTTGTTGCTTTAACCTTAATCTTGTGTTTGCCTTTATCCGCAAAAGTAAAGCTAAAATTATAGGGACCATTATCCGATTTGTAATCTTTGATACTACCATCAATGAAAAACTCAACTTTGGTAACTTTTTTCCCTGTTTGTACCTCCGCTTCTACCTCAAGCTTTAAATCGACCTGGTCATGATCATTAGGCTTTTTAATATCGACTTTTATTTCGTCCGGATCTTGCGTTGGTTCGGTTTTTAACTCACCAGGTGGACGGTATTTAGAATCGCCCTGAGTTTGAGACCAGGCATCAATACCTTCCTGCCAACGGTTACGGCCGTCTGTTGAAACAGGATCAAATTCTACAAAGACAAAATACTCTTTTCCATCCAGAGTTTTTTGAACCAGACAATCCCTTGTCGGTTCGGTTCCTTTAATAAAATATTCACTTCGTTTGGGAAAATCACGGCAGGGCAATCCTCCGCCTAAAGCGTCTATTTCCACTGCATTCACGTTATCTGGTTTAGAAAAACTTTCAGGAGGTTGATCTTTTAAGGCTACTGACATAATTTTATTCCAAATCGGAGTAGCACCGGTAACACCCGAGGCAATTTGCGGATTCATTGGTGAGTTATCGTTGTTACCCACCCAAACCCCAACTGAGACTGAAGGAGTATAGCCAAAAGCCCAATTATCCCTTTTATCATCTGTTGTACCGGTTTTGGCAGCAACTGTTCTACCGGCAACGTTTAGCAGGGAATTAGTACCAAAAACCATACTGCGTGCATTATTATCAGATAAAATATGCGAGATTAAAAAAGAAATGTCTTTTCCTATTACCTGTTTACCTTTGGGATCTTCAGCTCCTTCCAATGTTTTCCCGTTACGGTCAGAAACTTTAATAATAGGCACGGGTTCATGATTTATTCCTTCATTTGCTAAGGTTGCATATCCATTTGTTAAATCTAATAATTTGACTTCACCGCCACCTAAAGTTATAGCCAGCCCAAATCTTTTTAAATTCTCATCAGAAGGTTCAAGGGATTTTAATCCGGATTCAAAAGCTGTTCTTAGCATATTCTTGACACCAACCAAAGCAAGCATCTTAACAGCAGGTATATTTTCCGAATTTCCCAATGCAAATCTTATCTGCATAGGGCCCCGGTATTTACCGTCGTAATTGACTGGTTTATAGGACGACTGGCCGCTTCCACCTGGAAACTCCGTTGCAACATCCATTAATACATAAGCAGGCGTGTAACCAGCTTTAAAAGCCGTAGCATAAGTAAATGGCTTGAGTGCAGAACCCGGTTGTCTGAGAGAAAGCGTAACATTAACCTGTCCGTCGTAATTTTTATCAAAATAATCTTTAGAGCCAACCATTGCCAAAATTTGACCGGTTTTTGGATCCATAACAACAGCTGCTCCGTTACCGACTTTATGTTCTCCAAGTTTGGCTATTTCCTCAGTTACGATTTTTTGAACCTTATCCTGTAAATCCAGATCCAGTGATGTTGTGACTTTTAATCCACCTTGTTCAACATATTTTTCACCGTACCTCTGTGCCAAAATATCCCGAACATAAAAAACAAAATGGGGAGCTCTGATACCTTGATCATTAGGCGTAAACTGAACATTTTTTATTTCTTCATTTAGCTTTTCCTCTTCTTCATGTGATATGTACCCGTCTTCACGCATTCTGCGGGCTACATCTTCCGCGCGCGTTATATAAGCTTTCGGATTGGATCCGTAAGGAGAATAAAAAGAAGGCCTTTGCGGTAATCCCGCCAGAATCGTAGCCTCCGGCATGCTAAGATCTTTGGCGTCTTTGGCAAAATATGTTTGAGCTGCCGCTTCTATACCCCAGGCTGTACCACCGTAAGGAACTTCGTTTAAGTAGATTTGTAATATCTCGTCTTTGGTATATTTTCGCTCTACCTGAATAGCCAGAATAAATTCTTTAATTTTACGGGTTAGAGTTCTTTCAGGGGAAAGAAGTGTATTTTTAACAACCTGCTGGGTTATGGTCGACCCGCCCTGAAGTTTTTGGAAAACTAATATATTCAGAAATGCCCTACCTATACCAAAAATAGAAAACCCTTTATGTTTGTAAAAATTCTTATCTTCAATAGAAATCGTTGCATTTTTAACGTATCCGGGCAACTGGTTCCAGTTAACAAGTGCCCGGTTTTTGTCGCCGTAAATGTCATAAAGTAATTTATCGTTGCGATCGTATATTTTAGTTGAAAGAGAGGAGTCTTTGGTAGTTAATTTATGAGGTGACGGTAAATCCTTGGCAAATATTATCAGGGAAAAAAAGGTAAATAAAATTAAAACGATTAGTGAAACAAAAATAACCGTTGATATAAGACCGAAAAACCGTATCCAAAATCTTCTCTTATTAAAACCCGAACTATCCCCAAAAGGATGATGGGAATACGATCGTGCAGATAATTTGGCAATTCTTGAAGAAAATTTACGTGCACCCGGTCTATAAGATGAAAATTTCATAATTTGCTTGACAGAGCTAATTATATATCAGCCTTGTTCTTAGAACAATCTGATATATGTCGCTCTGCGAAAGCAGAGGAAGACATATCAGAGGAGCCACTAGGCCCGCAGTCCTGAGTTTATCGAAGGGCGAGAACCGCATTGGCACTGTATATTGGTTTGAAGACCCGCAGGTTTGCTTCCCTGTGCCAACGTAATCCACCCCAAACGGAATCCACCCCAAGGGTGACTCAACTTGACACCTGCGGATTTATATGATTTATTAGCCTCAAATCCTAAAAACAGTGCCATCAAGGACTATTCCTTTCGTCAATAACCATTTTTACCATATCTTCAATAGAGGCGTGGCTCATATGCCAATATTCAACACCAAATGGGACCACAAAAGATTTACCAAAACATTTTTTTATTATCAAATTAAGGGACCCAAGCCAAAATTCTCAATTTTTAGCCCTGATAATAATAAGTTGGATACAAACAATAAAATTGTTGAATTAATCTGCTACTGTCTAATGCCTAACCATTTCCATTTTTTGCTACAGCAAAAAGTTGACGGCGGAATCACGGAGTTTGTCAGCAAAATCAGCAACAGCTACACCAAATACTTTAACACCAAAAATGAAAGGGCAGGACCCATACTGCAAGGGGAATTTAAATCGGTTCTCGTTGAAACTAATGAACAACTTGTTCACCTGTCAAGATACATTCATCTCAATCCGCTTGTCAGTTATTTAACAGATAATTTAGAATTATACCCACTTTCCTCTTATTTGGAGTACATTGGTATAAACAAAACTTCAGTTTGCTCAAAAGACATAATCGTCAAACAATTTAAATCATCACAAGAGTATAAACAATTCGTCCTTGATCAAGAAAATTACGGAAAGGAACTCGAAAGAATCAAGCATCAAACACTTGATTTACCTAAATAATCCGCAGGTGTAAACCTAATTCACCCCAAGGGTGGAGTCGCTTGGTATATTCAGACATGTTTCTGGGCGGATTCGGATGTGGGTAAGTTATATGTAGGACAAGCCGTTGCTAGAAAGCTTAAAAAAAGCTAAGATTCAGATATGGATAAAATTGAAGAATTGTTAAGTAGGGGAGTTGACCAAATCATTCCTTCCAAGCAAGAGCTCGAAAAGGTCTTAAGAAGCGGCAAGAAGCTGCGTGTCTACCAAGGGTTTGACCCATCATCACCACTTTTACATATAGGCCATATGATCGGCATGCGAAAGTTAAGACAATGGCAGGACCTTGGCCACGAGGTCATCTTTTTAATCGGTGATTTTACCGGAAGAATTGGCGACCCGACCGGTAGGGAAAAAACCAGACCACTTCTGTCTAAAAAGACCGTTGAAGAAAACGCAAAAACATACCAAGAACAGGCCGGAAAAATTTTAGGTTTTTCAGGTAAAAATCCAGTCAAAATTAAGTTTAACAGCCAGTGGCTGGAAAAACTTTCTGCTTTGGAAATTTTAAATTTATACTCACAGGTCACCTATCAGCAAATTATTAAAAGAGGAATGTTTAAAAAAAGGCTCGAAAAAGATGAAGATATCTCATTTAACGAAATTAGTTACCCCATTATGCAGGGTTACGATTCTGTTGCCATGGATGTTGATGTTGAGGTGGGCGGCCGCGACCAGCTATTCAACATGATGATAGGCAGAGATTTAATGCATAAGATGAAGCGCAAAAACAAATTTGTGATGACAACCCAACTTTTAGTCGACACCGAAGGAAATAAGATAGGCAAGACAGAAGGAAACGCTATTGCGCTGACATTGCCGCCAGAGGATATGTTCAGCGCCATTATGAACCTCCCTGACGACGTGATAACCAAAAGCCTCGAATACCTAACAGATGTACCGATGGCAGAAATTAAAAACATCGAAGCAGATATAAAAAAAGGCGCAAATCCGATGCAATTCAAAAAGAAACTTGCTTTCGATGTTGTCAAGCAATTAAACACAAAACAGGCTGCACAGAGAGCCCAAAAAGAGTTTGAGGGTTTGTTCCAAAAAGGCGGTATTTCAGATTCAATCCCGACTATTAAAGTCAAATCCGCAGGTATTGAACTTGTCGATTTTCTGGTAGACAATAATCTGGCCACCAGCAGATCAGATGCAAAAAGATTAATAAAAGAAGGAGCAATTGAAATTGACCGTAAAACCGTTAAAACCTCTCAAATACAATTTGAAAATAATCAAGTTATTAGGGTCGGTAAAAAAATATTTGCGAAAATTAGAATATTAAAATAAACTCTTAATAATGAAGCTTTTTAAGCGTTCGTATCTTAAAAAAATCTGGATCGTGATAATTGTTATTGCCGGATTAAGTTTCATATTTGGCCAGTTTGCTCTTTATCTTCTTTACGGATTAAACTAAGTCTAAAATCGTAAACTATATTCTTTATACTTTGATATTTAAACTTAAGGTAAAATGAATCCGAATTTACCTATAGAACAAATTAGTGGAATTGGCAAGTATACTGTTTATAAGCTAAAGAGACTTGAAATAAAAACACTGGCTGATTTAATTTACCATTTCCCTTTTCGATATGAAGATTTTTCTTACAATACTCAAACCTCTAATCTCATCAACGGCCAAAAGGTAACACTCAAGGGTAATATTTGGACAATCAAAAATATAAGAGCCAAATCAGGTAAATTTTTAACCCTGGCAACATTGGCAGATTCTTCCGGGGTTGTTAATATAGTCTGGTTCAATCAGCCATACATCATTAAAACCTTAAAACCCGGTACATATGTTTCTGTTTCAGGAAAAGTACAGATTGAGTACAAAAAGCCCAAACTTCTTTCACCAACATACGAAATTTTAAGAGAAAGAACCCAACTGCCGCAAACTTTACATACCGGAAGACTTGTTCCCATTTATCCGGAAACCGAAGGTCTAACCTCTAAATGGCTAAGATCAAAAATAGCTTCTATATTACCTCGGTACACTGCTGAGGTTACCGATTTTTTACCAAAAGAAGTAAGCAAACGACAAAACCTGATTAATCTTAACCAAGCTCTAACAAAAATTCATTTTCCCAAAAGCATCGAGGACGTGAACGCAGCAAGAAGAAGGCTTTCATTCGATGAGCTTTTTACTCTCCAGCTTGCAGCAGCTCAAAGAAGAAAAAAGTGGCAGAAGGAAAGAAGAGCCTATAAATTCACCGTTGAAAAAACAAAATTTGAGGAATTTTTAAAAAATCTTCCTTTTGCGCTAACCTCCGCTCAACAAAGGGCAGTCGCCGAAATTCTCAAAGACCTGCAGCGCGAAACCCCGGCAAATAGACTCCTGGAAGGAGATGTCGGCTCCGGAAAAACAGTTGTTGCGGCAACAGCAGCCTATTTTGCCCATCAAAACAACATGCTGACACTCTTGGCAGCACCGACCGAAATCCTTGCATACCAACACCAAAAAACCCTAGAAGAACTGCTTCGGCCTCATAATATAAAGATTGGTATTTGGACTGCCGCAAAAAAGGAAGACGGCGACATTGTCTGCGGCACACACGCGCTTTTAATCTCCTTTAAACCCAAAAGGGAAGTCGGCCTGGTAGTAGTTGATGAACAGCACCGTTTCGGCGTTGCCCAAAGAGGCAAACTGGCCAGTTCCGACAAACAGGGCAAAAGTCCCCATATCTTAACCATGACCGCAACTCCGATTCCCAGAACGCTGGCATTAACTCTTTATGGAGATCTTGATCTTTCGGTCTTAGACGAAATGCCCATCGGTAGGCAAAAAATCCAGACTCACGTCGTCCCAAATTTTAAAAGATCCGCCGCCTACAAGTTTATCGAAGATCAGGTAAGGGAGAACCGTCAGGCATTTATCATCACTCCGTTTGTTGAACCTTCCGAAAGCATGGCCACGGTCAAGGCCGCAGTCGATGAGTTTGAGAAACTTAAAGAGATATTTTCAAACAGGGCAAACACAGGAAAAATAAAGCTTGGCCTTCTTCATGGAAGGTTGAAGTCAAAAGACAAACAGCAAGTAATGGCAGATTTTAAAAAGAAGAAGTTCGACATCTTGGTTGCTACACCGGTTGTGGAAGTGGGCATTGATATTCCAAACGCTACGGTAATGATGATCGAATCTGCGGATCGTTTCGGACTTGCCCAGCTTCATCAACTAAGAGGTAGAGTTGGTAGGGGAAAACATAAATCATATTGTCTGCTTTTTACAGACTCCAATTCAGTAAATTCCCTCAAACGCCTTAAAAGTATGGAAAACATTTATATCGGTTTTGAACTTGCCGAACTCGATCTCAAGACCCGCGGTCCCGGTGAAATATTCGGACTCAAACAATCAGGCTACGTAAACCTCAAAATCGCCGATATTTCTAATCAGGTTCTTGTTGCCCAAACTCAGAAAGAAGCACAATTAATAATTGATAAAGATCCAAGTTTAAAAGAATTCAAAAATCTTAGCCAAAAGCTTAAAAGCTTAAAGCAGGATTATATACAGCCGAACTAGATTTCATGTTGACGGCCAGACAATTTCTGTTATACCCAAAATACTTCAATTTGCAACCATAAAAGTATTTTGGGTACACAACCGGCTAACGAGAGTTGCAAACTCGAGTTAGTCGAGTTTATAATCCCACAAAACTTTTTGCAATTGACAATTATCAATTGCCGGAACTTACGCCCTTGACGTCTTGTTATTTTCAATTTACTATTTACTATTAACTTATCATGACACCGTTACCGAAAAAAAAACACGCAAAATCAAGAACCAAAATTCGCCAAGCCGCATTAAAATATAAAATGCCTCATTTGGTTAAATGTTCAAATTGCTCGCAGTTAAAATTTACACATCAGGTATGCACAAAATGCGGCTATTATAAAGGAGTAAAACAACAAATAAAAATTAAGGAATCAAAAAAATAAATCAACGCATGAAGAAGAAAAATGATCCCCGGCATAGAATTCGAATAAATACGATTAAAAGCCTTTTTGAAAAAAGTTTTCGGGATAATACTGTAATTTTACACAATAATTTAGCAAAGAGAATTATTAAAAAACAAAAGGATATAGATACACTTATTGTAAAACACGCACCTGCCTGGCCAATAAATCAAATTCCGCCTATTGATCTTGCTACGCTTAGACTGGCAATATGGGAACTTGTATATAAAAAGCCTAAAAACCCTTATAAAGTAGTAATAGACGAGGCTGTTGAAATCGCTAAAGAATTCGGATCGGAATCCTCTGCTGCTTTTGTGAACGGAGTACTCGGATCATTAGTAAAAACAACTAATAAAACAAACACCTAAATAAATGACAGATATTTTGGAAGAAATTAAACAAATTATCAGTACTCAGTTTGGTATCCCGGTAGAAAAAATACAGGAAGACTCGCTACTCGATGAGGATTTAAGCATTACTGATTTGGATCTTGAAGATTTCATGGGATTTGTTCAAAAGAAGTATGAAATTAATATTGACCAGGAACAATTTCCGTCATTTAAAAAAGTTTCCGATATAGTTTCCTATCTTTATGATAATCTCGAAATCTCAAACTGACTGGACAAAATTACAGCAAACAATCGGTATTAAATTCATAAATATTGATCTTTTAAATAATGCTTTTGTCCACAGATCATATCTTAATGAACATAAAAATTATAAAGGGAATTCCAACGAAAGGTTGGAATTTTTAGGGGATTCGGTTCTTTCATTGGTGGTTTCCATATACTTATATAAAAGGCTTCCCAAAAGCACCGAAGGCGAGTTGACCATGCTCAGAGCTTCACTTGTCAGAACAGAAACTCTTTCAAAATTAGCACTAAGCCTTAATTTAGGCACATATCTTTATCTTTCAAAAGGTGAAGAAGAATCAAACGGCCGCAATAGCCGGTCTATTCTTGCCAATACTTTTGAGGCATTAATCGGGGCAATTTATCTGGATCAGGGATTATTAAAAACCCAAAAAGTTCTTGAAAAACTCATTTTAAAAAAATGGGAAACTTTGACCAAAACCGCAGTATTTGATAATAAATCAAAACTTCAGGAAGTCTTACAGAGAAAATATCATAAATCACCAAATTATAAACTTCTTACAAGCTGGGGACCTGATCATGCCCGCGAGTTTCGAATCGGGGTTTATTTGGATACAAAGCTATTGGGTAAGGGTATTGGCAAAAATAAACAGGAGGCTGCCCAAAATGCGGCTAAAGAAGCCTTATCTGGACTAAAAACATAAATTCTGCGATAATTACATCCAAATTAAATCAAGGATAATTATTAATAACCTTATTTTATATATTTAATTTTATCAATTATCATGGCAGTCAGAATTAGGCTTTCAAAAGTCGGTAAAAAACACCAAATATCCTTTAGGATTGTTGCACAGGACACAAAAACAAAAAGAGACGGAAAATTTATTGAAGCTTTAGGTTTTTGGAACCCTCATAAAAAACCCCCGGAAGATTTTTCTGTTAATCCCCAAAGGTTAAATTATTGGATATCAAAAGGTGCCAAGCCAACATTAAGCGTAAATAAACTTATAAAATTATCCGGCATTTGAAAAAACCACATAAAATCACAATACCCTGTATTTTATAAATGCGATTGGGTATTACGCAAATTTAAAAATGGAAAAATTGTTACTTTTACTTGTTGAACCTTTAGTTAAAGACATTAAAAAAATAAAAATTGAAAAGGAGAGAGAAGAAAATAGAATTAAATATATTCTTCAAATACCAAAGGGAGATATTGCAAAAGTCATTGGAAAATCAGGCAAAATGATTAAAGCTATTAATAGTCTGCTTAAATTAAGAGCAATAAAAGAAAATATGTACGCCTCATGCGAACTTCAGGAAGTTTAAACATCAACGTCATTACTCTTTTTCCTCAGATGTTTAATGGAGTAATTACTAAATCAATAATTAATAGGGCAATTCAAAAAAAAATAGTTTCGGTGAATTTCATCAATTTAAGGAATTTTGCCAATGACAAGCACAAAACCGTTGACGATAAACCTTATGGAGGCGGCCGTGGTATGCTGCTTAAAGTTGATGTTACGGTTAAAGCATTAGAATCTATAAAATTGCAAACTTACAAGATCCTATTATCTGCTTCCGGGCAAAAATACAACCAAAAATTAGCTACGGATCTTGCAAAGAAAAAAGACATTACAATTATATGCGGCCATTACGAAGGGATAGATTCCAGAATTGAAAAATTTGTTGATCAGTCAATTTCTATTGGTGATTTCATATTATCCGGTGGAGAAATTGCTGCCATGGTAATTATAGATTCAATTATCAGATTAATTCCCGGTGTTATTCATAAAGAATCATCACGCAATGAATCTTTTTCAGATACATCCGCTTTTCTTGAGTACCCGCAATATACCCGGCCTGATAATTTTAGGGGTTTAAAAGTTCCCAAAATTCTGCTTTCGGGTAATCATCAGGCAATTAAATCTTGGCAAAATATACAATCTGTAAAAAGAACCGAAAAAATACGCCCTGATCTTATAAAAACAGGTAATAAATAACTTTAAAAGGGCGCAAACAAATCTGGTCTGCCAAGAGGTACTGATGGTGCAGGTGCCACCGGCGGCCCGGAAGGTATATTAGCTATTTCAGTTTTAATTTTCGCTAATAAATTTTTTTCCGATTCTGTTAATTCTGTTACCGGTGCTTCAATATTTGAAAGCTGAGTAATCATCGGTTTCCAATATGCCTCGATTTGTAAAGATACCCTGATTTGTGAGGAACCGGAAGTAGATAAGGAAGACCCTATACTTAGATCCTCAACAGCAACTATTCTGGGCATTGATCGCAATATTTTTAAAAACTGCATAAACGAATTATAATCACCGCTGATTGAAGCTTTTAGTTGAACCTTAGTATTAATTAAATCCGCACCTTTACTTTCAGGTGAAGAGGCTGTCGGAGCAGGTTGAGGTTTGTTTTCTACTGTACCGCTTAATGATCCCGGGGATACTTCCAGACGATTTAAAAGCACTCCGGAATTGGCTGCTGCCGATTCAATTTGCTCTATAAAAGTAAAAACTCCTTTATCGGATGGTAACATTTGTTCGCTGGATGCCAGTTGCTCCTCAAGCTCAATCTGGTCAAGATTTCGCAGTACATTTACTTTACTATCCATGGATTGAACACGGGTAGTCAATTCAGCAGTGGCGGTTTTTAATCTTAAAACTTCTGTAAATTTTGGCCAGACTATTAATAAAAGAATTAACATTGAAACAGCCAATGAACCCACAGGTACGGCTAAATTGGTAACTTTTTCAAAAATTAAACTGTTTTGAATTTTCAATACTGATAAGGCCGGTAATTGCATACTTATTTTTTATTAACTAACTGGGCCGTAATATTAAATGTAAACAGCCCCAGTTCATTAGAACTTAATGAATCAATAGAAACCTGGTTAAAATATTTAGCTCCTTCGGAGGATAATAGGGAAGATACAAGACCGGCTACATCTGCAGAGGACTGGGCTCTGGCGGATAATGAAACTTTACCTGATGTAAATTTAGCATCGGTAAAATAAACCCCCTGAGGTATTAACTTTGAAATATTTTCGAAAATATCAGCAAAATCTGTTCTTGAAGACACCAACTTTTCTGCTGAAGATGCTTTATCCTTAACAACAACAATTAATTCCTCCGTAGATTTTAAAGATTCAATCTGCCCTGAACTGGCTTCAACAGAAGCAACCAACTTAGACCTTTTTGAGGAAAATGAGCTAAATAAAACAAGAATTATAAAAGTAACAATACCTGTAATAACCAAGACAACTACCGATACAATCGAAATCCGCTTTACCAGAATTGAGAAATTCTCCTGATCTCTTGCCGCAACCGGTAATAAATTTATGTCCGCCATATACTTTAATTTTAGCGTAGCAAATATTAGCTGTTAAGAGCAAGACCGGTTGCCACGCTGAATATACCTCCCTTACCAACCATTTGTAAGATTACTCCTTCTTTAACAAAATCTGCCCAGGCATCACCAAGTGAAACTTCTAAATTGGTCCTTTGGGTTAAAAACTGGGATATTCCCGGCAAAAAAGCGCCACCACCACATATAACTAGTCTGGAGACAGGCAGATCTTTGGTATGCATATGAGAAAATTCAATTGCTTTTTGGATCTCTCCAATTAAAACATCCAATACCGGCTTTAGGACATCGGCTACTTTTCCGGAGAGTTTATCCTCTAAAATACCGTATGTTTGTTTATATTGTTCAGCCTGATTTTGGGGAAGATTAAATTCCGTCATAATTGCTTTTGTTAAATTCACTCCGCCTGTTGCTACCGATCTTGTAAACAATACATTTCCGTTATCAGCAATCACCAAATCCGTAGAAATTGCACCCATAGAAACTATTATTGTCGGTGGTTCACCGACTTTAGTCAGGGCTCTGGCTAATGCCATTGATTCGGTTTCCATGGCAACTATCTTCAGTCCGGCATTTTTAACGATATTAATATATTTAGAAATCATTCTTTTGGGGGCTGCTACCAAAAGAACGTCCATTTTTTCTGAAGTGGATTCAGGTCTTGAAATAATTTTATACTGCAAATTCACATCTTTTATAGGTAATGGGATATATTGTTCAGCTTCCCAGCTGACAGCAGCAGACAATTCTTTATCTGTTAAATTGGGAAGCTGAATTAATCTTGTAACTACCTGCGATTCGATTAAAGATACAATGCAGTTTTGGAGGGTAATATTGGATTTGGCAACACAGGCCTTGACGCTTTCGGAAACTTTCATTAAATCAACCGGAGCCTCGCTCATAGGACCGCCTAAAGGAGTTTGAAAGCTGGCAGCTGCTTCTAATATTTTTCTATTGCCACTTTTTTTAACTTTTACTGCTTTTATAAATGACCTTCCTATGTCAAGGCCGAAGAATTGGGCAGACATTAATATTATTGGGAAGGAGAAATATCTTCTCCTGTGTTTTCCAAATTATCTGGTTCCGTAATTGGTTGAGCCGAGTCAGTAGCAGGAGAAGATATTGGTGTGGGTGTTGTAACAATAACCTGTTTTGGAACTCTGTTTCTAACCGTATTTTGGATAGCAGATTGATCAATCGTGCGCGAACCAGAATCAACTTGTGGATCTTCCTGCGTTTTAGAACCCAAAAAGATTAAAAGCAAAGCAGGAATAATTATTGCTGCTGCACCCACAAAAGTTAAAATTAATTTAGTCTGTTTATTCATTATTTAACAATATCTCCCTCTGAATACAAAACATAGTCAAATACAGCCGGTAGTTGAGGCAGGGCAGTTTTTCTAACTTGAACCCTTCTAGTAACCCCTATTTCGGAAGTTGCCTCGGAATTAATATCATAAGTTTGAACAGGCAATTCACAACCTGCACTAATACAAGAAACTTTTACAGTTGCCTTATTCCATAACGGCTTGATTCTTAAAAGAACAGGATCAGGAGTAGTTATAATCCATTCTCCACATTTGTCAAAATTAGTACTAGGAGAACTACAACTTGGAGTAGGGTTTCCAATTGGTACAAGTTCATCAGCCCTACCTAAAATACCTTGCCAGAATATTCTTGACTGTCCATAATTACCTCCACCAGAATTATTTACAAGTGTCAGTTCGACAGACGCTATATTTGCTTTTTCTAGTGGATCACTGCTTTTCGACCAATCAATTTGTAAAGTAAAAGGACTAGTCATATTCAAAAGATCAATTTGGCCGATTTCGCCGGGCTGAATCGTTGATTCATAAATCTGGCTTGATTTAACAGTAACATTTGCGGTAATGTCACCAACTGTAACCGGAAATGTCTGACTGCCCGTTGCCGGAGCTACTGTAGTTAACCTTGACAATATATCCTCCACGCCGCCTTCAGCTGCTGTAAATGCCCTTTGGGATTGTTCTGTTTGAGTAGAAATACGTAAATTAGTGATATTTCGAGAAGCCACCGAAAGCCCGACAGCCAAAGCTACGACTACTATCAATAGAACGATAATTAAAATCTGTCCTCGCCTTTTTTTCATCCTTTAATTCCAGTTTAGGTATATTCGGATCCGGTTGTCAATTGCCTTAATTGATTTAAACCAAAAAAGTCTAGTATTGCCGCAAAGAAATAGTTGTATTAAATTTAACGTTTGCCAGAAAATCTTCTCTGGAAGGTGCGTCTTTACCCTGATTTAATATTAATTCGATATTAATAAACGGGGGTGTTTCGGAACTGGATGGCTTAACCACATCAAGTTTTGAACAATCTACATCAACTCCGGTTATAGGATCCTGATTAGTTAAACTTGTATATTCCGGGGCTGAATCTGTTCTTATGGCTATATAGGCATTTAGTTCTGCAGAAGCACTAAAACAAGCAATATGCAAAGGTTCATTATCATACCGGTTTAGTACAATATATTTTGCGTCATTTCCATCAGGTGAATCTGCATCCGTAGAATTTCTAATTTGCCGTTCCAAAGTATCAATTACCAATTGCCCGTTTTGCTTAACCTCATTAGTAACGCTGGCTTTATTATTTCCCCTTAGAATAGATGTTAAAAAAAGCAGGGTAATACCAATTGTCAGGGATAAAAGCCCTAAAACTACCAGAAATTCAACCAATGTAAAACCCTTCAAGTTCTTAGATTCAAATTCTGGGATTTGATTTTTAATAAAATGCATTATTTTTTAAATATACTATTAGATATAATCCCACTTAGTCAAAATAGTCTGGTCTGTAACATTTTGCTTGCCTGCTGAATCTTCCCAAGTTATGGATACGGTTATTATTTTTTTATTTGCATTCGAGTTATCCGGTTCAATAATTAAATAGCGGTTGAAAAGCGTGCTATTTAAAGTAATCGCTTCTCCAACCGGGCATGGAGGTGCAACCGAATTTAAACTCCAATTCAGAGGATCCGCGTCAGTTGCATTTAATATGTAACAACTCCCCTCACTGAGCGCGTTAAAGCCTCTATGATCCCTATAAATTCTAATTTGTTCTAAAGTTTCCTGTGCAAGTTTAGTGGCTTGTGAATTGTTGCGGGCGCTTCTGGATGTTCTTTGAGTTATCAGGCTTGTCGTAACCAGAGAAATTGCCAAAAGTACCACAACTCCCAGACCAATTACCACTTCGATCATTGACTGGCCGCGCAGTTTGTATTTAGTAATTTTAATCATCATTCATTTATAATTTCTTTTCCGAAACTTCTCCTGTTGAAGACATGATCACTTGATACGTACTTCCGCCATGACTGCTAATTTCGATAATTAAAGCACCGGTATACCGTGGATCGATGATTAAACCACCATCATCGAGAAAATTCGGAGGTATGGATTGTCCATCATGCAATGAAGGCACATTAGTTAATGGTCGAAATAAAATTGATGCAGAAGTTCCTAAACCTACGTTAATACCGCTAATAATTATGCCTTTAGGTAAAGCTACAATTTTTTCGCCTATGATTATTTCAGTCCAAGGAGGTTGAGTAGCATCTATACAATCCCCGGCTATAGTATAAGTATCACTGTCTTTTACAAAAGAAACATACCAACCGATTAAAGATGACGCTGATATAGATGTCTGACATTTACCGTCAATTTTGTCTCCGGAAAGGGCTCTATTTTGGGCAAGCCTGATTTCACTCGTTATAGTCTGGGCAGCGTTTTTAAGCCGCTGATTGCGCTCAAAACTGACATATGATGCGGTAATCAGGGAAGTAGTTAGGCCAAATATAGAAATAACAATTAAAAGCTCAATTAATGTGAAGCCTGGAAGACGAACATTAATAAGCTTTCTTCTTAGGGTGAATTCACATTGACAAGTGACATGTAGCAAGTTACATTTGACAAATTCTTTTAATTTGTTGAATGTTAAATGTTTATAGCTAACAGTTCGCAAAACGCGGGGCATTACTTATTAATATAACATTAAATACCAGTCCAAAATCGGCTTTGCCCAATAAAGACTGATTAAAAGCCCGCTTATTAAAAAAGGGGCAAAAGGAATTGTCTGACCGAATTTTTTATAGCCAAACAAAATAAGGACTAAAGAAACAAGAGCTCCGAGCAAAAAAGCCAAAAATAAAGACAATAAGGTTGCTTTAATACCTAATACCATACCAATTAAAAAACCCAAAATAATATCGCCCTCACCCATTCCACGGCCGCGGGTTGCAACTACAATAATCAAAAAAAATAAAGCGGATAAAAATGCGGCTGCTGTGTGTTGCGCAAATAAACTAGGGGAGAATGAAAAAAAATTATAAAACAAACTGATAAATGAGGCTATAAAGACAAATGTTGTAGGAATAAGCGAAAATTTAATATCAACTACTGCTACAACTATCACGACAGAAATCAAAAAAAGGTAATAAGCCAAAGTCGCCAAACTTAAATTATTTTCCGAAACCAGAATTAGAAAAGTTAGCAAAAATAAAATTGCGGTTACGGTTTCCACAAGAGGGTATTGCCATGATATTGGTTTTTTACAATAGCGGCATTTTGCTCCCAACACTGCGAAACTGACAATGGGTATCAAGTCGAAAGTTGAAAGAGTTGCCCGGCAGTGATCACAGTACGACCTGCCCAAAATTGACTCTCGCCTGGTTGTGCGGTCTATGACAACATTTAAAAAACTGCCCACCGCCGTTCCCAAAATAAATGACAACAATAGATAAAGAATCACAATAAAAGTCTATCAACCGCTAGTTACTAGATGCTAGACCCTAAACCCTAGACCCTAATCCCTATGGGGTACAACCGCCTTCGGTAATTTCTCCAACGCTTACACTTGCAGAACGCCAGCACCACACCCAATCGCCAACTCCGGAAGTCGCATCTTCTAAAGCGGCATAAAGGGCAACCTCGGAATTGTTTCCTGTTGAGCTTATTAAATACTGATATTCGTTTCCTACAGGATCAAAAGGAATAATTTTCAAATCGCCGGACGCTCTTAGGGAAGTCAATCCGCTGATAGAAGCGGGGCCGCTGGGGACAGGGAATAGACTATTTGCCGAAAAGTAGGAATTAAGAGCATTAGCAATTTGCCCTATATCGCTTTTTCTTGTAGCATCCCTTGCCTGTTTCTGACGCTTTGCCGGATTAATTGCCATCATAATTACTACCGCCAAAATTGCCAAAATCCCCATCACGATCAGAAGTTCGATAAGAGTAAACCCCCTGAGGGTAATCTTTAATTTTAAATTTTTAATTTTCATTGAATTTGTCAATAAATTTTCTAAAAATATTTTCTTATCAAAATATAATTTTTAAACACTTAGATTTCATTTTAAATTTCAAATTGAAAATTGAATATTTTTGCGGAGGGGCATTATTTCTAATATACCATTTTTGTTTAATCGTTTTTACTCTGTTAGACTAGTTTTTAAATGGTCAAAAAAATACTTACTTATTATTGGCCGTTCCTTGTAATACTCATTGTAATCTTCGCCTTCTTCGCCAGACTTTTTATTCCTCCGTCAATATTTGTAACCCCAGATTTTGGCCGAAGCGATGCTCTTCATTCAAATCTTACCGAAAAACTAATCCTGCAAAAGAGCCTTAAAAGCCTGAATGTTCCTCTCTGGGAAGATAGTATTGGTCAGGGTTATCCAATTTTTGCTGAGGGAATAATGGGTTTTTTTTACTTTCCTAATCTAATAATCTTTGGTCTATTACCATTTAATTTTGCCATACCTACAATGTATGCCTTTACCTTTTTGACATCATCTTTTTCAATGTATTACCTCATAAAAAAACTAAAACTCGGCATTCTAGCTGCCACAATCTCCGGCATATCTTTTGCCTTCTCCGCCTCGATGATCCTTCACGTCCAACATTATAACTTCATCCAATCAGCATCACTTCTGCCACTTCTAATCTTATGGCTTTTAAATTTTCTTGAAAAGAAAAACGCGACAAATGCCATAATTTGCTCGATTATCTTCTCTCAGGTAATTCTCGCAGGTTTTGTTCAGATCTTTGCATATATTACGATTATTTTTTTCGTCTTTACAATCTTCTTAACATATCTAAGAGAAAAACAAAGTCTTCAAAAAGCCGTCACTTCATACATAGCTATAGTTTTGTTCTCCATAACACTTTCTGCAATCCAAATTCTTCCTTCATACGAACTCACCAGATTATCAACCAGAAACTCTGGCGTTGACACCAAAAGCCTACTTGAAGCTTTTCCGCTGTCTCCAAAAAACTATTTCACTTTCTTAAATCCCTTTATCTTGGGCAAAACCTCAGATGGTTCCTATAACTCCACCCAATGGTCGAAGTACGGCGTTTATTGGGAAAACACAAGTTACATCGGTTTAATACCATTTGTCTTCTATTTTATCGGTCTATACTTTTTGTTTTTTAAACGTAAAAATCACATACTTTTGGCTGTTTTTGCAGCAACAATAATCGCTATTTTGTTATCTCTTGGCAAATATTCACCCCTCCACATAGCCTATTCTTTCCCACCGTTAAATTACTTTAGAGTCCCTGCCAGATTTATTCTGCTTGTTCAGTTTTTAACACTAATAACAGCTGCCTATGGAATTAAATTCTTCGTGGATAAGATACCAAAACGAAAAACCCCAATCCTTAAAATCATACTTGTCCTATTCATGACAGTAAACCTTTACTTCTATTGGTGGAATTACAACCCAATAGGCAAAACTAAAAATTGGTTAATGCCTCCAGAGCTGGCAAACTCGATAGAAAGAGGGGAAAACTGGCGTTTATTTTCTATTGACTCAAAACAATGGAATAGTGTATTTACAACCAAAGGCTGGCGAAATCAAGACGAAAACTATTACTTCTTCAGAAATTCTCTTGATCAAAATTTGAATTTACTTTACGATATCAGCCAATTTTCTCACTTTGAAACCCTGCCAACAAGAAGATACGATCTACAAAACTTGATACTTAAAAATTCAATAACAATAAAAGACGAAAAAATAAATATAGCCCAAAAAGCCAAAAATATTCTAAAACAATCAAATGTCAGATATTTAATTTCTCCTTACAAAATCGCATCAGAAGGATTCTCGCAAATCAAAAGTGTTAACAAAGACAACTTCATATTCTATTTATACGAACTAGAAAACCCCAACAGTCGTGCTAGTCTGTATTACGATTACAAATCGGTAAGAACCACTGGTCAATATACAAGTCTACTCGGAGAAATTGACCCCGTCAAAACCGTTCTTATAGAGAAAGTAGAAAACCTCGAACTGGAAAATGGAATGGGCTTGATATCAACAATTAGAATAGAAAATGGTTATCAATCTTTTAAAATTACCACAGACAAGCCGGCTATATTCGTAGTTTCAAACTCACCATATCCAGGATGGGAAGCAATAATTGACAGCAAAAAAACCACTATTTATCCCGCAAACATTAATTCTCAAGCAATAATCGTACCACAAGGAGAACACCGTGTAGCATTCGAATATAAACCGAAAAGCTTTATAATTGGCCTGATAACTAGCTCCGTGTCTTATATCTTTGCCCTCGTCTGGCTAGCAAGAAGAAAGTTAAAGTTCCTCAACAGGTTTATCAATACCTTTCTTCCGACTCATCTGTGATCTTTCAAAATATTCTTTTGCTTTATCGCTGTCGTCAAAACAAACGCTATAAACTTGACCCAAGCCTTCCCACGCCTGCCAATAAGATTCATCTGCCTTAACAATTGCTAAAAATAAATCCCTCGATTTCTCACAGTCTTTCTTCTCTAAGTAATAAATCGCCAGTCCAAACATAGAAACACGATTTTCGGGTAAAATCTCTAAACTATTTTCAAAATATTCCTTGGATTTATCAACATTACCGTGCTTTAAAAGCGCAAAAGCGTTGTCGGCAAAAACACCAGAATAAGTCGCTTTAATGTCATCCTCGAAAAAATTAAGGTATCTGTTTTTGACAACATCAAGTCTAAAATTAAGCTTGTCCAAACTCTGCAAAACTCTCCTGGAGGTTTCAGAATCGCCTGGTAAATCATCACGCCTGTAAAGCCTTTTGAGCATTCCTTGCTGAATCCATACATAATCAGCAGGAACTGAAATTGCCGAATAAGAATATATTGGAAATCTGTCATAGTTTATATCGATTAATTTGAAAACCGTATCAACATATTCTGTCCTGCCTTTTGTTAAAAAGTTCTCTGGAAAAAAAATTTCGGAATAAAACCTCTCAAGTTGTTTTCTGTAACTTTCGTGCTTCAACCTTCCGGTCAAGATAATTGGGGATTTATTGTTTATCCCATCAATGTAATATACATATTGAGTGTTAAAAGTAATTGTATCTCCTTGTAAAAAAATTATTCCAGGGGGATCGGCAGCAGTAAGAATATCCTTACCTAAAATTCCACCAACCTTATAATCCGAAAGGTCTGTTTTTGGCCAGTTTGTAATGAATAAAAAGAAAGGGAAAATCAAAAATACAGAGGAAAAAAGCAACTTCAAAAAACTTATATTACCAAGATGCAATTTTTTCATTAAATTAAAAATAAAGTCACGGATTCCAGCCATGCCAAAAAAAACGAATATCGCGAGGAACAAGTAGTTTATTAGCAAAAATCTTTCAGAAATACCCAAAAGAAGTGAGGTCAAAGGAGGGAAAGACGCGTACGCCAAAAAAAACGGGCCGCTAAAAAAAGCGCTAAGTAAAAAAAACCAGAACCATTCTCTTTTTTTTAAAAAAAGCCAAAAAATTCCCAACATAATCAAAATAACCCCAAAAACAGTAAAGTCAAAAAGAACCACTTTAAAGTACCAAAGAACTTGAACTAGTCGGGCAGGAGCAGAAAAACCAACAAGATCAGAAGAAGCAGTAAAAACCCCATAATCAGCCCTTGTAATCAGCTGCCAAAATCCCGAAAAATTTGAAGGGTCATCCCAATTAATGGGAGTTTTGCGTGAAGCGGCTATAAAAACGTAAAGATAAGGAACTATACCCAAAAGAAATAATCCAAACAACTTCAACAAATTTTTTAATTTTTCAAGTCTAAAGATCTTCAACCGAATAAATGCATATAAATAAGCCGGTACCAAAAGTAGAGAAGTATGATGGTGAAAAACCGCAAGACCAAAGAAAAACACACACAAATATAAGCTCTTTTTCCTATAAAAACTTGTAGAAATCCAAAAATAGTCAAACAAAAAAAACAAGGAGATAAGAAGTAAAATTATCATAAGTTGAAAAACCTCGGCAACGTGAGCATAAAACCAATACAAAGGTACAAAAGCCAAAACCAAAGAACCGGCAACCGATAAGATGAAATTCTTCAAAAGTCTAAATAGAAAAAAGCCCAAAAGCCCAACGCCAAATGCCATATAAACAGCCGAAACTAAGTTTGCCTTAAATGCAAAAGGGCCGATTGGTATTAATCTTGTTAAGATTGCACCAAGAAGGGTATTTAGAGGATAACCTGGCGGATGAGGAACACCTGCAAAAAAATAAGAGAGGATAATGTCGCCGGAATCTCCACCATAAACGTCACTTGCTACACCTCGAAAATAAAGGATAAAAACTATAAAAGAAATAAGAACAATAGCAAACAATCCGTACTTTTCAACTGAATAGACAGATTTCCTCACTTACTTTAGAATAAGTTTTAAAAAAGGGTTTTGCCAAAAACAATTCGTTTCACCAAAAATGAGTACTACCAAACCTCAATCGTACTTAAAATTTCCCCGAATCCGCTAATCTTAGCTTACGGCGTGCAACTACCTGATGTAATTTCTTGGGCTTTTCCAATTGCTGATTGCCAACACCATAGATAAGTACCTGTACTATCCGTAGTAGGATCTTCTAATACATCGTAGATTGAAGCCTCACTTGAATCACTCTCAACCGAATATGAATATTCGCCACCTGTCGGATCAGTTGGAATTTGCTTCAGATCTTGAGTTACTGTCAAAGCTGCCAAGCCTCCAGGCGTACCGCTAGTACCAAGATAATCACCTTGCCCTGGTGTTGTGTAATATGCCTGCAGAGCCGTTGCTATCTGTCCTATATCACTCTTGCGGGCAGCATCTCGTGCCTGTCTTTGTCTTTTTGCTGGGTTTACGGCAATCAAAACTGCGGCTGCTAAAATTCCCAAAATTGCAATAACGATTAAAAGCTCAATTAGAGTAAAACCTTTGAAAAATTTCTTTTGGGCAGAATTAATCACTAAAAATTACTCACCTCCTTCCGATATTTACTAATTTAATATCAATGCTATCTAAAACCAGTATTAAGGAATATATATTTATTTGTCAAGCATTAAACAACTAAAATGACGATGTCAGATTGTAAATCGGCAAAATAATCGAAAGCACTAAAATTCCTACACCCAGCCCCAAAAATACCAGAATCAAGGGCTCAAGAGCGGTTGTCAGGTTACGAATCGCAGTTTCACTTTCACCTTCAAAATAAATCGAAAGCCGCTGCAGCACTTCATCCATTTTACCGGTTTCCTCACCAACCCTGATCATTTGGGCAACAATCGGCGGAAAATCAGGATTAGCTGCTAGAGGCTGATATAAAGGAGTACCTCTTTCAACCCGGCCGATTGCAAAAAGTATTCCTTCTCTATAAGTAGGCGTTGCCAAAAGATCGGCAACAACCTTCAGGGCGGAAATAATCGGAATTCCGGTTGCAATTAAAAGTCCTAAAGTTCTGGTAAACTGGGCCAAAATTAAGGTTTTCCTGATTTTCCCCCAAATCGGCAAAATTAAAACAAGCCTTGAGATAATTTCTGCTCCTTTCTCTGTTTTGGAAAATACCCGTAAGGCATAACTTGCACCAAACCCCAAAAGAATCAAAAGCCACCAGAAATTACGCATAAAATTAGACAAAAATATTAAAATTTTAGTCGGTAAGGGCAAATTGGCTCCGATTTCCGTATAAAGACTGGTTAATTTCGGGATCACAAATATCATCATTACCGTAATCACAATAATCATAACCACGACCACGATAATCGGGTAAATAAAAGCGCCTTTTGTTTTTGATTTAAATTCTTTTTCCTTTTCCAGAGTATCTGCCAGCTTTATTAACACTTTATCCAAAACTCCTCCGGTCTCTCCGGCTTCGATTAGTTTTATATAGATAATATCAAACGCTCGAGGATGCTTATGAAGAGCCTGAGACAGGGCCATTCCACCTTCGACATCGGCAACAACCTCTGCTAAGATATTAGCAAATTTCTGGTTTTTGGCCTGTTTTTCCAAAATTACCAAGGCATCTGTTAAGGGAAGACCGGCAGAGATCATGGTGGAAAGTTCCCTTGTAAAGTTAACAATCTCATTAACGGTTACTCCACCAATCTTAGGCAGGGCATTGATTAGAGGCAAACCAATCTTTTCCCGCTTTTTGATTTCTATTGGGATTAAACCTTCTTTTCTTAAAGATTCAACCAAAGTCTTTTCATCAAAAACTTCAACTTCTCCGCTGAATTTTCTGGCGTTTTGATCCTTGGCAGTAAAACGGTAAAGGGCCATTAATGTATGCTAAATACTATTTTTCAAAATCGCTTTGTCCGGCAACCAATCGGTCCAGTTCCTCCGGTCTTAGGCTATAACTGCGGGCAACATCCAAAGATATACTTCCGGATCTAACTAAAAAGGCTAAAGAGGCATCCATTAAAATCATGCCTGCAGAACCGGAAGTTTGAATAATATTGTCAATCATATGAGTTTTACCTTCACGAATCGCAGTCTGTACAGCACCGCTTTGCAGTAATATCTCAACAGCAGGTACACGCCCTCCGCCAATCGCCGGAACAAGTCTTTGAGAAATTATGCCGGCAATACTGGATGCCAGCTGCATTCTAACCTGAACCTGCTGATTTTCCGGAAAAACGTCTATAATCCGGTCAATTGACTGGGCCGCAGAATTGGTATGAAGGGTTGCAAAAACCAAGTGCCCTGTTTCGGCAATAGTAATAGCAGAAGCAATTGTTTCGTAATCACGCATTTCGCCAACCAAGACCACATCCGGATCCTCACGAAGCGCGGATCTTAACGCCACTTCCCAAGAATGGGTATCAAGGTGCATTTCTCTTTGCGAAACCAGTCCTTTACCTTTGGGATAAACATATTCTATAGGATCTTCTATCGTTAAAATATGAACCGGCTTTGTTTGATTAATCTGATTAATTATTGAAGCAATTGTAGTTGATTTTCCGTGACCGGTTGGCCCGGTAACCAAGATAAAACCCTGGCGCATTTTAACAAAGTCATGGCAAATTCTGGGTAAGTTTAAATCTTCTATAGTTTTAATAAAAGCGGGAATCAGCCGCAAAGCCGCAGAAAGATAGCCTTTCTGAAAATAAGCATTAACCCTGAATCTGGCAACATCTCCCAAGGCAAAGGAAAAATCAATTTCCTTATTCACCATTAAAGTTTCTTTCTGTTCCGTAGATAAAAGTTCGAAAACCAAACTTTCGGCATCCTCCGGAGTTAAGGGTCCGGAAGAAATAGGCATTAATTGACCGTCTATTCTGATCACAGCCGGTGAACCAACAATTAAATGCAGATCCGATGCTTCTTTTTTAACAACTATTTCTAAAAAATCCTGTATAGACATTACTTAATCTTTAGTTTAATTTAAAAAACTCTAATCTTCAGCCACCCTCAAGACTTCCTCAATAGAGGAAATACCCTCAATTACTTTTAAAAAACCGTCCTGCTTCATGGTAATCATCCCTTCTTCTTTTGCTTGTTCCCCGATAGCCTGACTTGTTTCTCTGGCCAGTATCATTCTGGTTATTTTTTCCGAAACAACCAAAACTTCATAAATGCCGATCCTTCCCAAATAACCGGTATTATTACATTCTTTACAACCTTTACCGCTATAAAGCTGCGGGGGTTTTTTGGGATCAAAACTGTATAATTTTCCAAGTGTTTCTTTTATCTGGTTTAAAACTATCTCGGAAACCTCTTTGGGCACTTTGCAGGTATTGCATATTTTCCTGACGACTCTTTGGCCGACAATACAGGTAACAGTTGATGCAATTAGGTAAGGTTCGGCATGCATGTCCAACAGTCTTGGCAGGGCACCGGTAGCATTGTTGGTATGAATCGTAGAAAATACCAAATGCCCTGTTAAGGAAGCCTGAATTGCCAAATCAGTTGTTTCGGTATCGCGGATTTCTCCTACCATTATAATATTAGGGTCTTGCCTTAAAAATGAACGCAATCCGGAGGCGAATGTTAAACCGGCCTGTGTATTAATTTGAACTTGATTAACACCGGGAACCTGATATTCCACAGGGTCTTCCAAAGTCATAATATTAACTTTAGTTGAATTTAATTTGGAAAGAATGGAATAAAGCGAAGTTGTTTTTCCAGAGCCTGTCGGACCGCAAATTAAGATAATTCCATGCGGTCTGAGAATATTTTGTTCAAGATTATGAAGCGCATTGCCTCTTAAACCTAATTCAGGAAGCGTTGGCACTCCTCCTGTTTTTTTAAGAAGCCTCATAACAACTTTTTCCCCGTAAGCGGTAGGCATTGTCGAAAGTCTAAGATCTATTTCCTCCTGGCCGACTTTAAAGTTAAATCTGGCATCCTGGGGAAGACGCTTTTCGTCAATTTTCATATTTCCCAATATTTTAATTCGCGAAACAATAGCATCATGAATTCTTCTGGGTAAAATCAGCTTTTCGTGCAAAATACCGTCGATTCTATAGCGAATTCTGGTTTCGTTTTCCAATGGTTCAATATGAATATCCGAAGCGCGTACTTTAATACCATATTCAAGTAAAGTTGAAACTATTCTGGCAACCGGAGCTTCACCAATCACCCCACTAACACTGCTTTCGGGAATAAAAGCGGATGCTATGGACGGTGCTGCTTCTTTTAAGGCTTCGCCAACCTCAAAAGAAAGACCGCGGGTATATTGTTCGGCAATTGCTCTGGTTATTGAATCTGCGGTAGCAATATACGGTCTAACACTAAAACCGGATTTTTTCTCGATAAACTCAAGAACCTGTAAATCCAAAGGATCTACCATTGCAACAGATAAAGTTTCGCCTTCTTTGGCAATTGGAATTACAATAAACCTTTTAGCAACTTCTTCCGGTAGAAAAGCTAATACTTCCGGTGAAATCGGCTGCTGGTCCGGAGCAACGTAAGGTACGCCGATAATGTCCGCTTTAGCCTGGGCCAGCTGTTCGTTATTAACCCAGCTCATTTGGGATAAGATTTTCTCAGCACTTTCCTGCCTTCTTTTGGCTTCGTTTTTAATGAAATTAAGCTGCTGGGGAGTCAATACTCCGCGTGAGGCTAAAATATCCTCCAGAGAAGATGCCTTTTTGTCGCTGTCTTCTGCTTTTGACTTTATTATTTGGGCAGTTATAGTCATCTATTGAATATGGGTTTTATTAAAATTACATTTATCCGGGATAACTTTCCCAAACACCATTCTGATTGGAATTATAGAAATCCCGCTCTATTCTGATCATAACAAATCAGGATAGTAAATTGAAATTCTTAAGTACATAAAGTTAGAATGAATTAATTAAAGTTAGATAACTTATTTAAAAACTTAAGAAAAGATAATTTAAAATCCAATGAATATGTCTAACATTCAAAGTTTTCTTATCTTGGGAAATCCAATAAATACCAGGTTAGAAACGCAAAAAATTGCTTCAATTTATAAAATCAACTTAAAAAAAATATCAACGGATGTTACGTTAATTTCTGTCAACGAAAAAAGGCAAGAGATTTCTATAGATCAAATTCGTGACCTGAAAAAAAATATTTTTCAAAAACCGCAAGAGTATACAGTAAAATTTATAATTATTGACCAAGCCCAAAAATTATCTCAAGAAGCCCAAAATGCAATTTTAAAAATTCTGGAAGAACCGCCAAAACATGCAATAATTATTCTGGAAGCTTCAAATAAAGAAAACTTGCTTCCGACAATAAGATCCAGAGTTCAAATAATAAATAAGTTTAATATCAACGACAAGATTCCATTCGATCTTTTAAATTACGAAAATTATAGTCTGGATAATGCGCTTTTAGAAATCAATAAAATCGATAATCCCTCAGACTGGCTAGACCAACAAGTTATTGGGTTATATAAAAAAATAATTGCAGACCAGAAAAAATTTACAAATGCATCTCATATTTCCCGTATATTAAGTTTGATCGAAGAATGTATCAACATCAAAAAAATGGTAGAGGCAAATGTTAATCCCAAACAGGTAATGTCCAATTTTATATTCAAACTTAAAATTAATTACTCTTAACAAAACTCTTATTACTAAAATACAGCCTCAAAATCGCTTGTACTTAAAACTAATGATCTGATAGAATAGATGGAATGGATTTGGGCAGAAAACTTTCTACAGGCTTTGTGCTATGTAATTTACCCTTATGAAAGATAACTCGTATACAGCCAAAGATATCCAGGTTTTGGAAGGCCTTGAACCTGTCCGTAAAAGACCGGGTATGTATATCGGCTCAACCGATATTCATGGGTTACATGAACTGATTAAGGAAATAATCGACAATTCCGTTGATGAAGCGCTGGCTGGTTTTGCTAAAAATGTCCATATAGTTCTGGGAAACGACAATAAAATAACCGTGATTGACGATGGTCGGGGAATACCTGTCGAACCTCACCCAAAAGTAAAAAAATCCTCGCTTGAAGTTAGCATGACCATGCTCCATGCCGGGGGAAAATTCGGTCAAGGTGCTTACAAAGTTTCCGGAGGACTGCATGGTGTTGGGGCATCGGCTGTAAACGCCTTATCTGAATGGATGAGGGTAGAAATCAGACGCGATAATAAAATTTATGCACAGGAATATAAACGCGGCAAACCGCAAACTAAAGTCCAAATACAAACAACCACTCTTATTCCAAATTTTATAATTAAACCAAAAACAGGCACAACAACTGTTTTTATACCAGACAAATCAATATTTTCTGTAATTAAGCCTGAATTTAAAACCATTGCCAAAAGAATCAAGGAGAGAGCATATCTTGTTGCAGGCTTGTTTTTCCATCTTTACGACTTAAGAGAAAACCTGCAGGTTCATTATTATTTTGACGGAGGGATCGAATCTTTGGTTCGACACCTGAATAAAGACAAAACTGTAGTCAACGAAAAACCTTTTTATGTAAAACGGGACTCTAACGGCATTCTGGTTGAGGCTGCATTCCAATACAATGAAGGTTATACGGAAACCCTAGAATCATTTGCCAATGTTATCAATACACAGGAAGGCGGAACTCATTTAACGGGCTTTAGAATGGCCTTAACACGGGCAATAAACGATTACGCGCGCAAAAATGGCTACCTTAAGGAAAAAGAGGACAACCTGACAGGTGAAGATATGCGCGAGGGTTTAACTGCAGTTATTGCCATTAAAATGAATTCCGAAACTCTGCAGTTTGAAGGGCAGACAAAAGGCAAACTGGGAAATGCCGAGGTACAGCCGCAAGTGGCTCAAGTTGTCAAAGAAGGCATA
>MFBN01000015.1 GCA_001776425.1 Candidatus Curtissbacteria bacterium RIFCSPLOWO2_01_FULL_37_9
TGTAAAAGATTCTGACGGCAGTTCTACCAGGTATTCTTAACTCATACAGTTTGTCTCTAAGTTTCTTAATGTCAGGAGGTTTTAAAAAAGGGCCGTAATCAATTAGCAACCTCACAGAATGACCAATTTTAATTTTCGTTGCTTCATCCTGCTCTTCAATAAAGTCTTGGACAGGATAATCACCCCTTGCGGTTTGAAAGAAATTTACTATCCAGGCCATAAGATTTGTTCATTTTAACAGAAACGCGAGACTCATGGAGACAGTCACTTTCTAAAAATTTGCTGCGGATTTATTCGAAGTTATATTAGGTTTCGGATAGTGAAAATTTGGGTGTACAGAGAGTTAATTTACATAGGTTAATGTTCTCTTAATCGCTCAGCAAGCACGGCTGAGGGGGCTTTTCTTGCTAATCTTATTAAAGCTTTGGGACTTTTGTCCTTTAATTCTGATATGTCTTTACTCGGGTCTATAAGAAAAGCTACTTTTAATGGGTGGGGGTCGTAAATACTAAGTTCATTATCTGTAAATTTATACTGAGTTTTCCTGCGTTGGCGTGTTTGGGCACTGATTGTTAAAGCATGATGAAACCAGCTCTTGCTTAACCGGTGCCATTGCATCCAACTTGAGCGATGCTCGTTACTAGCATAATAGCTATTATAATTAACGCGGTTATCTCTTAGAAGCTGAGCGAAATACTGATTTACTCTCTCAGCATCACTAAGCACTTCTTGCCTGTAAGGCCGGATCTGTTCTTGAACCATATTAGGGCTCGGATTTTACTCTTGCAAAAACAACCTGTCAACCTTAGAGGTTAACTTGCATAGGCAGCTACAGGTAATTTATACTGCTCGAAGATTATCTTCCATTCCTTGAGTACAGCCACAAACTCGTCTAAAATCTGGTTCGAAATAATTAATTTGAGGGCTACAAGGTACAATTCTGTACCTTGCTCTGCTAGGTACCGTACAGTACTTGGCTTTACTATAAGTAAAAAAGAATTGTAACGCAGTCAGGTACCGTTTGGTACCTGACTATTTGTTTATATGAAGTTCTATTATGTCTATGTTCTTCATAATCCTTGAAGGAATAATTACTAAAATATTAGCTGATCGCAATAACCTCAGGAGAAAAAAAAGGCAAAAAATTTAAGCCGTGATAGCCTTTACAGGTTTAGATGCGAATGGTATTACAAGACTGCAAAAATCGTATAATTAATTTATGCCCGGTAGTATGTTGCCAGAAAAACACTTTCCTTTACAAAACTTAGAGTTGGAAAGGACCGATTTTTATACATTTGAAGGCGATAAATCAAAACCATTGCTTTTGTTTGGACTTCGTGGTCCAGGTGGTATGAACTGTTTATGGCCTGTTGTTGAGCTTTTAAGAAATGAAGGCTATCCAACAGATTTACTTATTGATAGTGCGGCAAAGAGGATTTTGGAAACCAAAAACCGCCAATTTACAAAACAGCCAGCAGAATCTCCATTAAAAAGAATAATGGAGACTAAACCAGCTGTGGCAGTTTCTGAATTTTCAGCAGACGCAGGAACTGCTCTAACAGTAACGTGGAGCGAGGAGTCCTATGGAGTACCAGTAGTTTGGGTTGAAGACTACCCTGATGTTTTGGGGAGTTACACAGACTTATATGATTCTTCAATGAGAATAAACCCTGATTATCTCTGCGTAATGAGCGATGCAACTAGAGACTTAGCTATGAAAAGACGACCAACTATGGATTCTTCAAGAATTATAGTCACGGGCCATCCCGATTACGATAAGTATGCAAACATTGACAAGGAAGAGGTCAGGAACGAAACGAGAAAGAAGTTGGGAGTTAGCAATGGCGAGTTTTTAATAGTTTATTCAGGCCTACTGCCTCCACAAACACCAGAGGTACTTGAACGTCTTGTTGAAAACTTAAATAAATCTGAAATCTCAAAAAACTTAGTATTATTGCTCTCAAGACACCCTAGAGATATGTGTCCTGAACAAGAATATGACAAAGTTCTGGCAAACTTTAAAGGCAGAGTAATGAAACAAGGTGATATCAGCTCTGATGACATTGGCTTTGCTTGTGACCTGTTGGTCGCACCGGGACCATCTACAGAGGTGTTAAAGTCAGCATATCGAAGGGTTCCGTCTATGTTTATCTTTACCGAAGCTGACGCAGCACAGCTTACCAATGATCAGCTACCAATTACCTTAAGAGTTGGAGCAAGCGAAGGTGTTTTTGATTATCAAGATTTAAAAACTAGTTTAGAAAAGATTGTGAACGATGACAACTTCAGAGTTCATCTCGTTGAAAAAATGAAACAATATTTTAATTCTGATGGAAATTCTGCCTTGAGAATAGCTGCAGTTATTAAAAAAGCAGCTGAGTCTCAAACCAAAGCACATGAGTATCGGTAATAATCATTAATCACGAATATAGCCTAGCGCCATTGGATTTAAATCAAAAATAACCTTCCAATCCTTCAAAACAGCCACAAATTCATCTAAAATTTTGTTAGAAATTTCAAACTTGTTTATAATCGCAAGATTACATCTTGCTCTTGTATCTTTGCAAGATATAATCTGGTTCGAAATACGAAAATTGAGGGCTACTAAACTGAGTTTGGTAATAGTCTGCTGAGAGGACTTACACTGACTCAGGATAAAGACCTCCATGAGAGGTCTTTTTTTAAAAAAATCCCAATATTACAGCCTAACCCATTCGGCAATGGTTGTATGAAAGTCCCTAATATAATTTCGACCTCTTATTTCTCTAAATAATGATGTAGAATAATTGAAATTCATAAATTCTATGAAAATTACTTTTTTAGGAACAAATGGTTGGTATTCAAGTCCTACGGGGGATACACCTTGTATTGTTATTGATTCAAAAGACCAGTACGTGATACTGGATGCGGGAAATGGAATTTATAAATTAAATGATTATATTACAGAGGAAAAACCAATATCGCTGTTTATATCTCATTTCCATATTGATCATATTTCCGGACTTCATACGTTAAATAACTTTGAATTCAAACAAGGTATTGATGTTTATGTAGGGAAAAACAGGACAAAGGATTTTGAAACTATTGTGAATCCTCCTTTTACAATCGGCTACAAACCTAAGCCGGAAAATATTTATAATCTAAAGTCAGAGATAAGGCTTCATGAATTTTCTGAAGTTACCCAATATATTCCATTTCGAGTTGCAGCTATTAAACAACATCATGCTTATGTTGACCATGGATTTGTAATTGAACTTGAAGGCAAGACTATTGCATATACTGGTGATTGCGGTTTTACAGATGCTTCTAAAAAACTTGCCAAGGATGCAACTTTGTTAATTAGCGAATGCAGCAATAAGAAAACGCCAAAACCAGACAATTGGGGCCATTTTGATCCTGAACTGGCGGGAAATCTTGCTTATGAAAGTGGTGTTAAACACTTAATATTGACCCACTTTGGTGCGCATCTTTATAAGACGCATGCTGAGAGAAAATGGGCTGAAAGGGAATCAAAGAAGATTTTTTCTAATTCTGTAGCAGCCACAGATGGATTGGAATTTGTACTTTAATGGCAGTTAAGTTCTATTGGGAAGTAATTTGTAACTTATATCCTAATTTTCAATAACAGCTACAATTATGTTCATAGTTCGGTTAGAACAAATTACATCGGACTAGATTTCAAATTGCTGATCTTACTAGTCTTTTTTTATATATATATTTTTGTTAGAATACTTTTTTAATTTGCCAGCGTAGCTCAGTGGTAAGAGCGAGGCCCTCATAAAGCCTAGGCCGTTGGTTCAATTCCAACCGCTGGCACTTGGTGATATATCGCTCTTGCCCTTGGCAAGAGGAAGATATAAGAGAGCTTGGTTCGGATATTCTGAAGTACTATCAAAACGTCGATTTTGATAGTTTGCGTAAGAATACAGCAATTTTGCTTGCAAATTGAATTCCCTGCCCTCGACACTCAAAATACTTAGCACTTAGGAAACTGATCTGCTAACCAGATTTGCATCATTTGACAGATACTGTTACAATAAAAATGTACTTAAGCAATGCTCTTTTGAGGTGAAATTAGCAGTTGAGTAGCGTAGATTGCTAATTGAGGAATTGAGGCCCCTTTTTATTAAGGGGTATTTTTTTGTCCATTGGGTTCTTTTGACTAATTTGTAACATTTGTTACTATTTCCAATATGGCTAATTTTCTACAGATCGAAAAATATTTAAAAGAAAAGAAGATTTCCTATAAGCTAATTAGCTTGCGGTCCTCTCCCGCAAAGCGGGATGCGGGCCTAAAAGTTATTGATTTAGGTGGCGAGGTATTTACAGTCGATCAAGTCAAAAAGAGCGGAGTGGAGGAAGACGAGATTGTTAAGACCTTGGTTATCAGGATTGGGAGATCCCAAGGATTCAATCAACAAAATGTTGAACGATCGTCCATAAAAATGCAATTTATGGCTCTAGCAATCAGGAGGAAGGATCGGGTCGATTTTAAAAAGGTCAGAAGATTATTTGGGAGCAAAAGCGGGCTGGCAAGACCTGAAGAGGTTTTGATGGTTTGTCATGTGCCGGTCGGTGCAGTTTGCCCGATTTTAATCGAAGTCCCTTTATATTTTGACCAAAAAGTGATGAGTTTGAAACATGTCAACATGGGCAGTGGCGATTTGAAAAAAGGGCTTGAGATGAAATTATCTGACTTACTTTTGGCAGTTGGTGATTATAAATTAGCAGATATGGTAATTGATGACCCATGATAGTTATTCGAAATAGAGGTTTGCCAATGTTATGATGGGAGGAGAAAAATGAAAAAAAGAATTTTAACTGGAGATCGGCCGACCCCATTTCGCTCAGTGAGCTTTGCGGGGTTTACCCAGAAGGTTCACCCTGAAGGGCAAGCAGATCAATCAATTAGGAAGCGAATTCTAACAGGAGATCGTCCAACCGGTAAATTGCATCTTGGGCATTATGTTGGGTCTTTGAAAAACAGAGTAAAGTTGCAGGATGAATATGACTGCTACTTTATCATTGCGGATTTACATACTTTAACGACTCAACCGGAAAAGACTAGGGAACTTTCCGAAAATGTCAGGCAGTTAGTCTTAGATTATTTATCTGTTGGAATTGATCCGGCAAAATCAATAATATATTTGCAGTCGGAAATACCGGAAGTGGCGGAACTTGCATTAATTTTTGGAAACTTAATAACCGTACCAAGGCTTCAGCGTTTGCCAACTTTAAAAGATGTGATGGCAGATAGCGATATTAAAATTCCATCTTTTGGCCTTTTGGGTTATCCGGTATTGCAGGCAGCTGATATTTTAAGCTTTAAGGCAAATTTAGTGCCGGTTGGAAAAGATCAAGCTTCGCATATCGAAGTAACTCGTGAGATTGCAAGAGACTTTAACCGTATATATTCAGAGATTTTCCCGATTCCCCAAGCTCTCATTCCGAAAGAAATAGGTACTTTGCCGGGAACAGACGGAAAGGCGAAGATGAGCAAAAGCGCAGGTAATGTTATTAATCTTTCGGATGATTCAACCTTAGTCAAAAAAAAGGTGATGGAAATGTATACAGATCCTAAAAGAATTCATGGCAACGAGCCGGGTAATGTTGACAATAACCCTGTTTTTATTTATTTAAATGCGTTTGTTCCAGAGTTAAGAGATAGGAGTTTAGAATTAAAAGCTAATGAATATAAGGAAAGATATAAAAAAGGTAAAGTGAAAGATGTTGAGGTTAAGGAGTTTTTATTTGCGATTTTGGAAAAGTTCTTGCAACCCCTGAGAGAAAATCGAGCTCGATTCGAGCGAGATCCTGAGCTTGTCGAACGGATTCTCAAAGAAAGTACGGACAAAGCCCGCGCTGAAGTTCAAAAAAATTTATCTGAAATCAAACGCGCGATGAAGATTGGGTTTGCTTAAATTTTCAATTGGCAAGTTCCTCTTGACAAGCTTCTCAATTCATAGCACAATTTCTCACAGAGTGGTTAAAGAAATTGAATCATCAATTGTCCAGCATTACCGTGATTTCTGCTTCGAAAATCGTATAGAACTATCTAAATTTAGACGAGTTTACTTTCGTAAAAAGGATGCAGAAGACAGAGATCCTAGACTTTGTCAGGCATTATCACAAATTACAGCTGATCCTTCTGTTGATTCGAAAGCTTTATTAATAATTAATAAATTAAATGCCCAAGGTGATTTGATAGATTTACTTTTAATTCCCAAGGGTTCACCATATTATGACTTTTGCGAGGATGTACAAGATTTCCCGCCAATTAGGGAAGGCGACATGTTCGTCATGACTGTTTCAAGAAGAGACAAATCCAGACCGGGATTTAAGTATATAGCTGTTGTTCAGGATGAAGTACCTCCAGACATTAAACTGAAGAGAGCCGCGTCGATTGCTGTAAGAGAAGTGAGTGTCATCTTCGGTTGTAATCCGCGGATATTGATGGCAGAAGCAAAAGAAGTAACTAGAGTAGAATTTGTTAAAGCAATTAGGGATTTAGATAAAAAGGGCATACGTGTACTGTCTTCGATTACGGAAAGGTTTCCGGAATTAGAAATCAGTAAAAGTATCCATGTGGCTGCCTAAATTTCTTAGGCCCAATATAAATCTCCTGGCAATTTCTTACTTCAAGTGATAGAATTATTTTCCACCTATGCCCAAACAGCCGGAAATAGAACTTAAACAAAAAAATAATACTCGGTCTGATAATGGTAAAAAACGAACTTTACCAAAGGTTTCTATTCCTAAGATGAATCCTAAATCGTCTTGGCGTGGTTTTGTTATTTATGCTGTTTTGGGGCTACTTCTTTTTGTTTTTTTTGCAGTTACTTCTAATCCCGCAACCAGATTTACTCCGGTTGAACCGCTTTCTCGGGTAATTACCGACATCAAAGACAATAAAGCAAAATCTATTGAGGTCGACGGAGACAGACTTTTAGTTGTGCTTTTTGATGGTAGTAATTACAATTCCAGAAAAGAGGAAAATCAGTCTTTTTTTGCGGCCCTGGAAGCAGCCAAAGTTGATCCTTCAACTGTGACAATTACGGTTAAAGACCGTACTTTTTCGCAAGCATGGGTGACAATCTTGACGACTTTTCTGCCGCTGGGTTTGATTATTCTCTTTTTCTTTTTCATCTTTAGGCAGGCCAGAGAAGGAGCTTCATCTGTATTTTCCTTTGGTCAGTCCCGTGCCAAGCAGTTTACAAAAGATATGCCCAAGATTACTTTTGGAGATGTAGCCGGTGTTGATGAGGCAAAACAGGAACTCCAGGAAGTAGTTGATTTCTTAAAACATCCGGAAAAATACCGATCGATAGGAGCTCGTACCCCTAAAGGTGTTCTTCTGGTTGGTCCGGCCGGAACAGGTAAGACTTTGCTTGCCAGAGCCGTTGCCGGGGAAGCCGGAGTACCTTTTTTCTCGGTTGCTGGCTCAGAATTTATGGAAATGCTGGTTGGTGTGGGTGCAGCCAGAGTCCGTGACTTGTTTAGTCAAGCTAAAAAAACTGCCCCCGGGATTATTTTTATTGATGAAATTGAATCGATTGGCAGAATGCGCGGCATGGGGTTTTCCGGCGGACATGACGAACGGGAACAAACTTTAAATCAGATATTGGTTGAAATGGACGGTTTTGCGCCAAATGATAACGTCATGGTAATGTCGGCAACAAACAGGCCCGATCTTTTGGATCCGGCATTGACCCGTCCCGGAAGATTTGACAGAAGAGTAACTTTGGATCTGCCTGATATAGAAGGCAGAAAAGCTATCATCAAAATTCACAAAAAAGGTAAACCTTTTACCGAGGATGCAGATTATGAAAGACTGGCAAGAAGAACTGTCGGATTTTCCGGAGCGGATCTTGCTAACATGTTGAACGAAGCGGCGATTTTAGCAGCCAGGACAGGCAAAAAAGCCATTGATAATATAGATTTGGAAGAAGCTGCTACAAAAGTTAAGCTCGGACCCCAGCGTAAACGAATGCAGTCTAAAGAAGAAAGAAGCATGACTGCGTATCATGAAGCCGGACATGCTATTGTTGCTCATATTATGCCTCATGTTGATCCGGTTCACCGGATTTCGATTGTGGCAAGGGGCATAACCGGTGGTCATACACTTGTTCCGCCATCGATCGATCGTTATACCGAGACCAAGACAAGACTTTTGGAACAAGTGGCGACACTTTTGGGTGGAAGAGCAGCCGAGGAATTGGTTTTTGGCGAATTTACCACTGGGGCTGCATCAGACTTGGAAATTGCCTCGGGCATTGCTCGGGAAATGGTTACCCAATTGGGAATGAGTAATCTTGGCCCGACAATATTTGCACCTCGTCCCCAGTTTGGCATCTGGCCTGGTATGGGTGAACAAAACCAGGTTTCCGAAGAATTGGCCGCAAAAATCGACAGAGAAATCGCCGGTATTATTGACGAAGGATACAAGCTTGCCCAATCTACACTAAAAAAATTCAAAGCAAAACTCGATAAAATTGCCGATACTTTACTTGAAAAGGAAACACT
>MFBN01000016.1:0-386 GCA_001776425.1 Candidatus Curtissbacteria bacterium RIFCSPLOWO2_01_FULL_37_9
AATAATGCCAAAAGACTCGGTGGTAGAATGTTACTCAAAATAACAAATACACAAACAGCCACTACTGAAAATACTAAATAGGGTAAAAAATTAGCCAAAAAGGCAAAATGTAAATCCCTTTTGAGTCTAAAATAAAGCCAGATTCCGCTTGCAGACACTATCAGTGATGTGATGCTCATTCCCACAAAATTAAATCTGTCAACCAAGGGAAAAACAATTATCCAAGTTAGTACTCCCCAAAAGATACCCATATTACGGATAACCTTAGCATTACCTTTTGCCAGTAGCATATTAGAAAAAACTGCCGTATAGCAAACAATCGAGATCTGCACCAAGCCGATTAAAACTGCATTCTGTGCTGGCAACCATTTTGGACTGTAAACAAA
>MFBN01000016.1:400-1190 GCA_001776425.1 Candidatus Curtissbacteria bacterium RIFCSPLOWO2_01_FULL_37_9
TCGAGGCTGCCATTCCCAATAAAACCACAGGCAAAGCGAAAAGCGAAATAACCGATATCGATTTTTCCATAATTAGTCTTAAATCTTGTTTATTTGCCTGCAATCTGGACCCTAAAGGAAAAATTATTCTTCCAACAATGTCGCTTACCGCTAGAGGAAAAACCGCCAGACTCGCAGCAAACTGGAAATAACCTAGGTTTTGCGCACCGACCGCCTTGCCCAAGTATAAAAACACTAATGGACCGTAAAATAGCCCAAAAATCGTATTTATTTGGAGCGGCAGACCGAATTTAGATAGCTTAATAAGGTTTTTTACTTTTATACGAAAGCGGATTTTCCAGGGATACAAAACGGTATAAGCTATGGCAGAAATAAAATTTGCAGCCAAAAGTCCGATAACGAAACTAAAAACACCAAAGCCCAAGAATGCAAAAAACACAGTTATTGTAACCTGAAGTAATATTTCCAAAATTTCGACATTAACAAGCTTAAAATACATCAGCTCTCTTTCTAAAACGGCTCCGGCAATTGTTTTAAAAGGAACTAGTAAAAGAACAAGAGAAATTAGCCGGAACAAAACAACACCCTGATCTCCCAGGTTATAAAAATTGGAAACTGTACCGGCCGCAAAAAAAATGATGATAACCACCGACAGAGAGAGCAAAAGCTGAAAGCTAAACGCGGTCTGTAAATCGGAATCGTCAATTTTTTCCTTCCTTTGTATTAAAGAAGTAGACAGTGCAACATCGCTAAAAACCGTAAAAAAGGTTAAAACAAATTGTAAAATTGC
>MFBN01000016.1:1224-2525 GCA_001776425.1 Candidatus Curtissbacteria bacterium RIFCSPLOWO2_01_FULL_37_9
TAAAATTGCATAAGTCCCAAAATGTTCGGGAAATAGCAATCTTGCCAGGAAAATGTTTGAAACTGTAAATATTACTTGGATTATTACCCTTTTTGCTCCAAGATATAATGCACCAGAGGCAGCTCTTTTTTTGAGCGAAAAAGTATCTTTAGCTCTCATCCGTCAATTTACAGAAACCCATCTTACTCAAACTAATTTTCAATTTCCTCATTCTACCTTATAAACCAAATCGCCGTTGTCCTCATAAATCTTTTCCAAATCTGCTAAACCTTTATTACTGTATAACGATCCGGGATCGTCATTGATACTTTCTAATCATGTGTTATGTGTTTAATCTTCTCCAGTTCAATTCCATATTTGACTTGATCATTAACAAACTTTTCGTAATCGTGATTCGATTTAAAATATTCTAAGATTTTGCCCGGACTTACAACCTCCTCTTTATTTGAAACGTACTCAGCATAAGAAGACCAAGGATAATTCATCAAATCCGAAACAATTCCGGAAACCAGCGGGTTTAGGTGGATATACCGAGAAACATGAATTAGTTGTTCGTCTGTCTCAATGGCAATATTCCTAAATCGGCCTTCAAATAAGGGTCCAGTCCTGCGATACTTAATATTTATGTAGTGAGAAAAACTACTCATCAATTGTTGCATAAATGAAGCTAAACCATTATCCGATAATTGTTTAAGAAGCATGTGTACGTGATTAGGCATTAAACAATAAGCTAAAATTTCCACTCTGTCTATCAACAACCCCTTGCTTAACGATCCGGGATCGTTAGAGGCTGGAAAATCTTTTTCGTAGCTAAATTTGCTAGTCCTTTTTTTATAATGCCTTAATGAATCAAGAAAACGTTGATAATCTCTCTCTTCAAGAAAAAAATTACCTTTATTCACTCCCCTATTGAAAATATGGTAAATTTTGCCCGTTATCAGTGGAACTTTTCTCATGTAATCTTCTTATCATAACGATCCGGGATCGTCAACAATTATCTTACTGCACTTTATAAATCAAATCTCCAAGTTCTTCAAAGAACTTAACTAAGTTTGTGGTATTTTCAAACTTCTCCACATTTTTAAAATCGTGATAGAACTCCGCTGACTGATCATTGTGAACCACAATATAATTGATATTCAGTGCCTTCAATGCCTTCTCTGTGTCCTCTGTGATCCCACCTTCTCTTACCTCCCAGGCTGCTTCCCGCCATATCTTGTCGACGGATGCCTGATCTACCCCTCCCCTCACCTGCTTAACATCCACCAGGGAATTAAGCCAAAAAGCAGTTGATCCGGACA
>MFBN01000016.1:2582-4868 GCA_001776425.1 Candidatus Curtissbacteria bacterium RIFCSPLOWO2_01_FULL_37_9
TTGGCCAATCTCTCTTCTCGGCAACCAAAAATCCCGCTTTTGCCAAGCCAAACCCCAGCCAGCAACAAAGTAAACAATAAAAATAAGAATTAAAACCTTAACTTGAGGAGCAGTCTTGAAGTATCCAAAAACATGACGGAGCCAGCCTCTCGTGACTTTCGAATTTTCACTTAAAATAGGTTGCTGGCGGAGGCTTGAGCGAGACGGGTTTTGCAATTCGAACCCAGAATTAAGATTAGTTGAGCGCTTTTTGGATACAAGAAACTGCGACAAGACACCGCTTATCAACAATACCAACCCAACCTCTGCCTCTCCCATCCATGCTGTCCAATCCATCCAAAAATCAATATCCGAAAACATTCGAAAGAGCGTAAAAATTCCAAAGGTAAAAAGCCAAATAGCCGCAAATTTCTCAAGTTTAGTCCGTTTTGCAAAACCGAAAGAAACTACGGCAACTGCCAAAAATATCGGAGCAAGCCCTTTGATAAAGCCAAATATGGCATTTAAGGACCCAATCACGCTTCTGCCCCCGATAGAAGGCGCTCCAAGGAGCGTAAACCAGTAACCTGGAGAGTACCACCAGAGGGTCAACAACCAGCCAATCGCAAACACAAGAAACAGTCGTTTAAGCCCTGCCTCCCACTTCTTCTCTGTCACAAAAACCAATATGATCAACCCTAAAATTGCGGGAATTGCAGAAACAGTGTTAGTCAGAAGCAGAAAAGCAAAACTTAAAGAGGCCGGGATGAAACTTTTATATTTAGCAAACAGGAACAAAACCCAGGGAGTAAAAGATACAGCCAGAATCGCTGACGTTTCACCTAATCCTAACGAAAGAACCAGATCCAAAGGAGAAAGTAATACCAAACCCGCAACCAAAATTCCTAGTCTTAAACTGCCCGACAAGAATTTAACAAAAACAAACCATCCCGCCGCCCAGATAAACTGGCTCACTAAAACCAATAAAATTGCCCAAGTAAAGTAATTTGTGGTTCCAAAAAGGCTCTGAAGACCTATTAAAACGGCAGGAACAACAGGCCCGGTCAGATATTTGACAGGTGTAGTCCCCAAATACCAGTAGGGATAGTTTCCGCCAAATCCATGCGCAGCTACATATTTTGTAATAGCCACTGTGACGGGAATGAGTGAAGTTTGTGCCGGAAACATTTTTAGCTAACTCCTAGAAAATCGCATCTCGTTTTAGTATTGTTAGTATATATCGCCCGCCTCGGTTTTTCTGCCTGCAAAAAACATTTATGCCCAAGCCTAAAATATTAGACACACTAATCCCCTTTTTCCTCTTGTGCTTCACCCTCACAATCTACATCCTCACCCTTTCCCGTTCAGTCTACTTCGGCGACAGCGGTGAATTTATAACCGCAGCCTATACATTGGGCATTGCCCATCCGCCGGGATATCCCCTATATACTATGCTTGCCCATTTGTTTACTTATCTTCCGTTTGGCAATCTGCCTTTTAAAGTCAACTTTTTCTCCGCTATATCTTCTTCTTTAACAGTTGTTGTTGTCTATTTTATCTGTTTAAAAATTACCGCCAACCGCCTTGCGTCAGCCTCCGCCAGCCTTTTTTTGGCGTTCTCCTATTCTTTCTGGCTTTATTCCCTGATAGCAGACACGTATTCGTTAAACACTTTTTTCATCGCAGTTCTTGTTTTAATTTCACTCCACTTATTTGCCAATCCTAATAAAATTAGACTTTTTTGGTTTCTTGCTTTTGCTTTCGGCCTTTCACTTTCACATCATGCAGTCGTTCTTTTTCTTGCACCGGCTTTAGCGTTTATTGTTATCTTAAGCCTTGGAAAACAGATTCTTAACGTAAGATTAATATTGCCTGCTGTATTATTATTTGTTCTAGGACTTCTTCCTTATATATATCTGCCTATTCGCGCATTTCAAAATCCTTCTGTTAACTGGGGCGATCCGGATACTGTTGGCAAATTCACAAATCATGTCCTAAGGTATGATTACGGCACTTTTGCTTTCAGCTCGGGGGCAGATACTTTCAATTTCGATGTTTTATTATTCTATTTCCAATCGCTTTTTTGGCATTTTGCGGCAGTAGGGGTTGTAATTGCTGTTTTGGGGTTAATATTATCTTTGCAAAACAAGAAGCTTTTCGGCTTTTTGGCCATATCTTACCTTTTTTTGGGGCCAATCCTGATATTTCTGACCCGTGTTCAGGTTACAGGCAGTATCGACACAAAAGCGGCAGTCGGCGAATTTCTTTCTGCCTCTTATGTCATAATCGCAATTTTTATTGGACTTG
>MFBN01000016.1:4888-10386 GCA_001776425.1 Candidatus Curtissbacteria bacterium RIFCSPLOWO2_01_FULL_37_9
CTTTTTTCAAAACGATTAAAACCGCTTGCAATAATAAGTGTTGCTTTTTTTGCAATTCCGCTTTTTATAAACTTTGCGAAAGTTGACCAAAGTAACAATTTTCTGTATGAAAATTTTAGCCAAGAACTTTTTAATATATTACCTAAAAATGCTATTTTGCTTATCTCAAGCGACAAGGGAATGATGGCCCCTATCTATCTTCAAACAGTTGGGGGTATCCGCTCTGATATTAAAATTGTCAACTTTACCTTACTGCCTGCCAACTGGTACAAAGAAAATCTAAAACAGCGTTATCCCCAACTGGTTTTCCCCTGGGATAAATTCACCAGACAAACAAATTTTTCAGAAGCCGCTAAAACAATTTGTGATCAAGTAGTACCAAATTACCCAATATATATTGATAGCTTCTTCGGGGTATTTACTCCTAACTTTAATCAGTCATGTTCTTATATTCCTTACGGACCGGTAGTAAAGTTGGATAAACAAAATACTAAAATGACGAATGAGGAAATTAACCAAAATCAAAATTATTGGAATACTACGATAGTCAAACTAAAACAACAAAAACCTGCTGATTACAGAACAAGGCAAATCTTAAGATCATATAGCGAATATCTTACTTATTTTGGTATATCTTTACAGGAGCTTGGTAAGCAGGACATGGCACTGGAACAGTATAAAAGAGCTTACGAGATTTCAGCAGATTACGCTCCTTCTGCCCATTTTATCGCCCAGTATCATTTAAGCGAAAACAAATTCGACGAGGCTATTGTATGGGAGCAAAAATCAATTGAGTCTGACCCCAGAAGGCCCGAACCATATAATAATCTCGGCTTCATATACTATGAGCAGAAAAAAGACAACAAAAAAGCCTATTTTTACTTTCAAAAATACCTTGATTTAGCCCCCAATGCCCAAGATAGAGACCGAATTGAAAAGTTAGTCAAAAAAATTAAAAGGAGAAGAAAAGTAAATTACTTGCCGACAAGTTCAACACCAGCTGTCGGTGACTGACTAGCAGTCGTATTGCCCACTAAAACCCTAATTTCATAGGTTCCAAGAACAAACTCTGCCTTTTTGGCTTTGAGTTTTGCCCGGTAGTCGTCTTTCTTTTTCAAGTCAACATCAAAAGTCACAGCCTGAACCGGTGTTATCTCGTTTCCCGCCTCATCTTTTATCTGCCAGATTTCAACTGTCACGTTTTCGGGGGTAACAATCTGGCCGTTTGGGTCTAAAATATTAAATTTTAAGTTCAAATTTTGGTTTTCTTTGAGTTCAAAGGGATTACCGTCCTTTTCAATTCTCTTTTCGATTTGTTTCTCCCAGGAAACGTTGAAATTCGGCGTTCCTACCGCAAAGAATGAAAAGCTGGAAACAACACCGGTAACCGTATGGTTCACAGTATCAACGCTTGTGGTGCGGTCAACCCAAACCCCGTCTTCCAAATGATAAAGCCTAGGGTCAGACGTCGCAACCGGATCATAAGGTAACGTTATAGTACACGGACAGGAAAAGGTGGCTGTCGAGTTAAAGTCATAATAAGTTCCACCGGGCGCCAGTTGAAACTGACCTGTACCTTCAGGCGGAGCGGTTTCTGATGTGGCAATCGTGGTTACACCTGCTGTTGACACTGAATCAAAAATTACTGATGTGTCATTTCCAAGGCCAACTTCAACATTTGTACCAGTGGGTGTCATACTTCCCGGCATTGACAATGTTTGTGATTTCGACGCACTCAGTCCATTTTCCGAAGTCATATCTGCACTCCAAAGATAATTTCCGGCTAAAGGTGGATTTGTAAATACAGTTGTGTTTGAAGCAGTTTTTCCGAAAAAAGTAAACTCGAACTGTGCAGGGGTTATTATATGTGGTAAATTGACATTTCTAACGATTTGGATTGTATGACCAGATGAGATATCACCTGAAACATAAGTATCCAAAGTTAAAAATACAAACCCGCTAACCGGATCAGTAACATCCAATAACCAATGCGCTTTATCTCCAGGTTGGATTGTCAAATCATTGCGAAAAACCAAATTTCCGGAAAAAACCTGGTTAATATTAGTGTTAAATTCTGAAAACGTACCGTTTCCCACAACCTCGTCCTGGGCAAACGATGATCCATCGGAAATATTCCAGCCTGCAGGTACATGAAAAGTTGTATTCCTCAGCAAATCATCGCCAGTAACTTGAGCTATTGAACTTGTCACATTAGAGGTTGCACCGGCAGTAGTGTCCGTAACATTAACCCCAAAAGAGGGATCGAAATTTACAGCCAGTGCAGTTTTACTTAACAAACCTAAGGTTAAAATCGGAAAAATTAATAATGAAACGAGAACGGACAGAAAAAAAGACCTCTTAAAACTTCCAACACTCATAATTTTTTTTCTTTTTGAAAAAATCCCATAAATCTTTACAATATTAAACTTTGACGCTATCCTTAAAGGCTGAATGTTAAAAAAACTCTTCCTGACTCTTTTACTTGCAGGACTAACAATAGCTTTTGCAATCACAATTGTAAAGTCCTTAAAAAAGTCTGGAGTAGCTGACAATTTAAAGACATCTCAATTGACGAACACTTTAAAGTGCCCTCCGGAGTGCAATGTAATCCTAATTTCCATTGACGACCTGCGCTCAGATTACCTGAACACATACGGCCATAAAAACCCGACTTCTCCAAACATTGACAAATTTGCACAGAAATCATTAGTTTTTGAAAATTCCTTTGCCCAGTCCTCATGGACTCTGCCCTCTCACACAGCGATGTTAACCGGCAAATATCCTCATAATCTGGATATTGAAATCATCAGTGACCGCTTGCCGGAAAGTTCAAGCATTGCCGAGATCCTTAAAAATAACGATTACCTGACAGCCGCTTATACATCCGGCGCTTTTATAAATGAAGACCACGGGTTTGCGAGAGGTTTTGATACTTTTGAGGAAAACGATTCCTGGCAGGATGCCGAAACCTTGACGCAAAATGCGATTCACTGGCTTAATAATAAGAAGCAAAAAAAAATCTTTCTTTTTCTGCATTACTTTCATGTCCATGATCCCTATTCACCAAACGGTGATTCTGCAAAGTTAGTCGACCCAAACTATACAGGCAGTTTAAAAAGTTTTGATATCTCACAAATAGTTAAGTTAAATAAAGAAGAAATTACCCTCCCTCAATCGGATTTAGAACAAATAAAAACACTATACGATGCAGAACTTCTCGAACTAGATAGCAATCTAGGCAAAATATTTCAATTACTTTCAGAAACAAAACTAATCGACAATTCAATTGTCGTAATCACCAGCGACCACGGCGAAGAATTCGGAGAAAGGGGTGGATGGGGAATCCACGGCTACAGCCTTTATGATGAGCTTATTAAAGTCCCCTTAATTATCAGAATTCCGGACAGCAAACCCGAACGTATTCCACATCTTACCGAGCTAGTAGACATTGTCCCAACCATTACTTCCCTATTAAACTTAAAAAATCCTTTGGAATTTGACGGTGTAAATTTACTGGACATTGCAAGCGGAAAATTGTCAAAAGATTACGTCTATTCTGAAACGTTTATCCAAAAGCAACAAATGCTGGATAATATCGAAGAAGGCTATAGTATCCGAAGAATTGCCGACATCCCGCCTCAGGTACAGAATGGATTAAATCAGCAAAAAAAGCAAAAGATCAAAACAAGAACGATCAGAACTACTGGTTTTAAATTAATTAAAAACTTTAACGGCTCAACTGAATTCTACAACATCAAAGATGACCCGCTTGAAAAAAATAATCTTGCAGGACAAGGGCTGAAAGAAGAAACAGGCCTTTTGGAGAAACTTAAAGATTATTAAAATCAGTGCTTGCCTGAAGCACCCTTGGATTACCCTCAACAAATATTACGGTTTGGCGGAAAAGACGGTTGCCTCCTTCCGGCACCACAAAAACCGCATGTGATTTATCGCCGGTAGTATATAAATTGACCTGAAATTTAATCGGAGGACGGATCTCAAAAAGGAATTTCCGGGCCAGCACCATTTTGAATACTCCTTGAGTTTCGCGGTCAAAAAACGCGCTCAGATAATAGTTTGATAAATTATCCTTCGGGCCAAAATAAAACTTCCAGTGGGCATCATGCCCTTGGGTATCACGGCTGTTTAATATAGTAATTTGGCTAACACTATTTACCCCATCCAAAACAAAGTTATATATCCCTTCACCAATTAACTCATTATCGTCAAGAGAATTGCCATTTGCAATCTGCAATCCGGACGGAAAAAACACCTCAATATCCTTCAATATATTGTTATCCAAAGGCTGATAAAAAGTATAAGTTAATCCCTGTTTTCCTTGGGATAAGTTCCTGTCAAATATCACTTCTATTTTATAGTCTGTAATTTCTTGGTAAATTAAACCCTGCTCCTGGGCGGCCATAACGTCTAGCGATGCGACCGGAACAGCCCGCAGATCCTCGGCTAAAGTTTTAAATCTATCTTTGAATGAAGATGCCGACTCAAGCTTATTTTGGGATTTATTGGAAAATTCCTCATCGTTACTTTTTTGTTGGAAAAGAGTTTTTAGGGATTTATTATCCGGTATAAATAATATTAAAAACACTAGTATAAATATAATTATCCCGATAACAATACGTAACCCCTTTATCTTATTCATTATCTCAACATGCTAAACTCGGAACAATGTCCGTAAATAATTTACAATTATGAATTACCATTGTATTACGCATTTGCACTAAGTTAAACTAGGCAATAATTTACATGTTTGAAAATAAACTAAACTTAGATAAACTTTACAAATTACCCTGGACCAAAAATAATAATCCCAATGGTTGGATCGAGCCGACAACTCATTGTCAGCTTGCCTGCCCCGGCTGCTATCGGGGGCTAGCCTTTCCTAACCCTCCTAGAATTCACCAAGATCTAAACAAATTGAAAAAGGAAATCGATACGCTGATTAAAATTCGCAGGATCAAAATTCTCTCAATCGCCGGCGGCGAACCGCTTCTTTATCCCAAACTCGACGAGCTGGTTACATACGCCAAAAGTAAGAGCCTGCAAAGCCGTTTGGTTACAAATGGGGCCGCCCTTACACAAAAAAGGCTTGCAGAGCTAAAAAAACTTGGCGTCTCGGAAGTTTCAATCCACATTGCCGCCTACCAGAATAGGACTAACTTCAAAGACGAAAGACAAATCAACTGTCTTCGCCAGCGGTTTTGTGAAATTTTTAGAAAAGTCAAAGGTGTAGAACTTAACTTCATAATAACTGTATCAAAGGATAATTTTCTAAGTCTCCCATATCTTATCGAATTTTACCAAAATAATTCGGATGTAATAAACCGTATCCTCTTTACCCTTTACCGCGATGCCCTTTTTGAAATAAACACCAAAGAAGATACATCGAAATATTTACCGCTTGAAGAACTTATTTCTTTAATCAGCACCAGTTACCGAACCAAACCATGTGCCTACCTTCCAAAAACTCTCGATCCAAA
>MFBN01000016.1:10429-10668 GCA_001776425.1 Candidatus Curtissbacteria bacterium RIFCSPLOWO2_01_FULL_37_9
AAAGTTCTTGCTTATGCCGATGCCAAAACCGCCCAAAAAATTAACCAATCGGCAAAAACAAATCAATGGGAATCATTTCCAGCCCAAACGAGTCTTCTACAGCTTGTTAAATCCCTTCCCAAAATTTCGCTCGCAACTTACGGAAGGATTATCGCCGGTTATCTGAAAACTGTAATTACAAGCCCGCAAAACCTCCTCGCTATTCCCAAAACCCAGATTATCATTCTCATCAACACACC
>MFBN01000016.1:10706-11273 GCA_001776425.1 Candidatus Curtissbacteria bacterium RIFCSPLOWO2_01_FULL_37_9
AACGGGCAAATTTGTTCTAAGTTTGGAGGTTACTATTGATAAATTCGGCAATCCAGACTTTATGATGATGGGCTTGGCAGGCAAGAAACTTACGGTCAAATGAATTATTGTCCAGAATGGTACCCAAAAAGGGGCTACTAACAGACCCGTGACGTTCGGCGCAAAAGAATTTCGCCACAGAACAACAACCCCAACAAAAATAAGCTGCAAAATGGCAATAGACAGCCACAATTGCCTCACATTTCTTCTCCAACCAAAAAACAATTTCCCAATACCAATCTCCTGTTCATCTTTAGGGTATTTTAAAAGTCTTTTAGTGTAAAAGACATACCAAGAAGCGAAATGGAAAAGGGCAATAAAAACAGTTGGGATATATGCTCCTGTTTTTGCCAAAAAGCCAAATAGTAAAACAGCTGGTATGAAAATTAAGACGAACAAGCTTAAAAATCCATAAGGGATGTTACCTTTGTTCTTTTTTTCTTTAAAAAATCCGTACACCAAAACTGCAATGGATAATCCAAAAATAACCCAAAGAGCAATAATTAAACTAATAGAAGTAACTTTTAA
>MFBN01000016.1:11283-11959 GCA_001776425.1 Candidatus Curtissbacteria bacterium RIFCSPLOWO2_01_FULL_37_9
GCCAACTGTTCTGCCAAATTTTATATCCTCCCTTAACAATTGTAGCTTCAAACATTTGTTCATTGGCAAGCATGTGCCAAACGAAATAGGCAAAGAAAACAAAATAAGCAAACTCCAAAGGCAAAATCTTATAGAAAACGACTGTCAGTAAAAGTCCAAGCAGGAAAGCCCCGCCAAATGGCAAAACCGCCTTTCGGGAACCTGCGGCAAACAAGCCTAACGTTGCAATAATAATGTGGGGCATCCCGAAAACTCCGATTGCTGACCACAAAGCTAAAGTGTTTCCAAAAATAAAATAAAACGGTAATAAAGCAACCAGAGCCAAAGCAATTGCTAAGATTGTATTCAGTCCGTATTCTAACGTGAGGTTTTTAATCATCAAACTAGACGAAAGCCTCCAATTTTTGCTCCATCTTCCAATTTTCTGTATACTCCCCTGCGATTTTCCGGTAAAAGTTGGGCGATTCCAACCATCAGCCTGTCAACTACTTTTTGACCATCGGCCGCACTATCTATAGCAATCTGATCTCCAAATTTAACATGAAGATTTTCGTTATCACTCCAGACACCGACAGGTCTAACAGGCACCTGCAGTTTGTTTACCAGTAAGGCAATTAATTCTCCTGCCTCGCTTTTCCCTCTTCTTAAAACACCGCTGTCCTGACCTTCTGGGCTA
>MFBN01000017.1:0-6538 GCA_001776425.1 Candidatus Curtissbacteria bacterium RIFCSPLOWO2_01_FULL_37_9
CAGGATGAAGATGGGGTATTTGTTGCCGATGTTCCAGCAATTCCAGGTTGTTATACTCAGGGAAAAACATATGAAGAAGCTGTCAGAGGAATTAAAGAGGTAATCGAACTTTGTCTGGAAGAAGCAAAAGCTGATCCAGTTTATAGAGCCAAAATAAATTTGGAGGAATCTTCTCCTGACAAATTCTTGGGAATAACCAGTGTTCCCGCAAGAATTAGCTTCTAATGCCGAAACTCCCGGTTGTTACCGCAAAACAGCTGATTAAGATTCTCAAAGATTCTGAATTTACCGAAACAAGACAGAAAGGTAGCCATAAGTTTTTTAAACATGCTGATGGTCGCATAACCTCTGTTCCATTCCATGCTGGAGATTTGGGAAAAGGATTGCTGCGCAAAATACTCAACCAAATTAAAATTTCGCCGGAAGAACTACGAAAGCGTGTTGAAAAGTAAATAGAGTTAGAACTTTTTGGGTTCAGAAGTTAAACAGCGTTTTCTAATCTCTGGATTCTTTCTTCGTGATCGTCAACTTTTTCTTTTGTGTCTTCGATGTAGCTTTGAATGTCTATTAATACGTCGGTTTTCTTTTGAACATCAATCATATCGAGTGTGAGTGAATCTAATTTCTGAGAATGCTCATCAAGCTTCTTATTAACTGGTTTAAGTTCTACTTGAAGGATTTTTTTAATTTGTTGCAGTGCTATATCAGACATCGCACTTTATTATGGTTTTGTCTCAGATTAGTGTCAAGAAGCAAAAGTGGAAGTACGTTTGCGTTGTGCCGAGAGTCATTTCGTCGCTTCGCTCCTCAGTATAAACTCCGTCGTGCTTCGCACGACTTTTCTCTATAGACACCTTCGCCAAGCTCAGGGTAAACGATGCTATTTATCCTGAAGAATGAAGGAGAACTTTTTGGGTTCAAAATCAAAATAACTTTTTATGATGCAAGTGCTTGCTGCCGGATATTTAGAGGAAAAACGTGAGATGTTTCCTTTAAGAATTTTGAAGCATCTAATATTTCTAAAAGTACAAGCTCGTTTTTGGGAGAAAAATGAGCAATGACATCTTTTGACTGTTCTGCATAGTCAATAGGGTTTTCATTAAACTCTATCATTAGAACATCATCTTGTTTATTGTAGTTTAATTTCATTTAATAATACCTTCCTTTTCTGGCGGGATAAAAAGTAATCACGGTTATTATATCACCCTTTCGCTTATAAACCACCCTCAAAACATGCTTTTCATCGATAGTTTTTGAAGCAATTATTTTTGGAAAATCGGATTCCTTATCTTCGTCTTCCGGATATTTGATTACGCTTTCGATAAGTTTTCTGCCAACAACAAATTTGTGCCTTTTGAGCATTGCAACTTTATCAACAGATGCATGCCTGGTAAATACGATCTTCACGTTGAAAGTATACACTAAATTTAAGCGATGTTACTTGTCCAGAGTGAAATCGAAGGAGTTTACACTGAGTTTATTGAAGTGAACTTTTTGGGTTCAAAATCGAGAAGAATTTTTACGAGGGGCTTTGGTTCTCTAAAATCAGGTTTGCCATTGGATTTTTCTTGCTAATAAAAAGTGGTCCAACTCCAATACCCCTATCAATTTCCGTTTCGGCTACTATGCCTTTGTGGTTTGCGTAGACTAAAGCCGCCATCGCAAGTTGCTGACTTTCTAAAACAGCTCCAACCGACGCTACGTCACCCATAGCAGGAACATTCATGTCAGTACCGTCTCCTCCACATTCTCTTTCGACACGAGCAGCGAGTTGATCTAGTTCTTCTTCTGATTCCGGAAGCCAGTAAAAATCTGTTACCCTCTTTTTGAATACAGGAGCAACTTTTACATTACCGTTGTTAACCGCACTTTCGATCTGTTCTTGAGTGAAGCCTTCTTGCACTAAATCAGCAGTTAGGGCGAACTTTCTCTCTTTGAGGTAGTCTTCTACGCTTGAGTTACTACCCTTTTCGGAAAGTCCATATAGGAAGTAGATTGTGGCAGATGCAATCCTCTCTGGTACTTTATAGGGCGGTTGCTGTCCCTTTGTTTCTCTTTCATCAGCCATTAGCGGTAGATTTTAGTAGAATGAGCCACGTTTGTCAAGTTATAGGTCTAATTTTGTGCCGGGAGTCGGAGTCGAACCGACATAGCCCGTTTTTCAGACGGGTGCGTTGACCACCTCTGCCATCCCGGCCCCATTATTAAATCCAGATAGTTCGTACGGGCCCCGGCCCTTTCCCTTTTATTTCTCGTACGGGCCCCAGGCCCTTATTTTTTATTCAAATTATCCCTATACCAATATTTTAATCTTTTCCTTAAGAAAACTTTTCCCCGTCCGCTCTTTAAATACTTTTCTCTTCTAATTATATCTATCTTATTTAGGCTACTTTCTAAATATATTATTTCTAATCGACCTCAATATCTAGTCGAAATAACTTTTCCTTCTTTGTGTTGCGAAAATCTATGTTTTAGATCGTTAGTAAAACCAGTATATAATTTACCATCTTCTTTACTCAGCAACACGTAAACGTAAAACATTAATTGATTGTTGACCACCCCTGCCTGCCGGCAGGCAGGTCTGCCATACCGGCGGTGTTTACAATGAGCACTTCGATAAACTCAGTGTAAACTTGTCGAAGTGTCAGATATCAAGTTTAACCCAGAACTGCCTAATTATATACCGGAAGTACCTAAAGAGTATTACGATCAGTACCATTTGATATTCTCGCATTTTAATTTAGACAAGAAAATTGTTAGAATAGGACAGAATGAGCGACAAAAACGTGATCAACGTGCCTCCGCAGAAACTTTTGCGTTTGTTGCCAAAACTTCAAGCCCACTCTATAAAAATTGAGGACGGTGGTGAAGTTCCCACAGTAACAGACATTCTAGATCAATTTATGACGCAAAGCACGATTTTAGGATATCGGGAGAAGCCGATAAAAATCGAGAATTCTCCGCAATCGACAGTAAAATTTCTTGATGTTAATATTTGTTCGATGGAAACGCGGGATATAGCTTTACTTCACAAACTTCATACAAAAACTCAACAAATATAGACTGACGCCGAAAGGCCAATTGGCCAGAAATTGTTCAGTACCCAGACCTAGTTTGCCGGAAATCTCAGCAATTTCTTCAATACTACGCAATAAATTAAACAGTCGGTTTCAGAAGATTTAAGAGTTCGGAGGGGTATTTTTCTGACTTCTACCAATTCTACTTACAGTTGACTGAAGTCTTTCTAGTTGTCTTTTGGCAAGCCCTCTTGCATTGACTGATTGTTCAAGATTGCCAAGAAAGAAAATACCAAGAGCAACGAGCTGGACTCCTAGAATTACTTCATCAAAGCTTCCTTTGTCAGCAGCTGTCACAATGTGTTCTAATCCCTGAACAATACCAGCAACGCCACCTCCACCCCACAAAACAGCCATTCCCGTTTCTTTCCACTGTGTGGAATTCTTTCTCTTTCGGGCTTCCTCCATTGAAGGAAAGACCTCTGATTGAGTTGTCGTTTGTTCGGTTTTCAGTTGAATAAAAAATCTGTCCTGTTCAACTGTTATATTTTCCTGTCTTTCTATATTCATATAAAGTGTCGCCATTGTATAACACCCATAATGTCAAAGTCAAATTGCTATAGGGTTTCATAGCCTTGTTAGCAGAAATAGCCACTCAAGCTAAAAAATGGCCACGTGGCCACATATCAGGCATAGAAACCACCATTAATTGATTGTTGACCACCCCTGCCTGCCGGCAGGCAGGTCCGCCATCCCGGCGGTGTTTACAATGAGCACTTCGATAAACTCAGTGTAAACTTGTCGAAGTGTGGGCACTGAGGGATTCGAACCCCCGACCTACACGGTGTAAACGTGTCGCTCTAACCAGCTGAGCTAAGTGCCCGTTCCTCTTTCAAAATAATCTTTTAAAACTCGAAAATAGTCCGTATTTTCCCGCCATTTTTTATACGTATTTTTGTCGACCCATTCATAGTAATCGTGCTCGTCAGATAACTGTAATTTTCCACCCTTATACTTGCACATGAACCCAACCAACACAATGTGAGCTACACTGCCTTTCCTTTTAATCCCTTTGGTTGTCCAAACTGCAAAGGGCCTTCCAATTTCAATATCTAAACCAGTTTCCTCTTTAATTTCTCTCTTGAGCTCAGATTCCAACGGCTTTCCCCACCTATACTTTCCCCCAGGTAAATCTAGACCTGATTGTCCTTTTACCATGGTTGAGCGATCTCTTAAGACCAAAATCTTGCCGTCTTTCTCTATAAAAGCTTTTTGGCCAACGTAAACTTTTGTATCAAGTTTATCTACGCTCATTTTTTTGTGCCGAGGACAGGACTCGAATCCTTCGATAAACTCAGGACAAGCCTGCACTCTGTGGGCCGAAGAGGACTCGAACCTCCAACCCTTGCGGGATACGCACCTCAAGCGTACGCGTATACCAATTCCGCCACCGGCCCAATCATGCGTGCTTGTCCCGCACAATGTTTGCATTTGTGCGGGGTCTACCACTTCTTGACGAAGTCAAGAACGAGATTTTTCACCACCTCGGCGCGCTTGCCCCGTATATTACGAAGTAATTGTACGGGGTATACCAATTCCGCCACCGGCCCGTTTGTGCAGGTGAGAGGACTCGAACCTCCAACCCTTGCGGGACACGATTCTGAATCGTGCGCGTATACCAATTCCGCCACACCTGCCTGCTTGCCCCGTATATTACTAAGTAATTGTACGGGGTCTACCACTTTTTGGCGAAGCCAAAAACGAAACCTTCCAGCACCAGGACAAGTTTATCCTGATCCGGCTTTGCCGGAGAAGGGCGACTTCGACGCATCGTAAATTTTAGCATAGAATGCTACAATTTCTCCATGCTTACACGTATACTTTTGCTTGTTTTTTTAATTATTGTCATCTATATAGCTTATGCTTTTGCAAACCCAATTCCTAAAAGAAATGTAGATCCGGCATTTGAGCCAATGTATGGCTTTTCTTTTAGTTTTGAACAGGCAAGATGGTATGGTCTTAATCCCAGAGAGTCCTTTATTCAGTTACTTGAGGAGGTCGATTTTAAATGGATCAGACTTCCTTTTTTCTGGGATCAAATGACAACAGATGGAGAATTTAATAACAATTTTGATGATCTTAGATTCGCTATAGAAGAGGCACAAAAAAGAAATATCGATGTTATTGTTGCTCTAGGCGCCAAGACTCCATACTATCCTGAATATCACTGGCCAAAAGAAATAGAAAAACAGGTTAAATTTGGCCGGAGGATAACCATTGATCATCCGGTTGCCAAAGATATTCTTTATATTGACAGGAGAGTTGTTAAAGAGCTTTCCGTTTATGACAATATTATTTACTGGCAAGTGGAAAACGAGCCTTTAATTGGCAATGTTAACAAATGGAAAATTGATTTCGCGTTAATTAAAGCTGAGGTTGAAGTTGTCCGAAGTACTGATTCTAAAAAAAGGCCAATTATCTTAAATCACGCCGCAACCGGTTTTTATGATAGAAGCTGGCAAAAACTTTTGCCGATTTTAAGAGCTGGAGATGTTTTTGCTGTTAATGCTTTTTTTAAGACTAAGGGAATAGATCTAATTACTGCCAGTATATTAGGGCAAGAGATTCATTTTCCATGGCCGGATTATCTTGTCTGGCCTGTTCAGTCATGGTTTTTACTATCCCCTAATTTTGAATCGATTAAAAATCAGGTTGAAAAAAACGGTGCTAAATTCTGGATTATGGAAATGCAGTCCGAGCCTTATATAAATAATCTTAAGGCAGCTAACAATTCCAGTTTTTTCTTAAACCCAAAGGATATTATAACGGAAGACCATTTTTTAAAATCATACAAGGTTGAATCTATTGGATTCTGGGGTGTCCACTTTTGGCAGTTTAGGGAAAAGCATGGAGATTCAACCTGGATTGATACCGCAAAGTCAATTATTAATAACTCCAAAAATTAATAGCTAAAAAGCTTCCAGGATACGGAAAGCCTGATATCCGCTATTTTATTTTCGGAATTAATACCAAATGCTACTAAATGTTCTTTTGGTATTGATATTCCAATATATTTTTGCGAAAGTTCAGGATTTTTTGCTTTTAAATTCTTAATAATATCCGAATCCTGATTGAAATTCAGAGGCAATCCTTCGTTAATATAAGTTAATTGGGATATAGCTTCTGATTGTGTTTGTGGCCCGCAGCATTCGGATGCCTGGAGTATTACCGATATTGTCGGAGATGTCATATAAGAGATTAATCCTTCATAATTTTGGGCGTTGATGTTTGTTTTGATGGCATTTTGAGTGATTCCCAAATTTAAAAGCTGTGGACTTGGATTTATTGAAGGTTGGGGTGAGGTATTTTCGTCATCTAATGAGGAAGTATTTGTTGGTACGGACGTATTAACCTGATTCCCTACCTGCTTAATTAATTTTTGATTTTGGTAAATTAAATATCCTGCACCGGCAACTGCAGCTGTTAACAACATTATTATTGCGATTTGTACGTATTTGTTC
>MFBN01000017.1:6669-7781 GCA_001776425.1 Candidatus Curtissbacteria bacterium RIFCSPLOWO2_01_FULL_37_9
AGGATATACGATTGTACTCCACTATCAAAAAAGTAAAATTGAAGCTGTTTCTATTTTAGAAACCATAAAGAAAATATCTCCAAAATCAATTATTATTTCAGCTGATTTAACGCAAGAGGCGGAAGTTGAAAAAATGTATGCTAATGTTTTTGCGAAATTTGGCAGAGTGGATTTATTAGTAAACAATGTCGGCAATTTTATTTATAAAGAACTTTCCAAAACAACAAATAAAGAATTTATGGATATTATTGAATCTAATATCTACTCTACCCTGTTTTGCTCAAGAGCAGTTTTACCCTACATGCGAAAAGTAAAATCCGGATACATTATAAATATCGGTGTGGTGGGTGCCGAAAGATTTAATTTACGCCGCAAGGCAACTGTATATTTTTTAGCAAAAAACGGTATATATTTACTTACTAAAAATATGGCTTGGGAAGAAGCGAAATTCAAAATTCATATAAATATGGTATCACCGGCTTCACTTTCTGAAGATATATTCAAAAAAAAGGATTTTCCAATGCACAGAAGTGCCAGTTACAAAGATGTTATCAATTCTATCTTCTTCTTGCTTTCAAAAGACGGATATTATATAAATGGAGCCAATATAGAAGTTGCCGGAAGTTTTATTCCGGGGTTTTCTTAATATGAACAAAAAACTTCTTTTTATCCTGCTTTTTATCCTGGTTGGATCAATTGCTCTTCAAATACCCTTTACACAAGTTGTTGGCTCAAAAGCCAATTTCACCTTATTTGATTTCTTCGCTCCGATTGCAGGTGGATTTTTAGGTTCAGGCATAGGTATTATTTCGGTTTTTATAATAATGTTTATCAATTTGTTAATCCATGGTTTTGGCTTAGTAGATAAAGGCGTAGTTATTCGACTTTTCCCAATATTATTTGGAGTATGGTTTTTTGCAGTTTGTGTAAAATCGTCAAAATCAAGTAAATGGATTTTAACGGTACCTATCCTTTCAATAATTATTTTCAATTTACATCCAATCGGCAGAACCGTCTGGTTCTATAGTCTCTATTGGTTTATACCATTGATAGTTTGGCCTTTTCGTAATAATTTTCTTTTAGCGAGAAGCTTAGGCGCTACATTTACTATC
>MFBN01000018.1:0-12669 GCA_001776425.1 Candidatus Curtissbacteria bacterium RIFCSPLOWO2_01_FULL_37_9
ATTTTAATTTTAATAACGGTTCTCTTTCGGATTTCGAAAGAGAATTACTGTCTAGTTTACCAGGTACCCGTCATGTAGCCTATCTGTTTGATTACCACGACTCTTTAGTTGATAAACAGGAAAAGAGTGCTGCTCTTGAAGTTCTAGTTCACATTAAAGATATTATCCTTCAGTATTTACAAATAAGAAAGGATTCATCGTTATCTTTCCCCGAGCCGTTGGCTCTCCTTGCAGTAACTAGTGACTCAAAATATGTGATGCAACCAATCTTGGAACGGATGATAAGTTTAGGTGAAAATTACATAAAAGTAGAAGATACTTCCGGAATTACGAAAGTAGTGGACGTTTTTTCTGACTGGGTAGCGTTCTCTGCCGATATTAAGTATGTAAACTGGAGGAGAAATGATAATCCTATACTTGAACAAATTACCGGCTATTTTGATCAGCTTATGGACAGGGTAATTAAACAAGACTCACTTGAGGGAATGTTCCAGGGTCTGCGTTTTTATAAAGTGGTTGTCGGAATATCCCTAGATAAACTGAACTTACATATATTTTCTTCCGCTGTCGGGCGCGTAAAGGAACTAGGTTTTCAGGGGATGATAAAAAATCAAGGACCGGTTATATCAGAAGCATTTAATGTCTATTCTTACTCCCTGGAAAAATTAGTAGATTCTGAAAGTGGTTTTATTGACCACTTCTTGTCTCTAATAATGGAGAATATACAAACTCTCACAGAATATGGATATGCGTATACTGCGAGAGGAGGCCTAAGAGACAATCTAACCGCACAGCGAGATGTGGCTTCTCCCTACAAGGTGCTTGCTTCCCAGATTTTCAAGGCAGCCAATAAAGCTGTAACAGTTAGGAATTCTGCAGAAAAAAGAAAATGGAGAAATATAACTCTGAGATTAGTAGAAGAGTTAGGTCAAAGTTTAAGACATCTTGGAGATAAGTTTGAAAATCCAAACCATTTCCTTATTCTAACTTTTGGAGAGTTGATAGAGAGTATAGGAGTGCTACTAGTTCAGCTATCTAGTGATCAAAGATGGGCTGATAGTCAACACCAGATATTAGGTGAGGTTCAACGATATTTGAACTTACCAACGTGGTTTATTCCATCAGATAATAGAAAAGTTAAGAAGGATCAATCCTTTGAGTCCCTTATGGAAGCAGTTGTTAGTATTGGAGTTACAGCAGTTGTTAGTAACCTCGAGGAAACCGCGGAAGGTGCAATTAGTATACTGAGTCGAACAGCTCTTAAAATGCTAGACAGAGAGAAAACTGATGGTGGTCTGTATATAGAACCCTGGATAATGGAACTCGCCTGTTATGTCGGTATATTAGCGCACAAAAAAGGTAAAGTTTCACTAGTCAATTTGCTAAAGGGGAAAATAGTTGAGTTTGAGGAAAAATATAGACAAACATATTTTTCAGACATGCCTGAAGGTGTTGATCCGTATAGAGTCAGCCCACCTGTAGACAAGTTAAGGAGGGACATCATCAATCTTACAGATGAGCGAGGAAGATGGGAATATAATCGTTTCCCGGGATTAGATGGACCTAGAGAGAGATTGTTCTCTCTTTGCACAATTCAAGATATTTCAGAATTTATTCATGTGGTATGGCAATAACTACACTAATTTACTTCAAACGAGTAGATTAATAATACTTTTCGGCGTATGACAATTAAATAAGGCTGTCAAGCTTGTGGAGAAAACTAAGGATAATTAAAGACAAAATCTTCTGACTAGAAATCGATCAGATTATCAAGAGAAACTCCGAGGGCTCTTGAGATTTTCCACATTACAAAAACAGTTGGATGGTATTTACCGAGTTCAAGATGCCCCACGTAGGTTAAATGCAGTCCTGCTTTCTCAGCAAGCTCCTGTTGGGTTAGCTTCTTTGCCTTGCGGATCTCTCTTAGTCTTTCACTCAGCCTCTTAGTAAACTCCTTTCGGAGTTTCCTGTTTTGTCCGTCATCTAACGGTATTCGGAAACTTAAAGCAGTCACAATTCATATTTTCCAGAGTAGTCATAGGATTTTATATAGCGTACTCATAGGATTAATGTTATAATTAAGACTGTTAGGACGATACAATATGAAAAAACTATTTAAGGCTGTGTTTTCAATTATTGGCATAGGATTTATTGGATTTGTGATAATGGGAATTTATGGCGGCAATTTGCAGAATAATAGAAAAAAATGGGTAGAAAAAAATTATGAAAGGTATTTTAATTCTCAAAAAGCATATTATGACAGTCTAAATAATCAGAATACTATCCATTTTCCGAATCCAGTAGAAAATTTGGAAGACGCGAAAAAGATCATGGAAACTTGTATGTATCAATTTGACGAAGTTCATTGTGAATATGTTATTGACGGAACTCTTTGGATTGGTGAACCGAAATTATGGGTTATGTCAACAATCGGTCCTTATACAAGTGCAAGGAATACTACTGTAGTAAATGGACTAACTCAAGAACAATGGATATATGGTGATCCTCTTTCTGGTGCCTCATACGTTTATTTCAATAATGATAAATTGACGAGTTGGCAGAATTTTTCGAATAACTATTAATTTTAATCGCTATGAAAAAGAATCCTACTTATCCTAAGTACTACAATGTTGATGATATTCCCATAATAATTGAATTGGAAGGTGATGAAGTCGCCGGTTATTCTGGAAACGGACAGCCATATCCGCTTGGTAAAGCAGTCATTGATGGGCATGAAATATCAAGAGCTGAATATCTTAAATTGAGAAAAGAGCTTTACAACCTCGATTAAATCACCATTTTAGCCGCCTATAATCATCCTAGCCCGTTGTTATCATCCAAATTGATTGATATATTGTACCGCCTCTTGGTAAAATACTCCTTAAAAGCAGTAATTGTTTTGAAAATGTAATGAAAATCTTGTTTTTAATAGGAAATGATCCTCCAGTTGGCGCTGTAAGCGAATGGAGTGAAATAAAAAATTATAAAGATAAAGGTTACCTCAGTCCGGGCAAAGACTATTTTCGTATATTCAAAGCTTTAGAACATAATTCTGAATTTGAGAAAGAGATACTTTTAGCAAGAAAAAATGCCGGATTACCTGAAAAAGGTATTTCGTGGGATGACTATTATTACAATTATTATTTGGAATCGTTAAGAGTATATTCCGAACAAGATAAGAGTAAATACAAAGATTTTTTCATAAAAGTTGAAAAGGAAGTAAATAGAATTAAGAAAAATATTACTTTAGATACTTTTATTACAGATCAATTAGATAATTTAATTATCGGCGGTTTTGTCTTCCCGCATGATATACCTATTTCTTATGGAGCTTATCCTGAGGAAGAAACTATTTCTGGAAAAGACTATAATGGTGTGTTTATTCATATTAGTCATGAAATAACACTAAACGAACTCAAGACTTATATTGATAACAACTGGAGAAATATATTTAGATTAATCAAATATTTACCGCCGAAATCAAAATATTATATTTCCAAACGTGATTTAAGAATAGTTGAATTAAAAGATAAGGAAAATATGGAATGGGATGAAATTATCAAAACAATAATTAAGGAATTTGTAATTGATGATTTTGACGGTAAACTAAATAAAATTTCTGTTAAAAGAGCCTATGGTAGAGCAAAAAAAAGACTCAACTCAATAGCTAATGATCCTCATAAAGACAAATAGTTACCTAAATATTTGTTCTGTCTAACAAGAATTCCCTAACTGACAGTGATGAGATAAAAATCACCTTCTGATTAAATGTTTCTGCTATGACAGCAGGAATAGATCCTACTAAAAAATTCTTTGAACAAGTTTCCGGAAAACAATTGACTGATGCTGAAATATCGGAATACAAAAATAAACTAGTTAAGTTGTTCTCTATCCTTATAAAAATTGACCAACGAATTAAAGGAGAGAGAAAGGTTACTTAAACAATTTGAGATTCTGAATTATGAATCATGATAACTTACATTGTCCGGGTCCAATATGTGCAGGTGATGATACTCCGGGATGGAAAGAAAATGTAATCTGGTATCCAGGTGAACCACTATGCAGAAAGTATCCTTATGAAAAATGGCAAAATGTACAGCGGAAAATTAACCGATTGTATACACAAGGAAAACTGAAATATCCCTATACTTTTTATACCGCTTCCATGCTTGAAAAGATTAATCGAGTAAGACCAGAAACAAAAGGCGGAAATCCTAATGAAAATGTAAGAACGGGACGTGAGGTTAGCGTTTAATTTACAGAGATTTTGCAGTATTTAACACGGCTAAAGAAAAAAAGATAGCGATAAAGATGATAAGTAATAACTAATAAAAAATGCAGGATCAACCTGAAGCAGTTAAATATGATTTCATATATATCAGAAATACAGATTATTCCAGTTAAACCAAAAGCCGGTATTATCGCTTTTGCCTCATTTGTTCTGAATAAAGATTTATTTCTCGGATCAATCGCAGTTGTAACCAGACCAACTGGAGGTTTCCGTCTGCTTTATCCCACACACAAATCCGGAACAAAAAATTTCAGCATATATCATCCAATTAATAAAAAATGCGCTCAGGAAATTGAAAACGTGATTATTAAAAAATTTGAAGAAGTAATGACTCATGATCGATACAGTTGTTATGACCCTTCGTAGCTGGAATTTTCGTATTATTGACCCGGATAGATTTGAACCGTCTGCCAGATTCATACTGAACGGCTCTAAACCATTAGGGGCACGAGGTTACTTTACAGCCTATCAAAATCCGACAAAAGAAGAATTTCGGAAAGGTATATATAAACCGCGTTTAACTTTAATAAATCGCTACGACTTTAACCTTAAAAAACGAGAGACATCCTTAAGAATAGAATTATCAATACCAAAATTATTATTCGGCAATAACTTTGATGAGGTTACATTTTCTGATCTGACCCGGTCTGTTGAATTATTAAGGACAGGACTGGCAAATATGAGTGTGGCTGTATCTGAATATTCAATATATCACGCACCAATATCAGCCATCCATTATTCAAAGAACATAGTATTAACTGATGGTACTACCACCAGTTATTTATTAAGGAAACTCAAGGAGTGCAATTTCAAATTGCCCCTTGATGTTAATCAGGCTGATTACCGGAATGAAGGACACAGTTATAGATGGCACTGCAATTCATATGAAATCGTCTTTTATGACAAATTAAAAGACTTGGAAATAGCCAAGATCAGTGAGAAAAGAACGATTGAAAAGGATTATCAATTACAACTGAATCTCAATAAGACAGTCAGGAAAACAAGTCCATTCGAGATAATTCGGCTGGAAGCCAGGTTGAATAAGCGACAAAAAATACGACAGGATCTAAAGAAAATTAATTTTCCGGTCGATTTAATTTATAAAAACCTATTCAATCCGGAAATTTCACGGAAAATTCTACTTAAATATATTGATGAAATGGCAGCGCGACGGTATCCAATTATCGATTATCACCCTCCAAATATTGAAGCAATGTTATCTGATCTGATAGTCAGAAATCCCAATCTTGGAATAAAAAAAGCTCTCCAGTTAATCGGTCTAAAACAAATCTTAGATTCAGTTCCATTTCGGGCACTAAGAACAATGTTTAACAGCTATAGTAAAAGAAGCTGGTACAGGTTAGTTTCGGACGCGAAAAAAGTTAATCTTCCTTCTGTCATGAGCCCTTTTAAGATAATCCGTGATCACATAAACCAGTTCAAACCCGTTAAACTACTTGATTTCCAGCCTCAAATGTTAAATAATGATAAATATAAACTTTATTAGTAATAGGGAGATGAAAAAAATTGAAACTAAATATATCGTTGCAATAATCATTAGTCTAATTCTAGGTGCTTCCCTCGTTGGCTATGGTTATCTAGATTACAGCTATAAAAAAGAGGCGCTTAAACAAAGACAAGAACAAGAAAGTAAGGCCTTAATTCAAAAGCAGGAGCAAGAAAAGAAAGAATATTTATCTAAAAGGTCTAATGAGTGCTATACAATATATGAAAAAGAGAGAAAACAGTTTAACAATGTAGAGGGTCATTTTTACGATGAGATTAACGATAAGTGTGTAGTAAGGTATACAACGAAAGAATATGAGGGTGTTGATTGCCAAAAAGAATATGGAAGTGTTCCTTCCTGGGAACTTGAGTGTAAATTGGGAATATTTACCAAGAAATTTTAACAATAAGTATGTTGGACGAGCAATACTACACAATAGAAGAAGTAGCAAAGATATTAAAAGTAGTTTATCTAACGGTTTACCGTTGGATACAATCCGGCAAGCTGGTAGCTTATAAGGCAGGAAAACAATACCGAATTAAAAAATCAGACATAGATAGATTTATTGAAAGACAAAGTTAAGTCAATTTTTGTAACGGTAACATTAATCTTTGTTATTCATTTATTAAAGTTTTATTTTAGGGACTAAGTTTTTTACTATGTATATTCCAGAGTGGGTATTAATAATTGGGATAATTATTCTTTATTGGATTTACACCAATTCAAGGAAAAACGGTGTATCGCAACAGCCAGACAGCATAGAAGGAATAGAGGGAAATGTAGTATTTCTTAAAAGTCGTATATTTGGGCTTGAACACTTTGACTCCCCGCACTTTTTGGATTACCAAAACGCCTCTGATGTTATGGAGGTTAATTACTTCCGCCTAAAACAGAGGTTTATACATACACCAGAAAAAGTGTTGGAGATTGCAAGGGATTGGAAAAGGTATGTAGAAGCATTAGGCGACCTTAAATACGCAAGACTTATGCTTGATGTTGATTGGAGTGATGATATTTACGATAAAACAGGGGAAAGAATGAAAGAGCCTACTATTGCTAAAGAGGAAATAGAAAAGAAGTTTAAGGATTTATTGGGTAAAGATTGGCAAGAGATACCGCCAGATTACTTTAAGAGAATAGATACAGCTAAACTAAAGGGTAAGAAAAAAGATGAGGAAACACCAGATTATTGGAAAACCTTTTATATGGGTGAATTACTGAAGAAGAATATGACAGATATGTGCAGGCATTCAGAAATAAGCTAGCTGAAATTGACACACGGTTAGGCATGCTTCAAGAAGCTGAAGATAATTATTACATTACGGCAAAATACCTGTTGGAACTGGCTAATCGAGCCTATGATCTATTTGTCGGTTCTGAAATCGAAGAAAGAAGACAATTAATCAAGCTTGTACTTCAGAACATCAGGGTAGATGGCAAAACAGTCCGGTATGACGTTGTAAAACCATTCGATACGGTCATAAAATATGCCGATCATTTTGATTGGCTCCGTCTAGTGGACTATGTTGGAACCTATTTTAAAAGTATATTAACCAATAAAATTGACAATCCTTTTAGTCTTTCAATAAACCTTGCTCTTATCACGAAGTAATTTAGTCTAAATACCTGAAATATCATGATAATCATATGTACTTTATATATAAATTGCACATCAATTATTTATCAGTTGTACGGTTAGACCAAAAGTTTTATAATTCAATTATCAAGAGAGACGGAGAGTGAACTGACACAATGACCCGTCCGGCAACCCTTACAGGTTGACAACTGCAAGAAGGTGCCACATTCAGCCCGTAAGGGGAAGATAAGTCGGTCGTTTTTTTATGGCCCTTTTCCCCAATTAGAGAGAAGGGATTTTTTATGGGTATTCAAGACGGTATGTTTTTCGGTTTTGTCCCGCATAGGCTGGAGGTACCGGGATTACCGAAGCTATCCAATTTTTCCTACAACATCATGTTCCAATCTAAGTCCGATTACCGGTATTATGCAATTTATATTCCTCACATAGAAACATTTGAGGAGCGTGATGGAAAACAGACAATTACATATTTTAACGAATTTGATGCGAGCGCTAAGGTGATTCTCTCATACTATCCGGAGAAAACGGTATGGCAAGGGGAAAAGTTCTATTCTGATAAAAGTGTCGGGGAGGTTTACGGCTGTCAGTAGAATATGTTTTTTATCCATCTGACGATTTTGGGGTGTGATGAAAAAGAGCTGACCAAGATTCATGGGATTATTACCACTCCTCATATGAATAATATTGATAAATATGAATCGTTTGACGCATGGAAAGAGGCCGTTGAGAAAGACGGCTATACTACCGGAACGGCGGTATGCCGGGGAATAGCCATAACAATGAAGGATAAAAATATGTCTTTTCCGGATGCATATAAGCATCTCATAAAGAACAAAATATTAATACTCATGGAGAAACACTACGCTATTGATGTCAAAATTTTCAATTAATAACATTTAAAAAGGAGGAGTATGGAATATTTAAAGAAAAAGAACAAATACGGAAATTATCCCAGGTGGCCGGGATTGGGAGTATATCCGGACAAATTGGACGAGTATATGAAACAAACTTTCGGTCTGACAGATAAGGAAATGAAACAATTGGAGGACGGAACCTTTGATGAAGATAAGTATTTTAAAGAATGGCCAAACTACTAAGACCAGTCTTTGAATATAATTTTATCCCTAAGAAAAATAGTCGGTAAAAATAACAGCACAACACTACTGAACGAAGTTGAAACTTTTCTTTCCACAGAATAGTCCTTATTATACTCTATACTATAAACAACCGCTTTAAAATTGAACTTATTACTTTATCCTATTCTTGTACCTACACTTGCCTAATTAAAAAATATTTTAATGTAAGACTTTATTAATTATTTCTTCAAAATCTTTTTTTATCTCATGCTCCCATATTCTAATTACATTCCATTTTGACCCTTCATAGTATGAAGTTATCTGCCTGTCTCTTTCTATATTTCTTTCAATTTTTTCTTTCCAAAATTTTCTTCTTACTTTTGGAATTTTGCCATGTTGTGGACATCCATGCCAAAAACAAGAATCAATAAAAACTATCTTGTGTATATTTTTCAAAACCACATCTGGTTTACCCATCATTTTAGGTTGGAAAGTGTACTTAACTTTCTTCTTATCAAGTTCATGTGTAATCTTTTTTTCCAAATTAGTATTTATTCCGCGAATCCTAGACATAATAAAGCTTCTTCTATCCTTAGATATTTTTCTTCCAAATATCTTATCCATTGTATTTGCTTTTTTTAAAAGCCTTTTTGACTTCTTCCGCTATGGCTTTTGCCAGCAAAGGAGGTACAGCGTTACCAGTTTGAACTCTACCTTGAACTGTGCCACCAAAAACTACAAAATCGTCAGGGAAACTCTGTATTCTACATCTTTCTCTTACTGTTAAACCTCTTGCTTGATTAGGATGTCCAAATTGAAATTGAGGTCTAATTCCCCCTGACACCTGAGTAGGACTTGGTTTACTCCAGCTTAAACGGATACGCTGTTTAAATTTTGGATACATGGGTTCTCCCTGCTTGGTTGAACCGATTTTTTTTATTGTGGATTCGGGATGAGATGGAGCCTTATGATTTTCTAATTTATTGGTCATGTTTCTCATCAGCTTTTGATATTTATTTTGAGGAAGTTTATCATATTCTGACGAGCTTTCTCCAGAGTGTAAGGTGGGTAAATCGGAAATAGCATCTCTTACAGTCAAATAATGTTTTTTACCTTTTTCACTATAAATCTTATTCGGCCACTCAAATTTTATTCCTTTTTTAGTTGCTATGAATACCAAACGCATTCTTATTTGTGGAACGCCATAGTCTGCAGAATTTAGCATTCTATGTTCAATAGTTTCGTATCCTGCCTTCCGGAATTCATTTTCAATATCTTCAACAAATGCTCCATCTGCAGTACTTCTCATACCGGATACGTTTTCTAATATGGCAATAGGTGGCTGAAAAAAGTTAACAAATCTTAAATATTCTTTAAATAAAAAATTTCTTCTGTCTTTTGCGTGTCGTTTGCGATTGTTTAAAGAAAATCCCTGACAAGGGACACCGGCAATCATAACATCAATCATTTTTACTGGTAGAGCTTTCAACAGGTCTTTCTCAGTAATATTTGTTAAATCGCCAAGGATAGTGGTTGAGCTTTTGTGATTGTAATGGAAGGTATCTATAGAAGGTTTATGAATATCAGCTCCTAAAATCACTTCAAAACCTGCCATTTCAAATCCTGTTGAGGTTCCACCACATCCGCTGAAAAGCTCCACCACCTTAGGTTTAGCATTCTTCATCAATGGTCTTTTTCTAATTATCGGAATACCTTTCCAATAATAAACACTTTCTTCAACCTCAGTTCCGTAATTCTCCGAAATAAATAGTCTAATCTGTCTTTTATCCATAAATAAAACTTGAGAACATTTTAGCAGATATACCTTAGAAAATATATTCCGAAATGGATTATTCGTTAACTCGTTCTGTTATGGGTTTCCAAGAGGCATTCTTTGTCCAATTTCGTTCAACCTGGGAGGTAACGATACCTACTTCTGGAATCCATTTTACCAAAAGAATATTTTCGCTCTCATTTTTATATATCAGAGAAGAGGCGTAAATAATGCCATTTTTTGTAAATTCACCCTCAGGAACATACTGGATAAATGAAGGACTTTTAACATCAACAACAACGGAAACGCCTGAATTATATGAAGCCCTGAAAGAAAATGGGGCAGGTCGTAATGTACCGGCTATCAATCTTCTTCCGACAACAACTGGGTAGACAATAATACTTTCAACCTTGGGGATAGAAAACTGACTCATAACTTGTACAACCCATCTTGTGTATAAGGACACTTGTATCATTGCGTCATCGTCAATTTTGTCCCTTTTAAACTCCATGATGAATAGTTTGTATCTTGCTTTTTCGTTTTTTAAACCCACTACAAAATCTGATTCTCCTGCTGTGTACCCCCAAGGGAATTCTGAAGACACATACTCAATTTCACTAACAGAAAAATCATTTCCCAACGCTTTAACAAAGGATGAATCGCTGTTGTCTATTGATTTTGCTATGTCAAAATTAAGCATGTGTTCTTGCGAAACTATTTTTATTTCCCTATTAATCACCCTTAACTCTAAATTCGTCACTTTCGTTCCATCATTATTCAAGATTTCCTTTTTTTCATTAACATATTGTTTTTTGGGAGGGAAAGAAATTATTTGACCAGGTTCTGTTATCATCATTCTTGTAATTTTTACAGCTTCTTCCGGAAGCAACTGTCTAACAGAGGAGCCTTTGCCTGCACCCATTTGATTATCGTGGCGACCTATCCAAATCATTCCAGTATCAGACATATCTGCGTAACATCTTTCGTCACTAATGGCTCTTTCAAATACGATTAGCGGTGCAATTTCAATCCGTAAACTTAAAAGCAAAAAATGATACGGGTCTGGTCTTGAAGGAATGTTCATTACCGGATAAAGTTTGTCACAATGTGGACATTTCATGCTTAAAGTAGAACGAAAACTGCCACAATTTGGACAATGACCGAGCATTGTATAACCCGTTTTTTCATCTTTTATATCGTCGGTCCCACGAAAAGGAGCAGAAGAAACATAATAAATCCCACGCAGCCCTCTTCTTGAAGTGATATCTTCACCACTCCATTGGGGGTCCGATTGGAAGAAAAACATTAAATCTCCTGGTCTCGTTAAGAAAAGCGCTGCCATCATGGAATACCTTCTTTGCAATGGTGGGTCAGGGAGTGCTGCAAAATTGAAATTCCTTACAAAAGGATAAGTTACTCCGTTTATTGTGAATTGAAAAGCAGAATGTGCTCTTTTACCATCGTGTACATTCAAATACGATGTAATCCATTCGGGAATTTCGTCTTTGGTTAATTTGGACAAATCTAAATTCATTTTTTGATAAAAAAGTCAATTTTTCTTTTGTATATTTCTGCAAATTTTTTCAGTTGAATGACATCAACACGCCTTTGTCCTGATTCTATTTTTGATACATATGATTGGGTTCTATTCAATCTCGTAGCGACTTGTATCTGGTCTAAACCAGCTTCTTTTCTCGCTTGACGCAATTTCTCTGTGATATATTTATGTTCTTTGGAATAAATCGTTTTCGTCATGATTAGCTACCTATTTATAATTTTATATTCCACAATGTAATATGCCAATTTGGAATAATATAAGCGTATTGAATGGTAGTAATCTGTTATTAATAATACCCCCCACCCACCAATTGGGGGTTCCAATTGTCCTTATTCAATAACAGGTCCTTAAAATTCGTAATATATTTTTCTATCTGATTGAAAGATGATTACTGGTGATAAAAAACTGGTAAATGAAACAGCTATCTTTGAAGCAAAAACTATTTATCAAGCAATATCTGCTTTACAAAGGCAACGCCACTCAAGCTGCAAGAGAAGCGTACAATGTCAAAAACTTTAAAGTTGCAGCAGTAATAGTTTCCCAAAACATAACAAACGACAAATACTAAATTTTTATTAGTAAGTTTTACATTTTCTTATCAAATTTATTAAATTGACTACCAAATTGCTCCAGCTTTAACTAATTGTTGTAACCCTGATAAATGTTGAACGAAATCCCGTCTTTCAACTGACCAAAAACAGTCTTGCATATTGCCAATACCAAGAAAAACTTTTACGCCAACTAATTTGTCATTTTTTATCAAAAATGAGGCTCTGTGAGTTCCGTCAATAATAGTGAAAGGAGATTTATTTTGGCTTGAAGAAATAATGACCATATCATCAGAGATAAGATTTGGATTCTTTGAT
>MFBN01000018.1:12716-13792 GCA_001776425.1 Candidatus Curtissbacteria bacterium RIFCSPLOWO2_01_FULL_37_9
TCATCAATTTTATTAAAGTGATGCACTTCAGTTGGTGAGTCAATACTTTTTAGACAGTACCCTCTATTCGGTGATAAATGTCGTTGTACATTTGTTAACTGAAAATTACCCCCAGTATCCATAAACCAATCAAAAACAGGAAGAATGAAAATTCCACTTGAATCCTTATTTTCAATTTCAGCTTCAAACCAATCTAATTCGGTTGGAATTTTATCTAGAATGGCGCTCCTGCCATAAACTGTAAATAATAGGTGTTTTCTTTGTTCATTTTCATCTGGATTATCAAAATTTGGCTGTTCAATAAGTTTGATTTGTTCAGGTGTTAAGTCAGTTTTCATGCGGAAAAGTTCACTTTTTAACCATGCAGCATACATATGATGTTTTGAGGTTGGATTAATTATTTTCATTTTCACCGGAAGTATAACAAAATCATTAATATTACGCCTATTCCTGAGGTTTAAAGTGACACAACTGACTTTTAGACAATAGAGTTAAAGCGGTTAACCGAGCTGAATTTAATTACGCTTATTTTTACCTAAAGGAAAATATTTCTGGCAAGGAAACTTTTAGAGCTTTGACAATCTTATAAACTGTATAAACCGGTGGATTACTTTCGCCTCTCTCTATCCTGCCAAGAGTTGATGCATGCATTTTAGCTTGTTCTGCTAGCTTTTCCTGTGATATTTTGGCCTTTTTTCTAACTCTTTTTATTTTTGCGCCAAGTTGCTCGCAAATCCTGTATCTCATACCTCTTACCGTATAAGAGAGTGTTTTGGAACACTATAGCGTTAGACAGTAGATTTAGCCTCTTGTTTATATTTGATTATCCTGTCAGAAAGCCCTATAATACTGCGAAATATAAATATGGAGCTTAATAATAGTCTAAACAAGAGATTTAGATTAATATGAAAAAATTTATTTTGCCGATTTTATCAAGTTTGACTGTCATGTTAATCATTGGCGCTTATTTCAGTTATGCCATGACTAATACCGAAAAGAGCCAAATTACCGAAATTTCAAATAATCAACCAATAGCGCCTGTTGCCCCTAGCGATTTTCCCAATAATCCGGTTGCT
>MFBN01000018.1:13799-17900 GCA_001776425.1 Candidatus Curtissbacteria bacterium RIFCSPLOWO2_01_FULL_37_9
AACCGAATACCAACCCTCAATCTAATTCAGTATCAGCTTCTACCTATACTGATTATCCATCCCATAAAACCAATACGGAAAATTCACCCAATATAACTACTGTTCCCATTCAAGTCACCGTAACCCGAAATAATTATCCAACAGAACAAAAAACTTGCTCTTGCCTGTGTCCGTAATATGTATATACCGAAATGGATTTTATTTTTAATCGCATTATATGGTTTCCTATTGATGTATTTGGATGGCGCATTAAAAGAGCCGCCTCGCCCTGTTAAGAAAAAATCATAATTTCTTAACTACTTCCCCTTAAATTTTTTTTATGAAAAACCAAAGCGACCTAGAAAAACTTATTCCAGATTTTGAGGATTTTAAGAAGGTTTTATGGAGCTATAAAAATATTATTGATACCGGAAAACTTACAGAGTATTATTGCAGTATTTTATTTGGCTTAACTTTGACTACTCCCCGAAATTATTATTTTGACGCTCTAACTTCGGAAAATAAAAAGGTAGAAGTAAAACACAGGTTTTATTCCGGAAATATCCCCCCAGGTATGAAGATAAAACTGGAAAATATTGATGTTATTTATTATGTAGAATTGGAACCTAATTTACTGCCTAAACGGATTTATAAATTCCTATCAGAAGACATAACATACACCATGAATGGAAGGGTTAGTTTTCAAAATGCCTTTAACTCCCATAAAGCAGAGGTAGTCTATTCCTCTTAATTCCTTATCTTAAATTTCATTTTCATTAAATCGTGTATTATATACCCGTAACTAAGTTATGGTAAGAAATCTAAAAATCAGGCTAGAAAAAATTGAGGAAGAATTTAATATAAAGGCAAGCAAAACATTTTGTGTGGGTATGGCATACCGAAATTTAAGTGATAATAAATTATATGATGAGAATGGTAAATTATGGCAGAGACCAGAATACGGTAAAAATTGCAGGCATTTTGTCACATTAGACTGTCCAGTAATTAACCTTGATGAAATTCCAGGATGCCGTGATAAACGTAACTAATAAAATGAATTGCAAATTTATTAAATCAGATGATTCCAGTTGTAATGCTTTTCACACCCAGGGAAGTGATTACTGCTTTCGCCATAATCCAGATTTTAAGGAGAAGGCTACTCTTGCTAGTAAAAATGGCGGAGAGAATAGACGGTTACAGGGAGTTTATGGAAAGAAAATAGAGTTAAGAACACCAAATGATATCAAGTCTTTTTTAGGTATGGTTATTAACTCCGTATGGACGGGAAAAATACCAGTTCAGGTGGGAACTTCAATGGGCTTTTTAACTAAATGCTGGCTTGAGGCATATGAGATGACTGATATGGAAAATAGGATAAAAAAACTGGAAGCCGGAATAACTGATATTGATAGTCAAAAGTTATAATAACTAATAAAAATTTATATATTTACCTCCTCCACATAAATACCAACCTAAAAGGTTGTATTTAATATAGATTTTCTTATCAATCTAAAGTATAATTTAGCTGTTTTTAATCATTGAGATGTATATGGAAAATGATATTAAAATGAAAGTCTTAAAGAGAAGGTATTTAAAAGAATATGGGGTTAATGCAGAAGAAAAGAGTATTGAGGATGTCCTAATAGAACTTCAACAATTAAAAGAAAAAGTCAAAAATCTTGAAACTGTAAAAAGTAAAACCTCTCCCAAAAAAATTATTTTTGGATTACTAGAAAAAGCAGAATCACTAGGAATGAAATTCCCAAAAAAACAAAAGAAATTACTTAAACTTCTCTCTTCTTTAAAACCTGTTAAGAATAGTAAGTTAGAAGATAAAATACCTACTAAAAACCTAAAGACCTTAAGACGAGATACGAGAAAGAGAATTGAAAAATATGTTGGAAACAATTCTCTCAGGATTAAGTCCACTCATGGATACACTACGCTTGAGATTCTTACCCCTGAGAAAAATCTGTTATTTCAATAATAGCTTCAAAAACCCACCAATAAGGTAAAAATTCCCACCAAAGCAAAATAATTTTGCAAGTATCTTGTCTTAAATTCTTACTTTTATTACTTTGACGCCCCTCTAGTATCTATCAGAAAATCGGCCAATGAATTGGTTGAATGATGAACTTAGAAGGGAAATTAAAAGAATCTTTGAACCTCGCTATAAGAAAACCTTAAGCGATTCAGAGGTTGAATTAATAGCCATAAATCTTACTGAATTATTGGGTGGTTTATTGAAATTGAAATGGAGAGAAAAATATGAAAATACAATTCAGAATTCCAAATAAAAAAATTAATCCTACATCACTCCACGGAAAAGAAAGGATTCCATATGAAAAAATCCAATTACGGTTTAATTCTCTGGGTTGGGAAAGTTCAATTGAATATGATGAGAATTGGAATTGGTATATTCTTGCCGGAAAAAATAATCCTGAATTAGGCTATATCATTAGAAGGATCAGACCTTATAAAATCAAATCTCCTCAAGATTTATATTCAGCTGTAAAATTTCAAGAAAAATTCAAAAGTGATTTACTGGAAGTTTTTCCTTATAAATTTTATAAGGGTGATCGTCTATTTTTCCCTAATTCCACTGAAGAATTTGATTTTATGACTGAAGCTAAATTTCAGCTGTTCAGCAAGTTCTTTAAAACTTACGATTTTAGCCTCAAAGAGGTGGACAAAAACGAGGCTAAGGAAAATAATAATGGACTATGATACTTCTCTATTTTTACCAAAGCTATTTTTGTCCAAAGTATGAAAAATACTTTTGAAACTAAAGATTTATACCTAGCCAGTCTTTTTTATGCTAAAGGGATTAAATTATCTGATATCCGGCGGGACGGAAGGGAATGTTTTTTCATTTTTAACGATCAGGAAAAATGCAATGAAATTGAAAAACACTACTGGTCTAAAGAAGAAACAGTCAATGCTAAAGAATATACTGACGCTGTAAAAACACTAAAAGGATTACTTTTTATCAGATAATAATTTTTTTAGATTTATGTGACTATTGATGATTTTAGGATTAAGATAAAAAAATACGACCGGATTAAACAGGTAGTAATTTCTAATGTTATAGTCTGCGATACTATTGAGCACAGAGGTTATATAGCAAGGTATACAGAGCTAAAACAGTCACCTTATACTTCACAATGGATTGTTTCTCCCCCTTCCGTAAAAATGAGAGGTAAATCAAATAAATACTTTTGGATAGTTAATATTTTAGATACGGAACTATGGCATAAATTGCAGAAAAAAATCATTCAAGCAGTAATTGAATATACGAATCATTAAAATACTACTGTAACGTTAATAGTATTACAGTAATATAACATAGTTAAAATCCCTGTAAGAGTTTCAGTAATTATTAGAGTTAAATACCGTAGTGTTGAAAGTATAGTCTTTTATTGATTCCGTAGTATGAAGATTATTAATTTTTATTTATTTTCGCTTGCAAATTAACTTCAAAATGTTAAAATTAAATTGTGTTCAGAAATTTCGGTGGAGTTTTTTAGTGCCCTCATTGCGGACAGAACTTCACCGTTCTGAACACACCCAGTGAGGGCATTATTATGGAGAACATATTGGGATATATTCAATACGCTAGGAAATCATCAGAAGCAAAAGAAAAACAGGCTTTATCTATTGCCGACCAGAAAGCCGAATGCAATCAGTACGCTTTGCAGGAAAGGTTATATATCACCTATAGACTTGAGGAGGCAAAATCATCATTCAAGCCTCATAACAGGCCAGAATTTGACCTGATGATTGAACTTATTACAACCGGCAAAGCAAACGCCATTCTAACTTGGAAACCGGACAGGCTGTGTAGAAATCCGGAAGAAGGCGGACTTCTGCTTCAAATGCTACAGGATGGAAAAATAAAAGAGATAAGAACCGCAGCGGGCGATGTTTATACTCAGGAAAGCGACCATTTGGTGCTTCAGATTCATTTCGGAATGGCTAATCAGTACTCCAGAAATCTTAGCCAGAATGTTAAACGGGCATTAAACCATAAAGCTGAAAGGGGCGAATATCCCCGACCGGCACCGCTTGGGTATGAGGGATTTGGAGAAAGAGGAAAAAGAAAGATGAAGCCTCATCCGTTTG
>MFBN01000018.1:17918-18937 GCA_001776425.1 Candidatus Curtissbacteria bacterium RIFCSPLOWO2_01_FULL_37_9
AATCTTTTCAATATGCCAAATCCCGTTGTTATTCACTTGGCTATATCTGCGATTATCTTTATAAAAAGGGTTTAAGGACTAAGAGAGGAAAAAAAGTCGGAAAAAGTCATGTTTATAAAATACTTACCACACCAACATATTACGGCTATTTTTATCATAAAGGCGAACTTTTTAAGGCTACGAATTACGAGCCCCTCATCCCAAAATCGCTTTTTGATGAAGTCCAAGATACCCTGAGAGACCGTTCAAAACCTAAAAAGTATATCTGGGGTCATATCTATAACGGTTTAGTCAGATGTGCTGACTGCGGATGTGCTGTCACCACAACTATAAAAAGAAAATTTTATAAAAGAACAAACCGGACTGCTGATTACACATATCATCACTGTACCCATAGAAAAGGTAACTGTTTTCAAAAACCGGTTTCTACGGATGAACTGGAAAATCAGTTCATTAAGAATATAAGTCAAATTTCAATAGATGAAGAGGTATGGCAGTTAGGTATTAAACTTCTTAAGGAAAAACACAAACATGAATCAGAACATAATCTCAATCAATTAACCCATTTGGATACTCAAATGCGAAACATACAAGATAAAATAAACAGACTGATTGAGATGCGGGCAGATGAAGAATTGACTAAAGAAGAATTTATTTTACAGAAGGAAATGTTGCTAAAAGAACAGGCAAGGATTGAATCTTTGAGAACTGACAATAGAACTTCCGCTTACAGCTGGTTAGAACTTACTGAAAAATTCTTGAATACTGCTTTTTATGCCCGTGATGTGATAAAAAACGGAAAACCGGAAGAGAAAAGAGAATTGATAATGAGAGTCGGTGAGAACCTTTTATTAGAGGATGGAAAATTACAATTTAGCTTCAAAAAACCGTATGATGTACTCCTTTTGCCTGAGTACCGTACTAATGTGCTCCCCCGGTAGGATTCGAACCTACAACCTTCTTCTTAACAGGAAGCCGCTCTACCGTTGAGCTACAGGGGAATATAAAAACCTGTTAAG
>MFBN01000019.1:0-281 GCA_001776425.1 Candidatus Curtissbacteria bacterium RIFCSPLOWO2_01_FULL_37_9
TTTTATTGTAATAATTTTCAAAACTAAAAAGATTAAAGGTATTTAGGCCCATTTGTGCCAAAAGTACTTTGGTTGCCAGGCGTGTAGCTCTTCCATTCCCATCCATAAAAGGATGGATAATCACCATTTGCTTATGAAAAATGCCGGATAAAATCAGTGCATCAATTTTGTTTCTGTTGTCGTTTACGAACTCAATAAGATTTTCCAAAAGGCTTCTGACATCTTTTGCGTCAGGAGGCAGAAATACTGTCTGTCTCATTTTGGGATCGTTGACTATTACT
>MFBN01000019.1:303-7061 GCA_001776425.1 Candidatus Curtissbacteria bacterium RIFCSPLOWO2_01_FULL_37_9
ATTCAAACTTTGGTAAAAGACCAACAGTTACTTGTCTTTGGATTTTTAAGATCAGACCAAGTGATAACCTTATATTTCCCTGTTCAAGCAGTTTGTTTAAATCTTGCAATGCCTGGTTGTAGTTCAATACCTCTTTTTCACTATCTCTGATGTGCGCAGGCCTGGACTTAAGTATTTTTTTAACCTCTGTTAGGGGAAGCGGGTTACCTTCAATGCTGGTTGAGGCATAGGTTGAAATGGCACGGGCCGTTTTCTCCAGCTCTACTAAAACTATGCTGGGGAATCTTCTATTATTGAGATCGTTTACAAGCGAGTTAATTCGCTTAATATTTGCCAGGATGCGATCAGTGATAGTATATCGCGGGTTAAACATTAGACGTATTTAAAGAGAGCTTATAATTCTCTAATTAGTCGAATTATAAGGAAACCTTGAAATACTCCTTATAGTCGTATTTTAGTCGATTTTTAGACGATTTTCAAGGAGATAATTTTACCAAACTACTCTAAGCCCGTGTTCTTTATAGTTTAAAAACTCTTTGTCGCTTGTTAATAAAATACACCCCTCTCTAATTGCCTGCCATGCAAGCATGCGGTCGAATGGGTCTTTGTGCTTACTGTATGGCAGTTTGTGGTAACTGGAAGCTACATCAAAATTTAAATTTAAAATTTCAAAACGGGATTTCTTTGCTAAATCTGGAATGTCTTCCGGCTGAATACCTTTCAAATCCATTTTTTTGAGTGAAAACTTTAGGGAAATTTCCCAAAACGACACTATACTTACAAACTTAATCGGCTCTGGTTTAACTAAGATAGTTTTAGCTGTTTTAGAAATTTTCTTTGGAGAGAAAATTGTCCACAAGAGAACATGCGTATCGATTATATAACTCACGGATTCAAAAACTCTTCTTCAGTCATTTTAAATCCTTTGTTTATTTTAAAGGTCGCTTTGCCTTCCAGCAGTCCCAACTTTATACTGTTCTTATTTAGATGTATATTGTACGGAACTAAGGCTGCGACCTTTTTTTTGTTTTTGCCATAGGTAATACCGATACTTTCACCTTGTAGTACTTTCCCTAATACCTCGGAAAATTTAGACTTAAATTGTCCTACAGTCATCTGATTCATAATTACAACTTATCAGTTTCTTGACAACTTGTCAAGTAAATGTGCCATTAACGACTAACTGCTGCAGAAGTGATTTTGGCGAGCATTTGATTGGATAAATTATTTTTTAAATAATTTGCCTAGCTTAAGATCGAAAGTTTTGAAGTCTTCTGATTGATGACTGGCAGCGTAGCTTAAATTGAAGCTATCCTCTAGACTTATGTTGTTTTGAGCAAAAACTTCCAACGCGTTGGTTATGATTGGCCTTTCTTCAATCTCGATGAACGTTAAGTTAATGACATCTTTAAGTGCCTTTATTAATTCTGTTTTATTCCTACCATAATAAGAACTTAAAACCCAGTAAATTTCAAAAAAAACAATTATTGAAGTGAATAACTTCAATTTACCTTGGGCGCTGTCGAGCATTAATTGTTTAGCTTTGCGATGTTGGAGCTTATTATCTTTGAGTAAGAATCTTAAGAAGTAGTTGGTATCAACGAAGATCATTAACTTTTGGTTTGGTAAAATACTCGCTTTTGGCATTTTCTATAATTTCATCAATATTTCTACCTTTCCACCTTTTGGGAACTTTCAGGGAACCGGCTAACTTTTCGACCAAATCCACAAAAGGAGTAATGATAATTTGACCTTCTATCTCGGTGACAAGAACCTTTTGTCTTTCTGAAAACTTAACCTTTTTGTAAATTGAAGCTGGTATGGTTAATTGTCTTTTACTAGTAATAGATGCTATTAGTTGCATAGCAAGGAAATTTTATCAATGTAAGGAGATATTGTCAAGTAAGGAATATTAAGGTGGTGAAAGTTAAAAAGCCCGTGTTTGGTCAGCGGGCAAAGTCTGGCCATGTCAAACTCAGCTATACTTGGCGGTAGACAAAATTATAACATTGGCCCACTTATGCCTTTTTCATCAAGTAAACAGTTTAAGAAATTTATCGGGGAGATTTATCGGATTTTCGCTCGGGAACCACAAATCCACGAACGGTTTTAACGGAAAAATAAAATGCAAAAAGGAAAATTGCCGCTAAGGTCTGATTAAGCAGGAATGTAAAAAACTCATTACCTTGTGTATAAACCAGAATTGCTAGATATTCAAATAGAATAATTCCTACAAGCGAGATTACAGAATCAAGAATATGAACCCATTTTTGGGCAGGATTTGTAATACCGGCAACGAAAACCACCGCAACTATAATCAATATTGATACATAAGCAGGAACAGGCATCATTTGATTCAAAAGCGGTAAGCTAAATAGCATTACCACCCCACCAAGCAGAAAAAACAACCTGCCGACATCACCATAGTAATGGGGGAATTTTGACAAACCTAATTTATCCTTAAATGTAGGCATAAACTTATTATACTATTTCTGGTATCGGTGAATGCAAATAGATTCTTGAGGACATATTCATTGTAATAGCATTAAAATTTAATGAATATCTTTTTTTTGATAAATTAATTATTTATTAATATCAAACACATTTTTCTCTAATTACTTGTAAAATGGGAGCATTTAAAATTATGATAATAATAAGAGCATAAATGAGTAAACTAGATCTTATTTATAGTCTGGCAATCTCTTTAATTGTTGGCTTGTTTTTACTGCCCACATTTGTAAATACCGGCTTAAGCAATAAACTATCGCTGCCTTTATTATTAATACTCTTATTCGCAGTTCTACCTGTCGTAGTTACATTAGGCATGATAGTTGTTTCTTTTGCAGCTAAGAGATTTGGCCTGCTCTGGCAATTTTCCAAATTTGCCTTGGTAGGAGTTTTGAATACCGCAATAGACTTTGGAATATTAAACCTTATGATACTACTTACCGGTATAACCAGCGGAATCGGTATTATCCCTCTAAATATTGTGTCATTTTCCGCTGCAGTAACCAATAGTTTTTTTTGGAACAAAAAGTGGGTTTTTCAGTCTCCCAAAGAGGCCAATTTTATCACCTTTTTCGTAATCACCTTAATCGGTCTGGTTATAAATAGCAGTATAGTCTATATAATCACAACTTTTGTTCCGCCTGTTTTTGTCGAATCGGAAACACTTTGGGCAAATCTGGCAAAAGTGCTTGCAACCGGAGTTGCCTTATTTTGGAATTTTACAGGATATAAATTGATAGTTTTCAAAAGATAGGAATTTAAGGAAATCAGCTTGCGGTGCTCATACTTCGTAAACTCAGTATTGCGCACCTAAAGCTAATAGTATTTTAAAAAAAATAGATTTAAGGAAACTTGTTTATTGAATTTTAAATTGAAAATTAAAAAATTCAAATTCGTGATCATTCATACTCAATGGTAGCCGGTGGTTTTTGGGTGATGTCGTACACTACACGATTGACACCGCGAACTTCGTTGACTATTCTTGTGGAAATTCTTTCCAATATCTGTTGGGGTATTTTTGACCAATCCGCTGTCATAAAATCACTCGTATCAACAGATCTTAAAGCAATAATATAAGAATAAGTTCTGGCATCACCCATAACCCCAACTGATTTCACCGGCAATAGCGCGGCTAATGCTTGTCCTACCTTATTATATATACGGGCATTTTTAAGTTCATTAATAAAAATATTATCAGCTTCTTTTAATATCGCCAGTCGATCTGGGGTAACTTCTCCTAATATTCTGATTGCCAGTCCCGGGCCAGGAAAAGGGTGCCTATTTAAAAAAATTTTCTTAATACCCAATTTAATGCCTACTTTTCTGACCTCGTCTTTATAAAAATCTGCCAATGGTTCAATGATTTTAAGCTTTAAACCACGGGGCAAGGTGACATTATGATGGCTTTTAATTTTATCAGCATGTTTTGATGTCGAGGCAGATTCAACCCTATCCGGATAAATGGTTCCCTGCGCTAAATATTTTAAATTACCTATTTTTTTAGCTTCATCTTCAAAAATACTAAAATAATGCTTGGCAATTTTTTGTCTCTTTTCTTCCGGGTTGGTAACATTTTTCAATAAATCCAAGAAAGATTTACGGGCATTTATAATTTTTAAATTACCAAGCTTTGATGCCGAAACAATGTTTTTTATTTCTTCAACTTCATTTAATCTTAAAAAGCCTGTATCAATCGAAATAAGGTACAAGTTTTTCCCGATGGCTTTTTTTAAAAGTGCGCCCGCTACCAAAGAATCAACCCCTCCAGAAATTGCCATTATGACTTTATTATCGGTAATTTCTTCTTTTAATTTTTCTAATATTATTTTTGTGACTTTGCCTAGATTCCAATCGACTCTGCATCTTGCGATCTTATATAAAAAATTTTCAATAATTTTCATACCTTTGGGTGTATGAGCAACTTCTGCATGAAACTGAATTCCGTAGAAATTACGGGCTGGGTCTTCCATAGCTGCAACTTGTGCATTTTTTGAAGCAGCAATTATTTTAAATCCTTCCGGGACTTTATTAACCTGATCTCCATGAGAAAACCAAACGTTTTGATAAGGCTTGAGTCCTTCGAAAATTTTACTTTTTTTAATTTTTAACATTTCTTTCCCAAATTGTTTATTTCTTTTGGATAACACTTGACCGCCAAGCTGAAATGCCATCAACTGATGACCGTAACAAATACCAAGAATCGGAATATTTAACTTATATATTTCTGGGTTTGCTTTGGGTGCATTTTTGTCGTAGCAGGAATAAGGACTACCGGAAAAGATGACAGCTTGAGGTTTAAGTTTTTTAATGTTAGCAATTTTTTCGTGCGGAGAAATTAACTCACTTCTGATCCCAAGCTCTCTTACTCGTCTGGCAATAAGATGAGCATATTGTCCCCCAAAATTGAAGATTACTACCATAACATTTTACTGCGGACTTGTTATAAAGTGCTAGACCAGCTTTGTCAGATTTTCCAAAATTCTCTGATTAGGACGAAGAGTTAAATCAAAATGAAACTTTTCTCCTGATAATTTTTCGTAAACATCAATATAGCGCTGGGCAATTTTTACAATTAAATCCGCAGGCATTGGGGGTGGCTTGCCTTTACCCATATATCCATTTCTAACAAACCATATTCTCATAAATTCTTTGTCGTAATTTTCGACTTCTTGCCCTTTTTTAAAAAGACCCTTGTATGATTGCTTAAGCCATAAACGGCTGCTGTCCGGAGTATGGATTTCATCAATAAGAATAATCTTACCGGCTCTATCCAACCCAAATTCATATTTAGTATCTGCTAAGATAAAACCTGCCCGATTACAAATCTGTGAACCTCTTTCGTATAGTTTCGTGGCAGTTTTTTCTATTTTTTGCCAAATATCCAAAGGTATCAGTTTTTTTTTAATAATTTCAGATGGAGTTATCGGCTCATCGTGACCGGAAGAACCTGTTCCTCTTGTTGTTGGAGTAATTACCGGTTTTTTGAGTTTTTGATTTTTGATTAAACCTTCCGGAAATCTGATACCGTATATCGTTCTTTCTCCTTCAGAATATTTTTTCCATAAAGATGTTTCGGTAACACCGGTAATATAACCGCGAACAATAACTTCCACAGGTAATGCCCGGCATTCGGTTACAAGCATCACGTTCGGATCAATTATTCCAATCATATGGTTGGCAATAATATCCCGGGTTTTTTCAAACCAAAACTGGGATAAAGTATTCAGAACTGCACCCCTAAAAGGTATAAAGCCTAAAACTCTATCAAATGCGGAAATCCTGTCTGTGGCTATTAAAATCCTGAGACGATCCCTGATATACCAGTCGCGTACTTTTCCGCTATACCTTTTACCCAGTTTTGGATATGCCACTTTTTCGATCGCATAAGGTATATTTTTAATAATAGTTTTTTTATCGATCATTTTCTCTTTTCCTTGAGATATTTCATCCAGCCTACTTGGTGAAGCTTCTTATTTTTTAAAAGCACATCTTCTTTTTGTTTAAATTTATACTCGGAAAGATTTTTGGCAACCGAAGTATCAAAAGTTGCAATTATTTGCGCTGCCAAAAGACCGGCATTTTTGGCACCGTTTATCCCTACTGTTGCAACCGGAACACCCGGCGGCATCTGAACAATCGAAAGCAAAGAATCCAACCCTTCCAATGATTTTGTTGCAATCGGCACTCCGATGACAGGAAGGGTTGTCACAGAAGCAATTGATCCCGGAAGCGCAGCGGCTCCGCCTGCTCCGGCTATCAAAACTTTAAAACCTTTTTGTTTGGCGCTTTTGGCAAAATCAGCCGTTTCTTGGGCAACCCTGTGTGTCGAAAGAATAGCTGTTTCGTAAGGTACGATCAGCTCGTCTAAAACTTTCGCAGCCTCAGACATTACCTCTAAATCAGAATCAGATCCCATGATAATTGCAACTTGCGGCTTCATTTTTGTCTCCTTGAACTCCTTATATCTTTTAACGCTTTTTCTGTTAATTTAAATGCAAGTCCGATATAATTCTCGGGACTGAGTCTGCGCAACTGATCTTTTTGATCTTCGGCAATTGGTAAATTATCAACCCAGCTATTCCATTTCGCACCACCGATATGCTCCCCCCTCGTCAAAGAAGCAATTAGCGAATAGGGATCTTTTACTTTTAGTTTTCTTAACAAAGTTTGTACCGCTTCTGTTAAAATCGTCCAATCTTGATTTAACTCTTCGGTTATTTTCTTGCTATTTGGACTAATCCTAGAAAGGC
>MFBN01000020.1:0-12921 GCA_001776425.1 Candidatus Curtissbacteria bacterium RIFCSPLOWO2_01_FULL_37_9
ACAGTGTTCTTTCGCAAAAATACAAAACTGTCGTTGGTGACGAAAATTTGGATCCAACATTTAGAATCCCCCAGACTATTCTTAAAGCAAAACCCTGGGATCAAAAATTAATTCTTGAGTATGGGATAGAGCATCCGGGCGATATGGATCATTATTTAAATCTGGTTAAGCCAAACATTGCGGTTGTCACAGCGATTAGCCAAACTCATACGAAATATTTAAAAAATGTTGAAGGAGTTTTTAGGGAGAAGTCAAAATTAGTTACTGCATTAGCAAAGAGTGGATATGCGGTGTTGAATGCTCAAGACCAGTATTGCCATAAAATGGCTTCAATGACATCCTCAAAAATCTGGTGGTATGGGCCAAGCGTAAAAAATGGACTTAAAATTACAAATTTTCGGCAAAATTTAAACGGTTCAAGATTCAATATAGATTATTTAGGTCAAAAATCAACGGTAAAGTGGAAGATTATTGGCCGGCATCAACTTATGTCGGCTTATGCAGCAGCAACAGTCGGTCTTATTTGTAAAATGAGCTTACAACAAATATCCAGAGGTTTGTCTAAAGTTAAATCTCCAATTCATAGATTAACACCAATAGTTGTTGGCAAAACTAGTATAATTGATGATACATATAATTCTTCACCAAATGCTGTTTTGGAAGCAATAGATACTTTGATTGATTTGGGAAAGAATAAACAAAAAATAGCAATATTGGGGGAAATGAAGGATTTGGGAAGGTTTTCTAATAATAAACATAAGATGGTTGGTGAAAAAATCGCAAGTTCTAATGTAGATTATTTAATGACAGTAGGTCTTGTTGCCGGTCAAATCGCCGATGCAGCCAAAAATGTCAATTTTGGAGGAAAAATATTAAAAGTTGCCAGTACACATCAGGCATTAGAGAAGCTGGAAACAATTGCAACCGGAAAATCCTTAATTCTTGTTAAAGGGTCACGTCATGCTCATTTGGAAAGAGTTGTCCAAGGTCTTATGCATCAATCTACAAAAATAGACTGTTATCATTGCGGAAAATTAAGATAATGACATGACACAAATTTTAGGATTGATATTACTTTCATTTTTTATCATAAGCGTGCTCCTGGTGCCTTTTATTAATTATTTATACAAACTAAAGTTTATTCGCCAGAAACAAACAACACGGGATATCTTTGAAGTCAGAACTCCTATATTTGACAAACTTCATGCCCACAAAATAGGCACGCCGGTAGGTGGAGGAGCATTGATTGTTATAGTGGTTTCTGTCCTGTATCTAATTGTTATAAATTCAATATCCATATTTGGAGTTGAACAAACATCAGTTTATCCGTTCAAACAAGAATTTCAAGTTATATTAATCACATTTATTTCGTTCGCAGCTCTGGGATTATATGATGATTTGCGCAAAACATTCGCCTTAAAGCGGGCTAAATTCTGGGGTTTACGGTTCCGCTATAAATTTTTAATTCAGTGGATATTGGGACTGGCAATTGCTTCGTATTTATATTGGGGATTGGGAATTGATTTAGTCAATATTCGTTTTTTTGATGTGATAGACCTAGGAATTTTATATGTTCCGTTTGCTGCATTTACGATTGTATCTTTTGCAAATGCAGTCAATATTTCTGACGGTTTGGATGGGTTAGCGACCGGATTACTGTTAATTTGTCTTTTAGCTTTTTTAGTTATTTCCCGTTCAATACTGGATACGACTCTTTCAATATTTATTGGTTTATGGATTGGTTCATTAATTGCTTTTTTATATTTTAATGTCTGGCCGGCAAGAATTTGGCTTGGAGATGTGGGAGCTTTATCGTTCGGAGCCACGCTTGCGGTTTGTGGTCTTCTTTTGGGCAAACCAATTGCCCTTGGAGTGATTGGAGGTATGTTTATACTTGAAGTGATGTCCTCCTTGGTACAGCTTTTTTCAAAAAAAATATTTAAAAAAAAGCTTTTTGATGTAGCCCCGCTTCATTTGTGGCTCCAGAATAAAGGCTGGGAAGAATCGAAAATTGTCTTTAGATTTTTGCTCGCCCAGACAATGTTTGCAATATTCGGCCTTTGGCTTTCCTTCTTTTAAAAAATGGCAAGCAATCAACCCATTGGCATTTTCGATAGCGGAGTTGGCGGACTCTCTATTCTTAAAGAAGTAAAAGAAACACTGCCTTTGGAATCATTTATTTTTTTAGCAGACCAAGATCACGTTCCTTATGGAGTAAAAACCAAAGAAGAGCTGGAGGATTTATCAGAAAGAATCACAAAATTTCTACTTAATTACCATATTAAACTTTTAGTGGTTGCATGTAACACCGCCACTTGCTATGTTCTTGATTTTTTAAGGCTAAATTTTGATATTTCTATAATCGGAGTTGTTCCTGCGGTTAAACCCGCATCTGAAATTACTGTCAATGGTAAGATTGCGGTGATGTCAACGCCGGCAACTGCAGAAAGTAATTATTTATCCAAATTAGTAAAAAATAACGCTTTAAATCAAAAAGTTTTAAAAGTAAGTTGTGATGGACTTGAGGAATCGGTTGAAGAACTTAACATTGGACAAATTTCCAACCTGCTTGATAAATATACTCTACAAATAGCTAAATTTGGTGCTGATGTAGTTGTACTGGGTTGTACACACTACCCTTTTTTAAAAAAAGATATTAGAAAAAGATTAAGTACGAGAGTCAAGATTATTGATTCCGGCAAAGCAATTGCCAAAAGAGTTAAAACTATTCTCAAAAAAGAGAAAAAGCTTGCTACTGGAAAATCAAAGGATATTTATTTCACAACAGCAGATCCTCTGAATTTCTCCAAAGTTGCTTCTGCTTTATTAAAATATAAAATAACCGGGCAAAAAGCCTATATATAAATTTTCCTAATGATTGATAATAAAAAAATAGCAATTTATGGTTTTGGTAAAGAAGGGCAATCATGCGCATTATACCTTGCGAAAAAGAATCGAATTACGATTATTGACGATAAAAATAAATCTGATTTTAACAGTGAGGATCTGGAGAAATTTAAAAAGTTAAATATAAAATTCTTTTTTGGAGGAAAATATCCCCAAAACGGTGATTTTGATTTTATTGTTCGTTCTCCAGGAGTCAGACCAGATAATATAAATGTTATAAGAATAGCAAAAAGCGGGGCAAAGCCAATATCCTCAACAACAATTTTTTTTGATGAATGTCCGGGGCAAATAATTGGTGTAACAGGCACCAAGGGTAAGGGAACAACTGCAACATTAATTTATAAGTTTTTAAAAAGCAAATATCAGAATGTTTATTTGGCAGGCAATATAGGTATTGCTCCTTTGGACATATTGCCGGTTCTAGATTCTCAAAGCATTATTGTTTTGGAACTTTCCAGTTTTCAACTAATAGATATTAAAAAAAGTCCGCATGTTTGCGTTGTTTTAATGATAACCACAGAACATCTTGATTGGCATAAAAATATTAGAGAATATCAACAAAGTAAAAGTTCAATAGTTTCATTCCAAAAGCGAAAAGATTTCGCAATTATCAATTATGACTATCCCGTATCAAGAGAAATGGCAAAATTAACCAAGGGAAAAGTCTACTTTTTTTCGGTTAATGAAAAGACCAACGGTATTTATCTTAAAAACGAGGATATTATCTCCCAAATTGATGAACAAGAAAAAATCTGTGAAATTAAAGATATAAAATTAACAGGAAGGCATAATTTCCAAAATGTTGTAGCAGCTGCTGCGGTAGCAAAGCTTTACAACATTGACAATAATAAAATTAAACAAGTTCTATCCAAATTTAAGGGTCTTGAATACAGGCTGCAGTTTATTGGTCAAAAGAATGGGGTGAAATTCTATAATGATTCGTCTTCTACGGTACCGGAAACTACGATTGCGGCAATTAAGGCCTTTAACTTGCCGAAGATTGTGATACTTGGCGGGTCATCCAAAAAAGCCGATTTCAGAAAGCTCGCTTTGGAAATTCATAATAATAAATCAATAAAATCAATAATTTTAATTGGCGAGGAAGCAAAAAAGATAGAACATACTATTTTAGGCATGAATAGTCACCAAATAAATATTATTAAAAATCTAAAGTCGATGGGAGATATAGTCAGTAGAGCTTATAGTATGGCTACGGCAGGAGATATTGTTTTATTCTCTCCGGCTTGCGCATCATTTGATATGTTTTTAAATTATCAGGATAGAGGTATGCAATTTAGCCAAGAAATTAACAAATTGATTGTTAAAAATGAATAGCAAAACTGCTACCCTCAATATACCTAAAGAAAAACTTGATTTTTGGCTTATAGGAACAATTACATTTTTAGTTTTTTTTGGCTTATTGGCAATATACGATGCATCAGTGGTATCTGCATATCGTGATTTTGGAGACAAGCTTTATTATTTTAAAAATCAGTTAATTTGGGCAGTATTCGGTTTCGGGGCACTGGGTTTTTTCAGCTTTTTTGATTATAAAAGGCTATTGAAGTTTTCTTCAATCATCTTGATTATCGCCATTCTTCTTTTAATAGTTGTTTTATTACCAATAGTCAGTACAGAAATATATGGTGCACGCCGCTGGATAAATTTGGGTTTTTTAACTTTCCAGCCATCGGAATTTGCCAAATTAGCTTTAATATTTTACTCAACTGAAATGATTTCAAAATTCGAGAAGTATAAAATCAGACTAATTGATACTGGAATTGTATTTTTCTTGCCTCTGATATTAATCACAAGTTTAGTACTAATCCAACCGGATTTAGGAACAGCATTGATATATATTGGAATTATGATGACAATTTATTTTATTGGTCAGGCGCCTCTTTGGCATTTTTTTACTGCTTTGCCCTTATTAATAGTTTCCGTCATAATTTTTATTGTAAAAGAACCTTATCGGCTTACAAGAATTAAAAGTTATCTTGATCCCTTACATGATCCGCAAGGAGCTTCATATCAAATAAACCAAATATTAGTAGCCATTTCTTCCGCAGGATTATTAGGTGTTGGTATTGGTGCTTCCCGAAGTAAATTTGCGTACATTCCGGAAGTTCAAAGCGATGCGATTTTTGCCATTATAGTCGAAGAATTAGGTTTTGTTGGAGCCATATTTGTAGTTTCCCTATTCTTATTTTTAATCACGAAATCGATTCAGATAGCTTTAAATTCCCGCGATTTTCAAGGAAGAGTTTTGGCCATGGGTATAGTCGCACTGATTTCGTTTCAGGTAATCTTAAATTTAGGTTCGGCAGTTGCTTTAGTACCGTTAACCGGAATTCCCCTACCGTTTGTGTCATATGGCGGTTCATCCCTTTTCGTGACAATGTCGGCAATGGGCATATTGATTAATATTAATAAGCATTCCTGAAATATTAATACTGGTTTGCTTTATTTATATAAATGAAAAAAATTGTAATTTGCGGAGGTCATCTTACTCCGGCATTAGCTTTAATTGAAGGGTTGGAAAATAGAAAAAACATCGAAATTCTTTTTTTCGGACGAATGTTTACGACAGAAGGTTCAAAAAGTTTATCTGCGGAATTTAGAATTATCACGGGTAGAAATATTAGTTTTATTCCAATTACAGCAGGCAGGTTACAAAGGAAATTTACAAAATACCTGTTTTTGTCACTTTTAAAAATTCCCGTAGGGTTTATACAAAGCCTGTTATATTTATTAATTAAAAGACCAAACCTAATAATTTCATTTGGTGGTTATCTTTCCGTACCCGTAGTTTATTGCGGTTGGTTGTTGGGTATAGAATCTATTGCTCATGAGCAAGCTTCGGTTCCGGGTTTAGCAACACGAATAAATTCTCCAATTACTGAAAGAATTTTTCTTACATGGCAACAATCGGCAGAATTTTTTGACGATAAAAAAGCTGCTGTTATCGGTAATTTAACCAGAAAATCTATATCTAATATTTCTGCAAAATCCCAAAATATCCGATTTTTTTTAAAATCGAACAAAAAATTTATTTTAGTACTTGGAGGTAATCAGGGTTCACATTTTTTAAATAATATGATTTACCATAATGTGGGATTATTAAATAAATATTCGATTTTGCATCAGATTGGTACTGCCAATTGGGAAAATGACTGGGGTAAAGCAAAAAAAATTAAAAATACTCATTATTTTGCTGTTGATTATATAAACCCCGAGGATATTGCAGCAGTTTTACAAGAATCTATGTTGGTGATTTCGCGTGCGGGTGCAAATACTATTTGGGATCTGGGGATTTTTAAAAAACCTTCTGTTTTGATACCGCTTCCGGCATCTTCTGGGGGCGAACAGTTCTCAAACGCTAAAATTTTAGAAAATGCCGGAATGGCAAAAATATATAATCAAGATGAAATTAATAGTCATAATTTGTCTTCTATTATTGAAGAAGCTATTTCTAACTTATCGAAATATAAAAAAGCAGCCGATAAATTTTATAAGAATATGAAAATCAATGGATTGGAACAATTTATCAAGTATTTGGAGAACATTATTTAACTTTTTTCCAGAAATTTTCTACCAACAATTCCCATTTGAATTTTAAGATTAAATTATCCAAATAGTATACTTAATATATGGGCAAGTTATTGCTGATACTAGCTATAGTTTTGATCCTTTCCGCTTTTTCTTTGTCAGCCATATTTAAAATTAAAAAAATAGAAATTACAGGAGGCAGTAATTGCTTGACAGAAGAGATAGTCTTAAAAGACTTAAAATTACTGGATAAGAATTTGTTTTTAGTGTTTTCAAATAAGCTGGCGGACAAAATCAAAAAACAATTTGTATGTGTTCAGGATATTGTTATTGAAAAGAAGTTCCCTTCTAAACTCTTGATTAAACTTAGAGAAGATAATCTTGTTGTTAAAATAGCCGAAACTAATTTTTTTCTTACTCGAATGGGCTATGTTGCTGAAGGAAATTTAACCCAAGAATTGCCAGTATTTTATCTTGGGAAAGAAATTAACTTAACAAAAGGTCAAAAAATAGAAGATCAAAAAATAAAATTCGTGATTAAGCTTGTGGAGGAAATAGAAAAGTCTGATTTTTCGATTACCTCGCTAAGAGTAATAAGTGAGAATGAAGTTGCCGCATATAATAAGAATGGGACGATTGTCGTATTTTCACTTGCCAAAGATCTTGTTGAGCAGATTAACTCTTTACAGTTAGCCTTATCTAAAGCTAAAATAGATCTGGCAAAAATTGCAAAAATTGACTTAAGATACGATAATCCGATTGTAACTAATAAGTAATACATATGATTCGTCAGGTTGATAACAATGCCTAAAGATAAGGTTGTGGTTGGTATCGACGTTGGTTCTTCTAAAGTTACTACTGTTATTGCCTCAATTTTAGAAGATACACCAATAAATATTATAGGCGTATCATCTATTCCGGCAAAAGGTCTTCGAAAAGGGCAGGTTGTTGATATAGATGAAGCTGTAAGTTGTATAACAGAATCGGTTGAATCTGCAGAAAGAATGGCCGGATATTCTATTGGTGCTGCTTTTGTTTCCGTAGACGGTACCCATATTGAATCCTTAAATTCAAAAGGGGTGGTTGCAGTTTCCAATTCGAACGGAGAAGTTACGGAAGACGATGTTATGCGGGTTATAGAAGCAGCCAGAGCAATTTCGCTGCCTTCTTCCCGTGAAATACTTCATGTTATCCCAAGATATTTCGTAGTTGATTCTCAAAGCGGTATTAAAGATCCTTTAGGGATGACAGGAGTCAGAATGGAAGTAGAAACTCATATTATTACCGGTGCTACTACTGCTTTAAGAAATATTGCAAAATGCATAAGTCAAGTTGGTATAGATGTAGAAGGTTTGGTATTTTCCGGTCTTGCATCATCTTATTCTGTTTTAACGGATACGGAGAAAGAATTGGGTGTAATATTGGTTGATTTTGGTGCGGGTACATCTGATATATGTATTTTTACCGACGGAGCACCGGCTCATTGCGCAGTTTTGCCGATTGGAGCCAGAAATGTTACCAATGATTTGGCAATTGGGCTTCGGGTTTCACTTGAATCAGCGGAAAAGATTAAACTAGCACTTTCATCTGCGCCCCAGATTGCAGTTGAGCCTATTGATAATCATAATGCTAAAGATATTAAAACATCAGACCATTTGGACATTGCATCTTTGTCTATAGACGAGGATTTAAAAATGGTGTCAAAAAAAACTTTAATTGATGGAATTATGAAACCAAGACTAAGAGAAATTATGAATATGATTAAAGTTGAAATTCAGAAATCTTCCTATTCAGGCTTAACACCTTCCGGTGTTGTTTTAACCGGAGGCGGTTCTATGACTGTTGGTATGGTAGATTTGGCCAAGCAGGAGCTGGAAATGCCTGTGAGGGTGGGATTTGGTCAAAACGCGACAGGCTTAATTGATGAAATATCTTCTCCAATACACTCTGCCAGCTTAGGTTTGGCAATATACGGGGCCAGTTATCAGCAGGAAGAAGTAAGATTACCCCTTGTTGGCAGGATTGAAATAAAAGGCCTTTTTAATAAGGGCGTGAACCTTATTAAATCAATTCTTCCCTAAATCTTGCATAAAACTCTCCTTATATGTTAAATTATCTCGCAGTTTTCTGCTTTTGGTAATATTTTGCAATCCATAAAATGCTTATAAAACCGGACGTTAACAGATTTGCCAAAATTAAAGTATTGGGAATTGGTGGCGGTGGAACTAATGCCCTAAATTCTATGATTACACAGGCACAGATTCAGGGGGTGGATTTTATTGCTGTTAATACCGACCAACAGCATCTATTGGCTTCACAGGCCCCTACAAAGGTACAGATAGGTGACGGGTTAACAAAAGGATTGGGTGCTGGTGCGGATCCGGAAATAGGTAAAAAAGCCGCGGAAGAATCACTTGAAAAGATAAAAGACGTAATCGGAGGTGCTGATATGGTTTTTCTGACTTATGGATCAGGCGGCGGTACAGGTACAGGGGGAGGACCGGTAATTGCAGAATTAGCAAGGAAATTGGGCGTTTTAACTGTAGCAGTAATCACCAAACCTTTTGCTTTTGAAGGAACCCGGAGAATGATAATTGCTGATGAAGGTATTGATAATTTACGCGACAAAGTTGATACATTGATTGTGATTCCTAACCAGAAACTTTTAGAAATTGTTGACAAAAACGTATCCCTTCTTGAAGCTTTTAAATTAGCCGATTCAGTTTTAGCACAGGGTGTTGGAGGAATATCCGATATTATTGTTATGCCGGGATTAATAAACGTAGATTTTGCCGATGTTAGAACCATAATGACTAATGCCGGATCAACATTAATGGGTGTAGGTACGGCAACCGGTGAAAACCGGGCTTCAACAGCTGCCAGAGCAGCAATTGCTTCTCCGCTTCTGGATGCTTCCATCGAAGGAGCAAGAGGTATTTTGTTTAATATAACCGGTGGAGCGGATATGACGATGAATGAAGTTGATGAAGCGGCAAAAGTGATTACTTCCCAGGCTGATCCTGATGCCCAGATTATTTTCGGGGCGGCGATTGATGAAAAGTTAATAGATCAGGTAAAAGTTACGGTTGTTGCAACCGGCTTTGACGAATTTAGACGAAAATATGTTCATGTTAGCGAAGGAGACCGGGAAACTAAAGAATTGACACAAGGCGACGAAACTCAAATTCCCCAAACCCAGATTGACGAGGATGAATTCGACGTCCCCACTTTTTTACGTCAAATACGTTAAAAAAGCGAGGCTCGCCAAAGGCGGCCCACGTTTTTGCGGCAAATTAGATAAGGGGCCACAAATTAACTAGACATCCAGAGTATAATTGACTATATGAAACAGAAACCAATTAAAGGTATCGAGAAATACGCCGACAAATGGATAGCGATCGACAAAGATAAATCAGAGATCGTAGCTTCAGGGAAAAATCTTAAGGATGTCTACAAAAAAGTTGCCCGTAAAAAAGTTTCTTTTATGGCAGTTCCCCCACTAACGCCGTATTCTCCCTGATGAGAGATTATAAATTTTATTACCTACCAGTTGCCCAAAAGGACAAAAATGGGAAAGTGTTTTATATGCCCAAACCGATAATTGATGTTGGAATTAATTATAAAAGGGGGAGCCCAATTATTATTAAAACTCTTATCGATTCGGGGGCTGACCATAATTTTCTTCCAGCCTTTCTTGGAGAAATTTTAAAAATACCGATTAGGAAGGGCAGAAAGCAGATAATTACAGGGATTGGAGGAATTCGGATAGAAAGCTTTTACCACGATGGAATCGGTATTTTTATTGAAGGACATAAAATTAAAACAGATGCACACTTTAGTTACAATCAACAAATATCCCTTTTAGGACAAAATGGTTTTTTCGATAAGTGCTCCAAAATAGTCTTCAATAGAAGAGAAGAAGAGGTCATCGTCACAGTTTAATAACAAAACTACAGGATAGTTGGGGTAGGGGAGTTGAGGTTGAAAATCCTGAGTTTATCGAAGGATCGTGACCCTGAGCGAGCGAAGCGAGCCGAAGGGCTAAAATCCAAAAACGACAATTTTTCGTCTAAAGACAATTATTTCACGGCGCTTTTTTAATTTTTGAAGACTTAATTACCTTGGTATAATTGAATAATGTCAGAAGCAGGAATTGAATCAGAAAACCCGAATATCAAGCCAGAGTTTGACGGTGGAAGCTTTACCATCACTCATCTATCAACTTCTCCGGAAGGTTTTGAGTTTAAAACATCCCAAAGTATAAGAAGAAGACAGAAATCAAGCCAAAACCTTCTTAATGATAATCAGCGATCAAGACTTCAGTCAGCGATGAAGCGTGAAATGAAATTTCAGGGTGTAGAAGGCTTAAGAGATGCAAAAGATGCACTTGAGAGGGCCAGAGCGAATGAAAGTACTTCAGAAATTGCGAGATTACAATTGGAATATGATGAAACAAGAAGAAAGTATATAAAGGGAATGGCCGGAAAAGTCGGGATTAGAAATATTAGACAAGAAGGTAATACTCTAATTGCTGATGTAAAATTAGTATCGTTTCCCGTATATAATGAATTTGCCAATCCCAATAATACACCTGAGCTTCTAGATTTAAGCAGTAATGCTGCTACGGCAATGATCGTACGAAGTTCTGATGGACGGATTATTATCCAGCATCGTGCGGTTGAACGACAACGCCTTGATAGAGAAGGATTAACAAGAGGGAATGCTTCTTATACTGATATTCCTGGTGCAAGCGCAGCCGGAATGATTGATGCAATAATTAACGCGGAAAATAGTACTAAGGGAACACCTGATGCTATTGATACAAACACACTTAGAGCAAATATTCTAAAGGAAACGGGAGAAGAACTAGGTCTTGAAGATAATGATTTAAAAAAAATACGGATTGTAGGTCTTGCAAAAGATAACGTAAAAATTCATGATGAAATATTATTACTTGCGGATTCTGGGCTTACTGCCTCAGAAATTAGAGAGAGATCAAGAACTTCAAATCGTAATAAGAATTTAGGGGATGCCGACTTTGAAGAAAAGTTTGTAGACATTGATGGTACGCCTCAAGCTATAGAAAAACTTCTTACAGATGTTCATTGTCCTTTTCCTCCGACTCATGCAGCAGTACTTATTGCTGCAGGATACTCACTTATTTTAGAAGCACAGGGATTGGAAGCTGCAAATATATGGAAGATACAACTGGAAAAAGATGTACAAGAAAATTATAGGAAAATGAACGAAATTGTTTCTTCCTATTATATTAAATATCAAGAAATATTCAATCAAGTTCCAGAGAGGTATTGGGGGAAAAATGTTCCTGCTAGGAATACCGACGGATATGCTCCAGCTTATACTCCTGAAGAACAAGGATTACCTAGTTTTGAAGATGAAATGGTAAGGGTAGGATTGATTCCAGAAACTCGAAGGTTGATTAATACAGCTTATCTTTTCGATGTAGACGGCGTTCTTACTGATCCGGCAGAAAAACAGGTAACCGAATCTGCCTTATACGAAAGGATTATTGAAAAGCTGCAAAATGGCGAAGTAGTAGGGTTAAATACGGGACGTTCTACAGCATGGATGATCGAAAGAATAATAGAGCCATTACAAGCAATGATTAATGATAAGTCTCTTCTTGTTAACTTTGTGGCAATAGGCGAGAAGGGTGGTACGTGGATTACTTTTGATAGCGAAGGTAGTGTGCACCACGGTAGGGTAAATTCCCTCTCCGTTCCTATAGAATTCCATTATAAAGTTAAAAATTTAATCGAGGATAAGTATAGTGATTGTATGTTTTTCGATGATACCAAAGAGACAATGGTTTCAATTGAGATGAAAGACGGTTATGATCTTGTAGAATTTCATAGAAGACAAAAAGAACTTAGAGTTGATTTGGCAAAGATTTTGACTGAATCTGGATTAGAAAACAAATATAAAATTGATCCTACGACTATAGCAACAGATATAGAAAGTCCTAACGTGGGGAAAGCACTAGGCGCAAACAGATTCCTTGAATTTCTCGATGATCAAGATATAAAGCCAAAACATTTTGTAGCATTTGGTGATAGCCGTTCAGATTTTGAAATGGCTGATGAACTGGAAAGAAAAAATAAGCCAATTACATTTGTATATGCAGGCGATAAAGCAAGTCTCGGAATTCTTAAGAAAGATTATCCAATTGAATATTTAGAGGGTTATAGTCAAGGAACATTAGCGTATTTAAGCAGATAATACCAAAGTAAATTATTGCTTTTTAATCCAAAAATTCGATTTTTTCACTATTTATTTTCTACTTTTCATAGTGTATATTTATTTTTCTGTAAAAGGAGGTGAAATAAAATGATTAGGGGTTTAGAAGCGGTAATTGTTTCATCGGAAAATGCTAAAGCTCTTGCTGAATTTTACGAGAAGAAAGTAGGGCTAAAAATGGGCGAGGAAATGAAAATAGGCGACAAG
>MFBN01000020.1:12946-24900 GCA_001776425.1 Candidatus Curtissbacteria bacterium RIFCSPLOWO2_01_FULL_37_9
TGTCCGGCGGCAATCTATACATTTTGGACCACTCAGATGTTAAAGGTAAAAACAAAGAATCATCTCGAGTTATGTTTAATCTAGAGGTAGATGATATAGAAAAAGAAGCCCAAAGATTAAAAGACGAAGGCGTCAAAGTTATTGCCGATGTTTACCACGTCGAAGAATACGGTTTAATTGCCACTTTTGGAGATTTGGATGGTAATTATTTTCAATTAGTTCAGGTCAGAGCAAATTAAATCGAAATTGCTCCCAGAGGCATACCAATGATTACTGCAACCAAAACTGCTAAGAAATTAATATACGCAGGTATCATTGCTTCATCTCATTAACAGATTTTTAAATTTTGCTATTTTTAATTGGAAAAATCAAAAGAAGTATTCTTTTTAAGAATATTTATGGAATTATTTTAGAAAAGTTTTATATATATCTTTATCTTTAATATATATATTTCAACAAACTTTTGATACATTTAGTGCTAATTAGATTGATAAAAGTATTTTAAGATCCTCTTGAAAAAATAAATTATTGATACTAAAATGTATTACCCTAATAATATGAAAGAAAACAGAGTAAGCTCTCTTGAGAGGATAACCCCCCAGGCCTATAAAGAATTATATTACGACAAAAAAGGTTTTGAAATGGATGAAGCTGTCAATAATGATATTTCAAAAAATTTTCCTAATATAAATCGAACGCGGATAATCTTAAGCTCATCGGTAAAAAGTAAAGTTACCTGATTATTTTCGTAATCCCTTTAAAGGAAAAGATTTCAAAGAATCAAAATTATATATTCCTTGAACTAACCTCACCCTTCTGCTTTAATGTTTCTCACTATGGCTAAAAAAGTCCGATTTAAGTCAGTATCTGCTCAAGTGAATTTTCCAAAGCTTGAGGGGGTGATTTTAAAGTTTTGGAAAAAAGAGAAAATTTTCGAAGCTTCTCTCGAAAAAAGTAAAAAAGGTAAAAAGTGGACTTTTCTAGATGGCCCCCCTTTTATAACAGGCTTACCCCATTACGGAAATCTTCTTTCCAGTATTCCCAAAGACGTTTTTCCCCGATACAAAACTATGAACGGATACAATGTCCGTCGTGTTTGGGGTTGGGACTGTCACGGCCTTCCTGCAGAAAATAAAGTTGAGGAAAAATTAGGAATTAAAAGAAAAAAGGATATAGAAATAAGAGTCGGTATTAAAAAATTTATTGATGAGTGCAAACTGTATGTAAATCAAGTTTCATCAGAATGGGAATGGTATGTAGACCATATTGGACGTTGGGTCAATTTTAAAAATGCTTACCGTACGATGGATCTTCCATACATGGAGACTGTCATGTGGGTATTTAAACAAATATATGACAAAGGCTTCATCTACAAGGGGTTACGCGTTTCTTTATACTGTCCACATTGTTCAACTCCAATTTCAAACTTTGAAGTTGCCATGGATGCGGACAATTATAAAGAGCTTGATGAATTTGCCAGTACTTACAAATATCCCCTTTGGGACGAACAAGATACCTATTTACTTGCCTGGTCGACTACTCCTTGGAACAAAATTGCAACACCTGCTTTGGCAGTTAATCCTAAGATCAAATATATCAAGGTTCAACAAGGGCAAGAAAAATATATATTAGCCAAAAACACATTAAAAATATTGAAGCAAGAACCCAAGTACAAAATTTTAGAAGAGTTTTGGGGCAGTAAACTCGTCGGGAAAAAATTTGTTCCACATTATGATTTCTATAAAATTGATGATAATAAAAAAGCTTTTATTGTTGTTCCAGGTAATTTTGTAACAGCAGATGAGGGTACAGGAATTGTGACAATTGCAGCTTACGGAGAAGATGATTTAGCTGTAATGCAAAAAGAGAATATCCAAATAGTTTTACATGTAGATGAAGAAGGATTTCTAAAAAAAGGTGTTCCCTGGGAAGGTTCCTATTATCTCGATGTCAACAGTTTGGTAAATCAAGATTTAAAAAATCGCAAGCTGTTGTATCGTGAAGATAAATATACTCACACAATTCCAACTTGTTGGAGATGTAGTACTCGGCTTTTTTATGCTCCCCAAGATGCTTGGTTTGTTAATATTCAATCTCTTAAGAAAACATTAAAAGAAACAAACGAAGCAGTAAACTGGTATCCGGCCCACTTTAAATACGGCCGATATCTAAAAAGTTTAGAAAACGCTCCTGACTGGTGTATTTCCCGGAGCCGATATTGGGGTTCACCTGTTCCAGTCTGGGAATGTGCTGGCTGTGGTGAAATAATTGTACCCGGATCAATTGCAGAACTTGAAAGTTTGTCTAAAGTTAAGATTAAAGATCTCCACAAGCCGGCAATTGACCAAGTGCGAATTAAATGTCCTAAATGTGGTCAAATAACCAAAAGGGTTTCCGAAGTATTAGATAGTTGGATCGAAGCGGGTTCAGCGCTATACGCTGAACGCCATTTCCCATTTGAAAAAGGATTGGAACTAAACGAATTTTTTCCTCCGGATTTTATTACCGAATACACCGGCCAAATTCGGGCATGGTTTTACGTGCTCCATGTAATCGCCACTGCGATATATGAAAAAGAAGCTTTTAAAAGTGTCTTAGTATCCGGTGTAATTTTAGGAACAGACGGCCGTAAAATGAGCAAAAACTACGGGAATTATCCAGACCCAAAAGAAATGCTTCAAAAATACGGTGGAGATGCACTGCGCCTTTATCTTTTAGGAAGTCCAGTTATGAAAGGTGAGGATATCCGAATTTCCGAAAAAGCTTATAAAGATCAAGTAAGGGGCCTGTTATTAATTTTTTGGAATATCTATAACTTTTTTGTAACTTATGCAATTGTAGATAACTGGTTACCGAGCAAAAAATCCTTTACGCCAAAAAATACTTTAGATAGATGGGTGTTTTCACGGCTAAAAGGAAATATCGAAAATATAACTAAGAATGGTTTCGAAAAATATGACACAACAGATATCATTGAGAATTTTGATATTTTAATGCGGGATCTCTCTCTTTGGTATGTAAGAAGATCACGTAACAGGGTTGGACCTACAGTACCGGGTGGGCAAGATAAACAAGACGCCTATCAAACTCTCTGGATTGTACTTACTGAATATTCAAAAGTTTTGGCACCGGTTGTTCCATTTATCACGGAAGAAATCTATAAGAATTTAACAGGTGAAAAATCAGTACATTTAACAAACTGGCCAACTTTATCGAGTGTAAAACAAGATCAAGATCTTGAAGATGTTATGGAAAATGCTATGAAGCTCGCGTCTGCCATTCACGCTTTTAGGAAAAAAGCTAATGTCAAAGTCAGGATTCCTTTAAGAAGTGTTAGTTACCATGGACCAGTTAAGTTCTCATTTTCTGAAATTGAAGAAATAATAAAGCAAGAGGTAAACGTTTACGAATTAAACTACAAAGGCAAATCATCAAATTATCTGGTCAAAGCGGATAAAAGTCTTAAAAATCAAGATTTGGAAGCAGGACAGGCACGTGAGATAATTCGCCAAATCCAGCAAGCCAGAAAAGAAGCTGGTTGTAATCTTGATGAAATTGTCAGCGTTGTCTTATCTTCCTGGCCGCACAAATATGAAAAATATATCAAGAAAGAAACCTTAGCAATGAAGTTAACTAAAGGTAACAAATTTGCTGTTTTAAGAAATATCCCCAAATGAACAGTTTTTGGGATTGGAAGCTTTTCTTGTTAATTTTAGCGATTGGCCTAATTTCTCTTTTAGCCTTATTTTCCCTGGATAGGGAACTTTTTAGAAATCAGCTAGTTTATTGGGCAATCGGATTATTGCTGCTTTTTATAGTCTCACGTTTTGGTAACGTCGTTTTTCAAAAAATATCCATTCCTGTTTACATAATCTCTATTCTGGCTTTAATCATTTTATTGGTTATCGGTGAACCAATACGAGGTTCTGTTAGGTGGTTGGACTTGGGACTATTCAGGTTTCAGCCTTCAGAATTTGCCAAAGCAGCCAGTGTATTAATATTGGCAAATTACTACAAGGAGAGATCAGCTCAAAGAATCAAGGATCTTTTAATTAGTTTTACTCTAATATTGCCTTTTATTTTGCTTATCGTGATTCAGCCTGATATTGGTAATACTTTAGCTTTTTTTGCTATTTGGCTGGGAATATCCTTTGTTTCCGGTTTAAAAGTAAAAGATTTTTTAATAGGACTGGCGTTTGCTGTAAGTTTAATCTTTTTTACATTTGGACTCTTAGCCCCTTACCAGAAACAAAGAATTTATAATTTTGTAAACCCGAATCTGGATCCTTTAGGAACGGGATACAGTATTATTCAATCGAAAATTGCAGTTGGATCCGGACAATTTTTGGGTAGAGGTCTTGGTCAAGGATCCCAGTCACAACTTAAATTTTTACCTGACGACGAGAGCGATTTTATTTTCGCTTCAATTTCCGAACAACTGGGTTTTGCCGGTGCATTATTGCTGATTATTATTTATTTGTTTACTTTTTTCAGAATTATTTTTCTTGCCAGAATTACTGATCATTTTGGTAATTTAATTATTATGGGAATTCTTTCATACTTATTAGTGCAGTTTTTTATCAATATAGGTATGAATATCGGGCTTGTTCCGGTGACCGGTATAACTTTGCCGTTTGTTTCTTACGGCGGTTCATCCTTAATTACCATCTTAATTCTTATAGGAATTGTATTTGCTTTTAAAAGAGTATCTCTTGAAGCTTATCATTAAAATTGGTAAAATTTGTAAATTATGTTAAATTGGGCAGTTTTTAAAACAGGCGGGAAACAATATAAGGCTTCTGAGGGTGATTTATTACTTGTGGATAATAATTCTGCATATACAGATGAGAAAATTATATTTGACGATGTCTTAATAGTCAGAGATGACAAAAACGTAAAAATAGGAAATCCAAAAGTCGAAAAATTCAAAGTCATTGCCAAAAATCTAGGTCTAGTAAAAGATAAGAAGGTAAGAGTGGTAAAATTTAAATCCAAGTCACGCTATACAAGAACGTATGGCCACAGGCAAAAATATATAAAAGTTCTTATAGAAAAGATACAATCACAGTAATTCTGCCCGTTTTATAAGCCGTTTTCTCGTATTAAAGAATTTGTAATAATTTCTATTATTGACACTGCGTGAAAAGCGGGGTAGAATCGCCACAACAGCAAAATGGCACACAAAAAAGGCGGTGGAGCAACAACAAAAAACAGGGATAGCGCCGGTAAAAGGCTGGGAGTCAAAATTTATGGTGGTCAATTCGCCAAGTCCGGAAATATTATTGCCAGGCAACGAGGTACCCGTTTTTATGCCGGAGAAGGAACTAAAATTGCGAAGGATCACACGATTTTTGCAATCCGTGAAGGTTTGGTTAAATTTAGACAGAAATTCGGTAAAAAATTTATCGATGTAGCCCAAGAATAATTATTCATAAATCTTAAAGTGGAAGAGACTCAGATATTTGAAATCGAAGTAGATATGCTTCAGCCAAACCCTCTTCAACCTCGGGGTTTAATTACTCCTGATTCGTTGATCGAACTTGTGGATTCAATTAGGGAACATAGTGTACTGGAGCCTTTGGTTGTGGCTAAAACTCCAGCAGGATATCAGATTATAGCGGGTGAGCGCCGATGGCGGGCTTCTAAAATGGCGGGACTTACCAAAGTTCCGGTAATAATCAAAGAAACAACTCCTCAGGGCATGCTGGAAATGGCTATTATTGAAAACGTTCAGAGGATAGATTTAAACCCGCTTGAAAGGGCCCAGGCTTTTAAAAGACTTATTGACGAATTCGGTCACTCAACATCTGAAATTGCCGTAAAAATTGGCAAAAGCGCTCCTTATGTTTCCAATACTTTAAGACTTCTTTCCGTACCAGATGCTCTAAAAGATGCTTTGGCTTCGGGTGCGACTACCGAAGGACATGTTCGAGCTTTGGCATCCTTGGAAGATCCTCATTTAATTGTGGAAGCATACAAAGAGATCATGGAAAATAATTTGTCCGTCAGAGGTGCGGAGGAATTGGCCCGTAAATTGAAAGCCAGAGAAAATATAGTTCCAAAGCAGCAAAAACCCGAACATCGTCTGCAAAGCGATGAATTGGAAAAATTTCAAGAAGAATTGTCTAATAAGTTAACTACAGCAGATGCCAATGTCAAAGTTAAAATAAGCCAGTCAAGAGTAGAAGGGAAAATGCATATAGTTGCAAAAGGAAACGTACCTTCAACTTTAGTAGTCCTCAAACGAATCAGGGATGCCGTAATCAACACCTGATATAAATCTTGCACCCGGAAAATTATTTGATTTAACAATTGGCCAATAGATTAACCAGGCTTTTCCCTTAATGGATTTTCGGTCTATTGTTCCAAAACTACGGGAGTCTGAAGAAGCACTACGATTGTCACCTAAGACAAAATATTGATTATCAGCAATTTTGACATTTAAATCTCCTTGGGTATCCTGAGTTTCGTAAGGTTCATCAAGTTTTTGATTGTTGACGTAAATTATTCCATTTTCGATTTTTATTGTGTCGCGGGGTTGACCGATGATTCTTTTAATAAAATCAACGTTATTTGAGTTAGGAGCCTGAAAAACAATAACATCTCCTCGTTTTGGCTTTTGAATATAATAATATACTTTTTCCGTTAATAGTAATTCACTATCTCTTAAATTAGGGAACATCGAAGCCCCTTTTATTTTATGCGGCTGAACAAGAAAGATGTAAACAAAAAAGAAAATTCCAGCAGAAATTAATGCTGTTTGGATAATTTCCTTAATTATTGAAAATGTTACCTGGCGAATACTCATACTTATATTCTATGTTAAAATTGCCAATATCGTACAGATTGGGGCAATTAGCTCAGCGGCAGAGCGCTTGCATCACACGCAAGAAGCCGCAGGTTCGAATCCTGCATTGCCCACAGATATAACTTACCTGATTATACTTCTTCATGGATTATATTAAAGTTCTTTTAATTCTAACGATTGCTACAATTATTCCGGGACAGTTGATCAGATTGCCGATTTTTTCCTTAGCCGGAGCAGTTACTGCTACTGACATTTTTGTATTTTTGAGTATTATATCTTTTAGCGTATATAGCTTATTTTTTAAAAAATCCATAAAATTTCCCCAAAAAATTACTTTACCTTTGCTTTTTTTTTGTATTATCGCCTTAGCTTCAGCAATATTAGCTCTTGAGATTTTTTCAACAGTCGAAATAATTACCTCGCTTTATTTTCTCGTTAGATTTATTGCTTATTTTCTGGTTTCGATTGTTATTTATAATGTAGTTTCCAAAGGCGAGATTATCAAATGGTTAAACGTATTTTTGATTATTGGATCTGTTTTTATTGTCTTTGGGTTTTTTCAGTTCATCTTTTTTCCCGATTTAACCGTTCTTACTTTTTATGGATGGGATCCCCATCAGAACAGACTGGTGTCGACTGTTTTGGATCCCAATTTTGCCGGAGGTATTTTGATATTTATAAGTGCTGTATCCGTATCTTTATTCCTCTATTTTAAAAAGTTTCAATATCTGATAATTTTTATAATCAGCTTTGCAGGGATAATTTTGACTTTTTCTCGCAGTTCGTATTTGGCATTTATTACGCTAATTATCATAATTGGTTTTATAAAGTCACCCAAATTATTAATTATTACACTTTTAATCTTCTTAACTGCGTTTTTGACAATAGGACAGGTAAAATCACGTCTTATAGGTGCATTAACTTTGGATGATACCGCGCTTGCAAGAATAAAGAGTTGGCAGAATTCACTAGTTATATTTCGGGACAACCCTATTATCGGCGTTGGTTTTAATACTTACAGACTAACTCAGGCAAGGTACGGTTTATTTACTTATGATGATCCCCAAGGCGGGCATTCCGGAGCCGGTGTTGATTCCAGTATATTATTGGTAGCAGTTACTACGGGTATTTTAGGATTGTTTTTCTATTTGGTATTAATTTTATCAATAATCAAACTTTCTTTTCATAATATCCGCTCTAATACGCTAAACCTCGCGTTTTTTTCATCTCTTATTGGAATAATTATTCATAGCCAGTTTGTAAATTCCTTGTTTTTTCCCCAGATAATGCTTTTAATCTGGTTTTTTACAGGATTAGTTTTAAAAAGTAATGATTAGGATTTTCTTATTCTGGCGGCTTGGTCTTTTTTTGTTAACTTATTTAGGTAGCAAAATACTACCTTTGACTGCAAATTCCGGTTTGGGGGCAGTAGATTTGAACAAAGCTTTCGATTATTGGTATTCGTGGGCACAATGGGATGGCGGGCATTTTTACAGTCTTGCAAATAAGGGATATGTTTTGGCTAGTGATTATGCGTTTTTTCCTTTATATCCGCTTCTGATTAATATATTCAGCCTGTTTTTCTTTGGTAATTTATTAATAGCAGGATTGGTTATTTCCAATATTTCGTTTTTATTATTTTTATTGCTTTTTCAAAATTTATTAAAAAAAATGTATTCTTCAAAAATCGCATTTAACGCAACTGTCACATTTTTGCTGTTTCCAACTAGTTTTTATGCTGTTTCATTTTATTCCGAATCACTTTTCCTATTATTGGTAGTCGTTTGTTTTTATTTTTTAAAAGATAAGAAATTTTTGTTAGCTGCTATTTTTGCCAGCATTGCTTCACTTGCGAGAAACATGGGTATTTTCCTGGCTATATCAATTATTTATTCATATTTTTCCAATATCAAATTTGAATTTACCAGACTCGATATTAGATTCCTGCGAGTTTTTGTCGCATTTTTGGGAATTATCATTTTTGGTCTGTATTCATATGCGCAAAGTAGCAATCCATTGCAATTTATAACAGCCCAGTCTAGCTGGCAAAGATCAATTCAGGATCCGGTTTCAACGATTATTGGAAATATTTGGATAATTATTACAAATTCTAACACTCCACTTGGCCAATATACGGATTTGTTAATAACACTTATATTTTTGGCACTGTTAATATTTGGTATTAAGAAAATACCTTCTTCCTGGTGGATTTTCTCAATGCTAGTTATTTTGATTCCGGCATCAACAGGTACTCTGGCTAGTATGCCAAGATATCTTTTGGCATCTTTGGGAGTATTTATTATATTAGGGAAATTATTAGAGGAAAAACAGTATTTAAAAGTGCCAATTTGGACAGTGTCGCTTTTTTTACAGGTGATTATTGCAGTTTTATTTATAAACGGTAATTGGGTAGCTTAAAGTATTTATTAATTGGAAAAGTGGATTTTTCTTGATTCCGATTTAATATTACCGGCTTTATCAACTGCTTTTATTTCTATAGTATTTTCTCCTTCCATAACAGGTACGTAAATTTCAAAATTACCTTCAGAATCTACATTTGCTAAAAAGTTATTGACAAATACCTGGGCATCTTTTTCTGTTTGTCCGCTGACTTTGATCCTATTATTTTTGGAAAATGATTGATCCTCCTCCGGACTATTAATTGATAGATCAGGTTCTTGTGTATCCAGAACAATTGTTTGTTTCTGAGTTTCTTCAGATTGATTATCTTGACCCCTAACGGCCATGGCTGAAATGAAATTATCACCGTTTTTTAAATTTAGACTGTCAATAATAAATTTTCCGTCTACCGTATCCGTGTGGCCGGCAACCTGATCATTCAGATAAATGATAATGTTTGTTCCCTCATCGGAAAATCCCGAGATTTTTAGTTTTGCGCTATTGGTAGCATGCAAAATAGGGTCTAGGCGGGGAGGATTTGGAACAGAATAAGTTTGTGTTTGGGAGTTTTCATCTTTTTTAAGTAAAAATGTAGTAAAATCCGTTAATTTTCCTATCAAAGATATGCCTACTGTAAAAAGAAAGACAATAATTATCAAACTGAATAAAGACAAATAAAAAATTCGTTTGATTATTATATTTTCGCTTTTTCTTGATAATTTTTCCAATCGTGATTTTCTTCTCATATATTAATTTTTGCCTAACAGGTAATAAATCGCATTATTTTATTCTGTAATTATTTCTGAGCCGAAGGTGAGAGTCGAACTCACGACCTACTGTTTACGAAACAGTTGCTCTGCCACTGAGCTACTTCGGCGCAACTTAATTCTAGTACTTTAGAAAAATGGATTCAAACAAGCCTATTAATTTGCTCTTTATTACCTATTGCAAACCACATACCAATTATTACTTCCTTTGCCTTAAACTCTTTTTAAGTGATATTATTTAAGGTGGTTATAACTAAAACAATCCTTTTACAAAAAAAAGAAATAATGGCAGTTTAAGTGAAGGAAAGTTAATTGTTTGCGTTAAACCTTTATCATCGCTTGCAGAAAACCCCCGAGTCTGACTCGTGGGATGAATGCACTAAAAGCGATTACATACTTTCGAGGTATTGGAAATAACATGTATAGTGTGGTTTTCTGCGCCTCGGAAGTTTATTGAATATCGTATAATTTAACACTACGGTTGTTTTGGTTTAATTAATATATGAAGCCGAATATTGGAACATATGACAGGTTAGTAAGGCTTGTTATTGGGATAGTTTTAATTTCACTTGCAATTGTTAATAAAAGTACACTTATGGCTTTGGGTGGTATTTTTAGCTTGTACGAAGCGGTTTCCAGCTGGTGTGTATTTTATCATTTTTTGGGAAAAAATACCTGCCCGATAAAAAATCCCAAAAGCTCATTTGAATGGAAAAGCACTTTGGCTAGGGGATTAAAAATCCTGTTTTTCGCGATTGTTCTAAATATTATTGCCCACTTTGCGGGGCTTTCTACTTGGAATGATTTTATAAATGTACCGACAAAAAAATTGTCTTGGGATAATTATATTTTCTTGTTTGCTGTTTATCCTTTTTTATTGGGATTTGTAAGTAAATGGAAAAAATAGGCTAGCGAGACCAGTCCTTGATAAAAGTTGTTATTCCAATACCATATTTACTGTGGGTAACTTTCGCTACAGTTCTTAATTTCTCAATTGTTATTTTGAATTAAAGCTTTTTTATCAGTAAAAGACGAGAGCGGGATACGGGTGTCCTACGTCAAGACTACGGAACACCTAATCGTTACCCCTTACATCTTTCGCCAAAGCTACTTTAACTAACCTTTTGTATACAAACGCCTTACCTGAACCAGACTTTAGGTAAAGTTCAAAATCCTTTGCTTTTTGTTTGTCTTCAAAGGCACAATACCAAACTAATTTCCAGGGAAGTTGTAGATTTTGAACTTTGGAGAATATAGATGTAATACATTATCCGCGAATCGTCTGTAGCTTTAGCGAAAGACGAGAGCGGGATACGGGAGTCGAACCCGTCTTTCCACCTTGGGAAGGTAGTGTTGAGCCGCTCAACTAATCCCGCACTAAAAATACAATTCAAGAAAATTTTTCTAAAATGCTTTTAACCGCCAACTAACAGCAGTTACCTGTTAACTACAATTTGTTTAGTGTAAACCTTCAACTATCTTGGTACTTTCAATGTACTGCCTGCGTAAACTAAAGGATTACCATTGGGAAGTCTTTTGAAACCATTTGCCCGATCAAGAATTGTCCATTTGGAACCGTCTCCATATACTTTTTGGGCAATAGTAAATAATGTTTCGCCTTCCTGAACTTCGTAAGAGGTCCCCATTAAAGTTTCTTTAGTTTTGGTAAGATCGTCTTTGTCCGGCAGTTTTATGGTTGTGTTTACCCAAATTACATTGGGATTGACAATGTTGTTAACCACAGCAAGTGCGTTCCAGTATTCTTGACTTCCGTATACTTCCTGGGAGATTTTAGACAAGGAATCGTTTTCTTTAATTTTATAGTCACTACCTTCAACAGGTTTTGTTTCCTCTTCTTGAGTTAATTTGGTCATGTCTGCTTCGTCGATTGTTCCCTGATTTTTTCTTGTAAAGTAATTAGCTACTAGTAAACCAAGAATTATAACTATGATTGCCCCTAAAATTAATGAGGCATATGA
>MFBN01000020.1:24945-27334 GCA_001776425.1 Candidatus Curtissbacteria bacterium RIFCSPLOWO2_01_FULL_37_9
AGCCATATTACCTCCTTTCAGGCAGGGGAATAATGAATGCGGTCGATTCTAACCCGACTTTGTTACGTTGGACTTGCCGCTCGTGACCGGATGCGAACCGGTTATCTCCTCCGTGACCCCGTAATTTGCGGGCTCGACCGGATTTGAACCGGCGATCTCCTCCGTGACAGGGAGGCGTGATAGGCCACTTCACTACGAGCCCATCCTATGCAAATTTTACGCGGCAAGCAGGGTTTGCTTTCCCAGCTTATTGCTAATGTGACGTGCTTGTTCCGCACGAACTTTAGTTCTGTGCGGGGTTAGGCCATCTACACTACACGACCTTGTTTTTTAAGTTGCAAATTAGCGTTTGTAGTTTACAATGATGAAAGGCTGGAGTCAATCAGATCAGTTACTTGCAAGGTATAGTTTCTGTAATATGGCTAAATATATTTCCAATAGAGAAATAGTCAAATTATTTCGGGAAATAGTTGCTGCTTATGAAGCGAAGGGCGAAAACCGCTTTAAAATTATTGCTTATGAAAATGCCGCAACCGGTGTAGAGCATGCTACCAGTGAATTAAAAGATTTGTGGGATGACGGACTACTTGATACTGTACCGGGTCTGGGCAAAACTATTAGAGGGCATTTAGACGAACTTTTTAAATTTGGCAAAGTAAGACATTTTGAGAGAGTAAAAAAAGCATTACCCAAGGGTATGTTTTCGCTTCTTGATGTTGGGGGATTAGGACCCAAAAGCGCTTATAAACTGGCAAAAGAATTAAATCTTAATAACCTTAGAGATCTGCAAAAAGCAGCTAAGATGGGCAAAATCAGAAATATTCCCGGTTTTGGCCCTAAAAGTGAATCGGATATTCTGACTGCGATTGATGAACTTAAAGGTAAAAGCTCAAGATATTTATTAACTGAAGCATTTCCTGTCGCCCAAAGGGTACTTAAATATTTGAGAGGTCATTCGGATTGTGAAAGGGCAGAACCATTAGGCTCTTTGCGCAGAATGCTTTCAACAGTTGGGGATATAGATATTGCAGTAGCTTCTAAAAAGCCTAAGGAAATAATTGCGCATTTCAAAAACTTCAAAGAAATCAAAAGAATATTAGATGCCGGTGATCGAAAGTCTTCTGTGCTTTTGCAAAACGGAATGCAGGTAGATTTGATTGTACAGCCAACAAAAGCTTTTGGTGCTTTGCTGGTGCATTTTACAGGCTCTAAAGCACATAATATTTCTCTGCGCGAATATGCCATAAAAAAAGGAATGTCTGTTTCCGATTACGGTATAAAGGTTAAAGGAAAACTTAAAGAATTTGTTACAGAAGAAGATTTTTATAAATTTTTAGGTCTTGACTATATTGTGCCGGAACTTCGTGAAGATTCGGGGGAAATTGAAGCTGCTTATCGCCCGGCTTCGGGTAAATCCAATGGATTGCCAAAAGTTGTAAATCATAAGGATATTAGGGGAGATATTCATCTTCATTCTAATTATCCGATTGAACCCAGTCATGATTTGGGAACAGCCTCTTTTGAGCAAATTATAAAAAAAGCCAAGGAATTAAATTATGAATATATCGGGTTTTCCGATCATTCTCCGGGATATTCAACACACACAAATAAACAAATTATCGACTTGATTTTAAAAAGAAAGAAAAAGATTGAGTATTTAAAATCTAAATATCGCGGATTTGGAATTCTAAATTTACTGGAGATAGATATCTTAACAAATGCCAAACTTTCTGTTCCCCAAGAAGCCTTAAAACTCTTAGACGGCGCTATAGCCGGTATTCATTCATCCCATCGGCAAGGTAAAAATATGATTACCAAAAGGCTGCTTTTGGCGATTGATTCACCATATGTTAAGGTTATTTCCCATCCAACCGGCAGGTTATTAAATCAAAGGGAATCATATGAAGCCGACTGGCCAGAAATTTTTGACGCTTGCAGAAAAACAAAAACAATACTGGAAATTAACGCCTTCCCTACCCGGCTTGATCTTTATGATACTTTGGTACGGGAAGCAATTAAAAAACAGGTAAAATTGGTTATTAACACGGATGCTCACCAGATCGATCATATGGATAATATGGCCTATGGAATAGCGGTAGCCAGACGTGGCTGGGCAACGAGTGCGGATATTGCCAATACACTTTCTTGGACAGATTTTGCCAAATTGTTTACTTCATAAGAAGTGTGTTTTTTCATAATTTGAAAGCTAATTCGAACTAGACATCTTTTTTAGTTTAATGTATGATTGTAAACGATGTCGCCGATAGTTGTTGTAGCAATTATAGTTATAATCCTTCTTTATCTTTGGTTTATTTATAATGGATTGGTAACCGCAAGAGTAAGAATTAAAGAAGCCTGGTCCGGAATAGAAGTTCAGCTTAAAAGAAGA
>MFBN01000020.1:27416-30702 GCA_001776425.1 Candidatus Curtissbacteria bacterium RIFCSPLOWO2_01_FULL_37_9
TGTTAACCGGAGCTTTGAAAACCCTTTTTGCTGTTGCAGAAGCTTATCCGAATCTGAAAGCAACGGAAAATTATAAACAATTGCAGGAAGAACTATCCGACACAGAAACTAAAGTGGCTGCTTCCAGACAGTTCTATAATGCCAATGTGTTGGACTTCAATACTAAAATAAAAATATTTCCTAATTTAATCTTTGCAAATCTTTTAAATTTTAAAGAAGAAGAGTTTTTTGAAGCGGATAAAGAATCCACTGAGGACATAAAAGTCAAATTCTAAAGCGGAAAGTGAATTCACCCAGAATTTTTGCAGGTTCTTCCAGCCTCACTTTAGCGCAATCCATTTCCAGAAAATCTAAAATTCCATTGGGTAAAATAGAACTAGGAGCTTTTGCAGACGGGGAAATAGATGTTTGGATAAAAGACGATGTTAACAATTCCAATGTTTTTATTGTTCAATCTAATTCAAAACCGGTCAACGATCATATAATTGAACTTGCTTTAATTAGTGATGCTTTAAGACGAAGGGGTGCTCATGAAATAACCGCCGTAATCCCTTATTTTGGATATAGCCGTAAAGAAAAACAAACCAGAGCCGGTGAACCAATTTCCGCCAAAGTTATAGCAGACATTATCATTTCAAGCGGGGTAAACAAAGTAATTTGTCTGGATTTGCATGCTGATGCTATTGTCGGATTTTTTAATGTTCCGGTAATTTATCTTACGGCTTTAGATATTCTGGCAAAAAGAGTCAGCAGGGAAAAAATAACCAATCCGGTTGTCGTTGCACCCGATGTCGGCGGCGTAAAAAGAGCTAGAAATTTTGCGGCCATTTTAAATACTCCTTTGGCAGTTATTGAAAAACACCGCTTTGCCCATATTAGAGACCATATGGAAATCTTATCCGTTTCTGGTGAGGTAGCCGGTGATACTGCGATTATTATTGACGATGTCATATCCACAGGAACAACAATAATAGAAAGTGCGCAAGTTCTGATAAAAGGAAATGCAAAAAAAGTAATCGTTTGTGCTACTCACGGGTTATTTACCAATGATGCACAAACAAAACTGGAACAAAGCGTAATCGATAAAATAATTGTGACTGATAGTATTCCACAGATAGAAAAGAGTCCAAAAATAGAAGCCATATCGGTATCAGGTTTAATTGCCGATTGTTTGGTTCGAGAACTCTAGTCCTCCTCCGCATGAAGCTTCGGAGGATTTCGCAAGCTCATGAATTTTACAGATAAACTCCAAAAAGCGGTTTCGAAAAACAATAGTCTCCTTTGCGTTGGTCTAGATCCCCATCCCTTTCAAGGAGTCTCCTTTAAAGGTAGTGAATCCTTATTAAAGTTTAATCAACGGGTCATTGATCAAACGTCAGACTTTGTATGTGCCTATAAACCCAACATCGCTTTCTTTGAAGCAGCCGGACTAGAAGGATTAGAAGCACTTTTTGAAACAATTTCCTATTTAAAGAATAATTTCCCCCATCTGCCTATTGTGCTTGATGCAAAAAGAGCGGATGTACCGCATACTGCCAAAATGTATGCAAAGTCGGTATTTGAATATTGGCAGGCAGACGCAGTCACCGTTTATCCGCATTTAGGTCTAGATTCCATAGAGCCTTTTCTGGAATATAAAGACAAGCTAACTATTTTACTGATCAAAACATCAAATCCGGACTCCGTCATGTTCCAGGATTTAAAAACCCCAGAAGGCCCCTACTTTCTGGCAATGGCAGAACGCATTAAATCCTGGCAATTTGAAAACATCGGAATATTTGCACCAGCTACTTATCCTAAAGAATTGAAAGTCTTAAGAGCAATCTTCCCCGACAAAATTTTTCTGTCAGCAGGCATTGGTATTCAGAAAGGCGTGGTCAAAGCAGCAGTTAAAGCGGGAACAGACATAAATGGTACTGGGATTATGTTTAATGCGTCCAGGAGCATTATTTTTAATGATAATCCCCAAAAAGCAGCTAAAAACCTAAGAGATGAAATCAACAAATACAGATAAAGTTGCTTTTGATGTCGCTTCTTTATTATTCGAAATCGGGGCTATTTTAATCAGGCCGGATAAACCGTTTAAATACACTTCGGGAATTCTTAGCCCTATTTATACGGATAACAGATTGATACTTTCTTTTCCCAAAGTCAGAAATAAAATTATAAAATACATGATTGAGAAGGTTAGACAAATAAGTATGCCAGATCTCATTGCCGGTACAGCGACTGCCGGGATACCTTATGCTGCTATTATTGCTCATCAGCTAAATTTACCAATGGTTTACGTAAGACCGAATCCTAAAAATTACGGAAAGAAAAATCAGATAGAAGGGAAAGTTAAACGTGGCAATAGTGCTTTAGTTATTGAAGATTTGGTTACAACTGCAAAATCGTCATTCAGTGTGATAACTGCTTTAAGAAAATCCGGTGCAGTTGTAAAAAATGAATTAGTAATATTTACTTATGGTTTAAAATCTGCAGAGAATCGATTTAAATTATCTCAGGTTAACTGTTATGCTTTGTCCAATCTTAAGACAGTTACTGATTTTGCCATTCAAAAGGGTATTTTAGAGCAAGATCAAAGCAATAGGATTTTTGAATGGGCGAAAAATCCCCAAAAATGGAGTCAAGAACATAAGGGTTAATTTATAATAAAATTATAATGATTTTTGTTTTTTCATACGCAGGAATTTTTAAAACTTGATGATATTTATAAAATCTATTATAGTAATTCGGTTAAAAGAATAATAACTTTTTTATAACAATGAAGCGTTTACTTAATTTACCCGAGATCACAGTCGAGATTCAAAGGTATACTGATTTGCTAGTTTTAAACGGCGAAGTAAACGGTAGTTTCGTACATTTGGGTATAGGTTCTACCAATTCGGAAAATATAGATAGTATTTTAAATCTTATAAAATCAATTAACGGGCAATATCCCCTAAAAACACTGGATTTCTATTCGGAGAAAGTAATAATGTTCGCAAATAAAAATTTCGAGATTTTCGAAAAACCGCAATTATCAAATTCAAAAGAAAAAGGCTCACAGTCTTTATATCTTGGGCAAACTAAAAACAGAGAAATTCTTATACAAGCGCAACCGCCTCTCGCATCAAGTTCAAAACACGCTCACGATGGTCCGGAATTTTATCATCATGTTTGCGGTAATTTATACGTTGAAAACGGAGAAGTTATAGACCAATTACACGAAGATCAACCCCAATTGACTGTTGCAAACAATATAAACCATCGGGTTTACGCTGATGAAAATCCAGCCATTTCA
>MFBN01000020.1:30747-36113 GCA_001776425.1 Candidatus Curtissbacteria bacterium RIFCSPLOWO2_01_FULL_37_9
CTGCATATACTCAAGTTTCTGCAAACAAGTATAAGACTTGGCTGATCATGCTTATTTTTGCATTTTTTATCACATTTGCTGTTTATGTTTTTACCTTTGCCTTAGGATTTCAAGGACCGTCGGCATTAGGATTTTCTGGTATTGCTTTGATTATCGCAGGCATCATGAATTTTTTTTCCTATTATTATAGTGACAAGATGGTTATGGCAATTTCTCAAGCCAAACAAATTCAAATAAAAGATAATCCGACTTTATTTAGAACTGTTGAAAATCTTTGTATAGCCTCAGGTCTTCCTATGCCTAAAATCTATATCATAAATGACAGTGCTCCTAACGCATTCGCCACCGGTAGAGATCCAAAACATGCTGCTATTGCTTTTACCAAAGGCATTTTAGATAAATTGACTAAGCTTGAACTGGAAGGAGTAACCGCTCATGAACTTTCTCATGTAGGCAATTACGATACTAGGATGATGACTATAGTTTCTATTTTAGTAGGAACTATAGCTTTGGCAGCAGATTTTTTTCTGCGTATTTCTTTTTATTCAGGTAGGAATCGGGAAGAACGAGGCAGTAATCAACTAATGATGATAATTGGTGTATTAATGGCAATTTTGGCTCCTATTGTGGCAACTTTAATTCAGTTGGCGATTTCCAGGAAAAGAGAATTTCTAGCAGATGCTTCCGGGGTTCTTTTAACCCGTAATCCGGATGGTTTGGCAAGTGCTCTTCTTAAAATTTCACACGATAAAGAACCTTTAGAGGCAGCTAATAAAGCAACTGCCCATCTTTATATTATTAATCCGCTTAAAAATCGTAAAGATGCTATTGGTTGGTTTGCTAAACTTTTTAATACACATCCTCCAATCGAAGAAAGAATCAGGGTTCTTCATCAAATGCAATGAAAAAAAAGCCTGAATCCCGCATGGCACTTAATATTGATATCGAATACGTTGCAAAACTCGCCAGTATACCTCTTGATTTAGCTGAGAAGAGAATTTTTAACAAGCAGCTCCCGGAAATTTTGAGATATATTTCCCAATTAAACAAAGTGAACACTGAAAAAGTCGAGCCTGTTGGCCATGTTACCGGTTTAGTTAATGTTACAAGAGATGACAAACCTGCTCCATCACTAACTCAAGAAGAGGCTTTGGCAAATGCACCTAAAACATATAATGGATTTTTTGAAGTTGACGCAATTTTTGAAGAAAAATAATTTTTTTAAAGATAACGACTCCTAAAATGATAATTCATAATTATACTATACAAGAAGCTTCAAAACTTATCGCAAAAAGGAAAATTAAAGTTTATGAAATTGTTAAAGCATATATAGATAAGGCAAAAAAGCTTAATCATCAGTTTAATAGCTTCTTAACTATTTCCGAAGAAACTGCTTTAATGAAGGCCAAAAAAGTGGATCAGTTGATAGCTGATCACCAAAAACTTGGACCTTTGGCAGGTATTTCGTTGGCAGTCAAAGATCTATTTTCAACCAAAGGTATAAGAACGACTGCCGGATCAAGAGTTTTGGAAAATTATGTACCTGTATATGATGCAACTGTTATATCGCGTCTTAACAACGCTTATACTATTACTATAGGAAAGACTAATTTAGATGCCTGGGGCCATGGTGCAAGCGGGGAAAATTCCGATTTTGGGTTAACAAAAAATCCTTATGATCCCTCTCGGGTTTCAGGAGGTTCCTCGTCAGGTTCGGCTGTAGCTGTGGCAACAGGCGCATCTCTTGCGGCCACAGGTACAGATACCGGTGGTTCTATTAGACTACCTTCCACTTTTTGCAATCTGGTTGGTTTAAAGCCTACTTATGGTCGTGTTTCCCGTTATGGAGTGATTTCCATGGCCTCTTCTTTGGACACGATGGGTCACATTACCAAAACTGTGTTTGATAATGCCTTGGTTTTGAATGTAACTGCCGGTTTTGATTTTTTTGATTCAACCACTTCCCAAAAACCTACTGATGATTACGTAAGCGATATTGATAAAGGAGTAAAAGGACTAAAAATCGGTATTCCCCGGGAATATTTTCAAAGTCTCAATTCTGAAATTAAGGGAAAAATTCTTTCTGCAGTCAAAATACTGGAGAAATTTGGAGCTAAAGTTATTGATGTTTCATTACCTCATACCGAATATGGTGTTGCTGTCTATTATGTAATACAAACCTCCGAAGTATCCTCAAATCTGGCCAGATATGATGGAATCCGTTTTGGTTTTGACCGTAGCAAATTCGGTGCTGAAGCTAAAAGGCGGATCATATTAGGAACTTTTGCCCTTTCTGCCGGCTATTATGATGCTTTTTATCTTAAAGCGATGAAGGTAAGAAGACTTATAAGAGGAGATTTTCTTAATGCCTTTAAGAAAATCGACGTTTTGATATGCCCGGTTTCTCCAACACCCGCATTTAAAATTGGTGAAAAGAAAAACGATCCGATTTCTATGTATTTGTCTGATATTTTCACTGTGAATGCTAACTTAGCAGGTATACCTTCTTTGGCTGTACCGTGCGGTTTTGTCAAAAATTCTAACAATGGTTCTGATCCGGGTTTACCTGTGGGAATGCAAATAATAGGCCCCGATTTTTCGGAGAAAATGCTTTATCAAGTTGGTTTCGCCTATGAGCAGGAAACAAAATGGTATCTAAAGTCACCAAAAATATGAAATATGAGTTAGTAATAACAATCAATTGCTTTGATATACTTAGTTTATACCATAGGTGGTTTTTCTGAAATAAATTTTCAGATGAAGGAAAAAACATGAATTTAAGAAAATATGAAGCAGTTATTGGATTGGAGATTCATATTGAACTTAAGACAAATAGCAAGATGTTTTGTCAATGCTCTGCAGAATATTTCGGAGCCCGCCCTAATTCACATACATGTCCTATATGTTTGGGATTACCGGGTGCATTGCCAAAAGCGAACGTAGAGAGTATAAAACTTGTACAAAAACTAGGGTTGGCTTTAAATTGTAACATTCAATTGAGTAATAAATTTGATCGTAAGAACTATTTTTACCCAGATTTGGCAAAAGGATTCCAAATTTCTCAATATGATCAACCATTAACCAGTAATGGTTTTATTTATATTAAAAATCAGGTTGAACAGCCGAAGAAAATTAATATCACCAGAGCACACCTTGAAGAAGATACCGGCAAATTAACTCATGCTACAATAAACAACCGGAGTGTGACTCTTATAGATTTTAACAGGAGCGGTGTACCTTTAGTTGAAATAGTTTCTGAACCTGATATGCATTCTTCAGACGAGGCCAGGGATTATGCCCAAAAGCTTCAGCAAATAGTTAGGTATTTGGGGATTTCGGACGCGGATATGGAAAAGGGAAGTATGAGGATTGAACCAAATGTTTCTTTAAGAAATGCAGGGGATAAAATCTTACCGTTATATAAAATTGAACTTAAGAATATTAACTCTTTTAAATTTGCCCAAGCAGCGATTGAGTATGAAATCGAAAGACAGACAATAATTTTAGACAGCGGCAAAATACCTCAACAGGAAACAAGAGGCTGGAACGAAGTAAAAAAACAGACAGTTAGTCAAAGAAGCAAGGAATTGGCACATGATTATAGATATTTCCCCGAGCCTGATTTGGTGCCAATGCAGTTTGATAAAATATTTATTTCCAAGTTAAAGACTAAAATTCCCGAATTACCGGCTGAAAAAATTAAAAGATTTCAAAAACAATATGGGTTATCTGCTTATGATGTAGATATCATCACTAATGATGTTGATATTGCTAATTTTTTTGAACAGGCAAATATTGCTTATAAGAAAAATACTCCAAAAAAAATTGCAAACTGGATTATAGGCGAGCTTCTAAGAAGATTAGCCCAGAGTAATCAAAAAATCAGCCAGCTGGATATTTTACCGGCTTCTTTGGCAGAATTATTATATTTAATTGATTCCGGAGAAATTACCAACTCTTCTGCAAAAGAAATATTTAATCAGATGATAAAAACCGGTAATACTCCAAAAAATCTACTTAAATTAATGAAAATCAAATCTATTTCACCGGACGAACTTGACTTATTAGTGTCTAAAGTACTTTTAGCCAATCAGCAGGCAGTTAAGGATTATAAAGCAGGTAAAACGGCAAGTATCGGTTTCTTAATCGGTCAATTACACAAAAAAACTCAAGGGCAAGCATCTCCGCATCTAGCTAAAGAACTTATTTTGAAGAAATTAAATAAATGATTTTATTCGATAAAATTACGGGTATTTTCAAAGTTAATATATATAAACAGATTTAATATGGCAGAATTTGTCCATTTGCATGTTCATAGTGAGTTTTCACTACTTGACGGACTGTCTAAAATCCAAAAATTAGTTAGGCAAGCGAAACTATTTGGGATGCGGCATTTGGCCATTACTGATCATGGTGCGCTTTACGGAGCTATCAAATTTTTCAAGGAGTGCAAGCGAGAAAATTTAAATCCGATAATCGGGTGTGAAATGTATATTGCTCCCAGAAACTTGAATAATAAAGAGCCTGGTAAGGATAATGAAAATTCTCACTTGACTGTTTTAAGCCAAGATTTTGAAGGTTATCAAAATCTAATGAAACTGGTAACCATCTCTTATCTGGAAGGATTTTATTACAGACCCAGAGTGGATAAAAATACTCTTAATCAATATTCAAAAGGTCTAATTGCTTTATCCGGATGTAATTCATCGGAAATAGCCAAAGCAATTATACAAGGGAATCTAAACCTTGCAGAAAAAATAACCCGTGAATATATTCAGATTTTCGGCAAAAAGAATTTTTACCTGGAAACCCAAAAGCATTTATTCGATAAATTTAAAAATATGCATGATCCGAATTCACCAATATATGTAGATTTAAACCATATGGCAAGCGAAGAGTCTAAAATTACCCTTGGAATAAAACATTTGGCCAAAAAAATTGGTATTCCATTTGTTGCCACGAATGACGTTCATTATGTTCTGTCGGAAGATGCACCTGCTCAGGATGCTATAGTTTGTATTCAAACCGGCAAAAATCTTTCAGATATTAAACGTTTGAGAATGATTGATTCACCGACTTATTACTTAAAAAATACTCAAGAAATGGAAGATCTATTTGAAGATGCACCTTTGGCGATTGCTAATTCTTTAGAAATTGCAAAAAAAATAAACATTGAAATCAATTTGGGAAAAATTGCTTTTCCGAAATATGATGTACCGTCTCAAACTTCACCCGATGATTATTTACGAAAGCTGTGCTTTGAAGGTATTAAGAAAAAAGTCAAAAAAGTAACAAAGGACATTAAGGAACGGCTTGATTACGAATTATCTGTAATTTTTAAAAAAGGCTATTCCACGTATTTTTTA
>MFBN01000020.1:36140-45265 GCA_001776425.1 Candidatus Curtissbacteria bacterium RIFCSPLOWO2_01_FULL_37_9
CGTTCAAAAGGAATTATTTCTACAACCAGGGGTTCGGCTTCCGGCAGTTTAGTTTCATATTCTTTAGGTATTACTACTGTTGATCCCCTTTATTTTAAATTACCTTTCGAGAGATTTCTTAATTTGTATCGTCCGACATTACCTGATATTGATGTAGATTTTGCGGATAACAGGCGTGATGAGGTTATTACTTATGTTAGGAATAAATACGGTACGGATAAAGTTGCTCAAATTGGTACATTTGGAACAATGATGGCACGGGCTGCAGTACGGGATGTTGCCAGGGTAATGGGATTGCCCTATTCAAATGCAGACAAAATAGCCAAAATGGTTCCAATCGGTGCTCAGGGTTTTCATATGTCTTTGGAAATAGCTAAACAGGTTAATAAAGAGTTGGGAAAATTGTATCTTCAGGATAACCAAACAAAAGAATTACTGGATCTAGCAGAGAAAGTTGAAGGTAATGCCAGGCACGTATCCGTTCATGCGGCCGGAGTAGTTATATCACCTACGGAATTAACCCAATTCACACCGCTGCAATTGGAGACCAGTAACCAGAAAATAATTACCCAATATGATATGTATGATATTGAAGACGCGGGACTTGTGAAAATGGATTTTTTAGGGATAAGGAATTTATCGATTTTGGGACAATCTGTAGAAATTGTAGCCAGTACCAGAGGAGAGAAAGTAGATTTATCTACACTTCCGCTTGATGATCCAAAAGCATTCGAAATAATGTCAAAAGGGGAAACCATGGGATTGTTTCAGTTGGGAGGTTCAGGTATGACGAGATATCTCAAGGAACTGAAACCTACTACAATTTTTGACATAATGGCTATGATTTCACTTTTCCGTCCGGGTCCGATGAATTCGATTCCGGAATTTATAGAAAGAAAGCATAATCACCAAAAAATAAAATATTTTGATCCCAGAATGGCTGATTATTTAACAGAATCCTATGGAGTGATCGTTTATCAGGATGATGTTTTATTGACTGCTATTAATCTGGCTGGATATACGTGGGAAGAAGCTGATAAGTTTCGTAAAGCAATGGGTAAAAAAATACCGGCAGAAATGACCAAACAAAAAGAAAAATTCACTAATGGCTGTATTAAAAATGGGATGTCGGAGGAAAAAGCAGATCAATTGTTTAAAATAATCGAACCGTTTGCTGCATACGGGTTCAATAAAGCACATGCTGCCTCATATGCAATTATTGCCTACCAAACCGCTTATATGAAAAGCAATTATCCGGTTGAATATATGGCCGCAGTTATGACTGCTGAATCAGATGATCCGGATAAAATTGCAGCTGCAGTAGCCGAATGTGGCAGAATGAATATTCTAATATTTCCCCCCGATGTAAATTTTTCTGAAACCGGATTTAAAATCGAGAAAATTACAGGGAAAAGAGGAATCAGATTCGGTCTTTCGGCAATTAAAAACGTTGGTAAAGCTGCTATTGAAGCTATTCTGTCGGAAAGAGAAGAAAAAGGTGATTTTAATAATCTGAACGATTTTGTGACCAGAGTTAATTTAAGAGTAGTTAATAGAAAAACTTTAGAAAGCCTTATTAAAGCGGGTGCTATGAATAATTTTGGAAGCCGAAATGCCATGCTTAAAATATTAGATGATATTAGAACTTCCGGAGCCTCTTTATCCAAAACAATTGCTACAGGTCAGGGAAGTTTATTTGACGATAAAACTTTAATCAGCACAGATATACCCGGGTCAAAAAATATACGAACATTATCTATTAGTGAAGCACCTAAAGAAGAAATATTGTCATGGGAGAGGGAACTTTTAGGTTTTTATTTAACAGAGCATCCTTTAACCAAAGTTTCTTCACAAATTGCCAAGTTAACTACTGTCAATATCAATGATTTAGATATGCATATATCTTCTGATTCTAAAATTAAAATCGGAGGTTTTATATCATCTGTCAGGAGAACTTTTACAAAGATTAAAAAAGAGGAGATGTGTTTTCTAAAACTACAGGATATTTCCGGAACCATAGAAGTTTTGGTATTTCCAAGAGTTTATCAAGTCTCTAAAAATTACATTTTACCTGACCAGATCATAATAATTTGGGGAAAACTTGAATTATCCGATCAGGCCCCGATCGTGATAGCCGAAAAAATATTATCGCTTAATGAGGCCATTAAAAAATCTGAAGCTGGTAAAGGCGATTTGGAAATAATACTTCCTAAAAACGCTGACAGAATATTGCTTGGTAAAATTTATAAATTATTAAAGCAAAATTCCGGTGATACGGTAGCTTGTTTAGTGTTATCCGGAGATAATGGGGTAAAGAAAAAATTTTCTGTTCCTTTCGGTATTTATCTAAATTCGAATCTGGAAAATGAACTTTTGGAATTAGATTGCCAAGTTATATAAGTTGATTGCAAATATAATTATTAGCCGATATACTAGCATCTTATGGAACAAGCAGATTTTCAAGTTGGTGATTTGGTAAAGATATTTTTTCAACCTCTTGATGGGATAAAAGTGCGTACTGCGCCTTTTGAAGGTGTTGTTATTTCCATACGTGGGGATAGAACCAACAAGACATTTTGTGTGCGTAAAATTGCCAGCAGTAACATTGCTGTTGAGCGAATTTTTCCTCTTGCGTCTCCTACAATAGAGAAAATTAAAGTATTGAAAAAAAATACAAGCAGACGAGCAAAGCTTTACTATCTCCGGAAACGGAAATGATAGCACCTGATTTTTCCATAGAATCTTCTTTTTGGCAAAAAGGTTATCAATCGTTGGCAGGTATAGACGAAGTCGGACGCGGATCATGGGCAGGTCCGGTAGTTGCCGCTGCCGTAATCTTACCTTTGGATTTTGAAATTCCGAAAAACTTTGGTGATTCCAAACAAATAAAACCGCATTTACGAAAACGATTTGATAAATTAATTAAGGACAAATCGATTGGTTACTCAATTGCCAAGATTAGCGTCGCGAAAATTAATAAACTGGGCATAGGCAATGCATCTCAAATGGCTTTTAGAAAATGCCTCAAAGAATTAATTGTTAAACCGGATTACATTCTTGTAGATGCTTTTTATATAAAACATGTCAACCGGAAAAATCAAATGGCTATTATAAAGGGCGACGAAAAATCAGTTACAATTGCCGCAGCCTCGATTATAGCTAAAGTATATAGAGATAATCTCATGAAAAAACTGTCAAGGATTTATAAATCGTATGGTTTTGCTAAAAACAAAGGATACGGGACTAAATTTCACAAAGAAGCAATTAAAACCCGTGGTTTTTCGAAAATACATCGTACGTCTTTTAAGCTAAAATTTTTAGATAATGAATAAACAGTTTATTGCCAAAAAAGGCGAGGATTTAGCCTGTAATTTTATCACTAATAATGGATACAAAATTATAGAGCGCAATTTTCGTATACGAGGGGGTGAAATTGATATTATTGCAATCGATAACCAAACACTTGTCTATATTGAAGTCAAAACCCGTACTAATTTAAGATTCGGAAGGCCTGAAGAATCAGTTAATAAAAGCAAATTTAAATTCTTAGAAAGAGCAGCCAAATTCTATAAGGTTAATCGTAAAGCATCGAATTTACCACTGCATGAGAGAATTGACGTTGTCTCTGTAGACCTGACTGATCAAAACAGGCCGCAACTTTCTTTAATCAAGAATGCAGAAATTTAAATAATGCAGAAATTTAAATAAGGTAGTATAATTTATGCTCATGTCAGAAAAATTACGAAACCAGGCGAAATTTCCGTTTACTGAAGTTATACTGGCAACATCTCTTAAATCCGGTAAAACAAAGCTGGAAACCAGGGAAAGACGTTATCCGCAATCATCTGGCGAGTTTGAAGAACAAAATACAGTATCCAGCTGGTGGCAAGAGGAAGCCAGGCTTGCTTATTTAACAGCTCTAAAAGCCTGGGGTATTAGCCGATCTAATTATGTCGAAGAAGAAGCAGGCGGATATGCAGAATTCTTATTTAGTAATGAGTTGGATGTTGAAAGAACTCAAGCAAATTTTAGAAAAAAGATAATAAATGCCAAAAAAGCTAAAATTACTCCTTTAGAAATTGTAAGAAAAGTTAAAAATGAAATTCAAATTTTAAAAAACAGGCATGTTCCGGAGGGTGGTATTGCTCAAATGTATAATCGGGTACTAGTAGATTTATTACAAGAAGTTTATCCCAAATTAGGAAAAAGGCAAAAAGCAGAATTAAGTGCTTTTCTGCAATATCAAAAAGTATTGCCTGATATTATTTAGCTTTAATAAGTCCAAACGGTTCCTTGCCTTCAAATACGTCAATGATGTTTTCGGCGGCAATTCTTGACATTGAATTCCTTGTTTCAATAGTAGCCGAAGCACTATGTGGTGTAAGAACTGCGTTCTCCAAGGCAATTAAATCTTGTGAAATATCCGGTTCATGTTCATACACGTCTAAACCGGCTGCTGCAATTTTTTGTGTTTTTAAAGCCTCTACTAGCGCTTCTTCGTCTATAACTGCCCCTCTTGAGGTATTTACTAATATTGCGGAATTTTTCATAAAATCAAGTTGTTTTTTACCGACTAAATGAAATGTTTGTGGGGTTAGGGGAACATGAAGAGTAATAAAGTCGGCTTTTTTGAAGATTAATTCCATGTCAGAATATTTAGCTTCGGTTAATATTTCAAAATCCTCTGATCTGGATGTGTCGTAATATAAAATGTCCATTTTAAATCCGTTATAGGCTATATTGCCGACAAAAGTTCCAATTTTGCCCAAACCGATTATACCAATAGTCTTACCCCACATTTGGGGTGATATAAATCCGAACGGATCCCATTTTTTATATTTTCCCAGCCGGACAAATCTGTCGGCTGCAATTACCTGTTTTAAACAGGAAAGAAATAGCATAAACACATGTTCGGCCACAGACTCGCTGGCAGCACCCGGGGTATTGGTAACTATCACACCTTTTCTTTTTGCTTCTAAAATATCAATATTATCGTAACCTACTCCGAAATTCGAGATAATTTTTAAATTTGGCGATGCCTGGGCTAAAATTTGTCTGTCTATCTTATCGGTAACTAAGGTGATGATTGCATCATATTTTGAAACCAGTTTTTTTAAATCTTCTTCAGATAAATTCTGGTCACTATGATTTAAATCCACCCTGAAGTGCTTTTTTTTAAGCAATTGCAGTCCTACATCAGGAATTTTTCTGGTAACGTAAACTGTAGGCATATTGAGCTTTCTTAAAATGTACTAACCAATGTTTCTATTAATTTACTGCTTTGAGTATTAGCTTGGTCATTGTTTAATAAACCGTTTTGTGGTCCAAGCAGTTGTATTGCTGATGCGGAATTAACTGTTCCCCAAATCATCGCCTCGGCTAACGGACGCCCCAAACAAAGAGCTGATAATAATCCGCTGGTATATGCATCTCCGGCTCCGGTTTTTTCCATAACTTCAACATGAACAATACCGGCTTTCAAATTGGTATTTCCGTCACTTGCGTACGATCCATGCGCACCATCGGTAATCACCACTGTTTTAGGGCCTAAAAGAAGCAGTTTGCTTAGCAAATCTTTCGGTTCAACTTTTTCATGAAGAGAAATATTTAGAATTTTTTTTGCTTCCTCATAATTTACAATAAACACCTCGCATTTTTCTAAAAGTCTGGGATATCTTTGAACATTTGCTTTTAGCTGGAAAGTACCGGGATTATAAGCAAATTTACATTTTATTTTCTCTACATAATGGTATATTTCATCCATTAAATTAGAATTTGTAAAATTTTCCGCAACAGATGTTAAATACAGCCATGAGCAAGGTTTTAAATTGGGTAAATGATAGTCCCACGGCTGGTGATAAACGAAAGCAGTTCTTTCCCCTTGAAAAGTTATTACAACAGACAAGTTCGACTCTTTGTTTTTATTGATTACAATATAGTCGCTTTTAACCCCGTTTTCTTCAAGTGTCTTTTTAATTGTAGAAGCGGTATTATCACTGCCTAGATTTGTATAAATTGCAGTATTTAAACCGAGTTTGGTACAGCCGACAGCAACATTTGCAGCATTGCCTGCGACACCACTGCCAATTGCATCAACCGGTATTTTGTCACCGTACCTGACACAAATTTTGCATTCTTCCTGATTGAGGTCACATTCGACTGTTGCATCATGTATTTTTATGAATGTATCGATAGTCGAGTCTCCGATTGTGATTATGTCGAATATTACGTTTTTATCCATTGGGCAGATCTTAACTTGATTTTATATCGAAAAAATCGGTTTTTTATGAATATGTTTTTGTTTATCAATTATATCTTGAAATTCATCGATTGCTTCAATTACTCCATTTGGATTATTGACTATCTTAAATACCTGTCTTTCCTCGGGTCTTATATACATACCTTTGGTAAATGCGAAGATTATTTCCTGCCAAAAGTTCCCGTACAAAATAAGAGGTTTGTGGTGTCCGAAATAAAGACGGGCTAATCCCCAAGCCATACCGAATTCGGAGATTGTACCTGTTCCGCCGTTGAAAATTACATAGATTTGCCCCAGTTCTAATAATTTTAAAGTTCTTTCCAAATACGTATCAACAACAATTAATTCATCTACAGTATTTGATTCGTCCCGTCCTTCAAAAATAGGGATGTCTTTGGGGAAAAATGTAGCACCAATTGCTTTGCCGTTTACGCTTTTTGCACCTAATGTAGAAGCTTTCATGACACCCGGACCACCCCCATTGACAATAGTGTACCCTTTTTGTGCCAAGAGCCTTGCTACATTAAAGGCAGTTTTGTAGAGTTCGTCGTCTGGGTTGGCATCCGCGTATCCAAAAATAGTAACCTTTTTTATTTGGGACATTATTATTTAATTATTGTAAATTGGAAGCAAGCTTGGCAAGTTTTTGGTAAGCTAATTGAAAATCTGGGGCATTATGAAGAGCGGATGTTGCCACTAAAAAATCAGCGCCTGCTTCTGCAATTTCGGAGGCTGTTTGAAAATTAACCCCTATATCTACTTCAACCGGCAAATTTGGCATCATGTCCTTTGACTGGCGAATTTTTTGTAAAATATGCTTTTGAAATTTTTGTCCGCTAAACCCCGGTGTGCCGGCATATAAGGATAATAAATCAATCTCGGTAAACAGGTTTGACGCTGCATTAATAGGCGTTTGCGGATTCAATGAAATTCCTACCTGCTTTTGATTATTTTTAATTTGATAAATAGTTTCCCGCAATAAATTGTTGGTTTCAAACGGTATGATAATCCGGCTTACGAATTGCAAAGAAACCAACGGTATAAGGTACTTTTTGGGCTCGATAACCATTAGTTGAATTTCGAGCATTGCCGATGTGGGGTTTTTTTTTATAACATCTGTTCCTACGGTAATATTGTTGGCAAATATACCATCAATAACATCTATTTGGATTAGATCTGCTACACCTTCGGCCTTTTTAAGTTTTTGTTGATAATCTTTCTCATCATTAGTTAGAATTCCCGGAATAATAATAGCCATTGAATTTAGATATAAAAATTAATTACAAATAAAAAGTTTCTCCTAATTGGGGTATATCGGCGATTATTTTGAATTTACTGTTAATTGCTTTTGCAAATTCTAAAGCTTGTTCGTTTTCTCCGTGCACGATAAAAATCTTTTTAAGATTTTTAACATTATTAATCCAATTTAAAAGCTGAGGTTGGTCTGCATGGGCGCTGTACGAACCAATGGCTTTAATTTGCGCATTAATTTTAATTTTTTTACCGTATATTTTAATCTCTTTTTCTCCCTCATAAATCCTTCTTCCCAAAGTTCCGAATGCCTGATATCCGATAAATAAAAGAATGTTATTTTTATTTCCCAAATAATCCATAGCATGAAAAAGTATTCTGCCGCCGTTCATCATTCCCGAACCGGCAATGATTATTTTAGGATTAGGAATGCTTTTAATATTTTTAGATTCTTCAACAGACGAGATTAAATGTAGCCTGTCAAGACCAAAAAAGTCTTTGTCGTAATGAGTTTTATTTAATTTTTCGCTTAAATAATCTGGAAATTGTCCAAAAACCGCAGTAACTTTTTCTGCCAAGGGGCTGTCAAGGAAAAATTTTGGTTTTTCACAATTTTGGACATTGCAGAAATGCTCTATATCATGGAGCATTTCTTGAGTACGTTCTATAGCGAATGAAGGTATTAAAAGTACTCCGTTGTTTATAATGGTTGAATTAATAACTTCTGCTAATTTTTCCGTGCGTTTATTTAAATCTTCGTGGACTCTTGCTGCATAAGTACTTTCACAAATTAAATAATCACCGGCTTCTATAATTTGAGGAGAATCCAAAAGCAAAGAAGGAGTATTACCCAAATCGCTTGTATAAATAAGCCTTTTTGAGCCGATGTCCAAAACAGTTATTGCGGATCCTAAAATATGACCGGCATTTTTAAAAGTAAGCTTAAATTCGTTATTTAAATTAACAGTTTGGTTATATGTTATCGTTTCAAATTGTCTGATTACTTTTATAACATCTTCTTTGGAGTATAAAGGAGCATGATGATTTTTTTCAGATTCCTCTCGCATTAGTTTTTCACTATCCTCAAGAACAAGTCTGGTAAGTTCTTTAGTAGGGGGTGTTGAATATATTTTTCCGGTGAATCCTTCTTTTATAAGTTTTGGTAATCTGCCTGTGTGATCCAGGTGGGCATGACCGATAATCACCGTATCTATTGATTTCGGATCATAGGAGAATGCCGAGTAATTTTTTTCTTCTGCAAATTTACTTCCCTGAAAATTGCCGCATTCCAAAATTATTTTGTGACCGTTTTCCTCAATCAGGATATTCGATCCCGTAACCTCTCGGCAAGCTCCATAAAAAGATATACGCATAATTTAAGTATTAAGTATTAAGTTGAAACTATCAAGTGTAATAGTTATTTTGAAGTAACTTTGAGAGCTTCTTCTATTTTAGGTTTATCAAATCCAAGTATTTTAACAACTTGGCCGTTGTCTTTTTCAATTACGGTAAACGGAACACCAAGCTGACCAGAGAGATCGATCATTTTTTGAGCTTCATTGTGGTTTTGATCAACAAGCACTTCGCTATACTGGATATTATTTGAATCCAAATA
>MFBN01000020.1:45273-53428 GCA_001776425.1 Candidatus Curtissbacteria bacterium RIFCSPLOWO2_01_FULL_37_9
CCATTTTACAAAATGGGCATGTTGTTGTGGTGTACATGGTGACTTTAGCCATCTAAATCACCTCCATCATCATAATCAGGATTAATTTTATTATAACTGAACATATTTTTAGTATATAACTTACGTAGAACAGCTCTATTATTAAATTGATAATTACTCTGGCCAATTTCCGACGAATAATTTCTGAACAAATTTTGCGCTTTGCAATGTTTGCATATTCCCAAAGACATTTCTCCTTGGGGACTTTCTATTTTCCAGTAATGCTGACAGTTTTTTCCGTCTGCTGCATCCTCAATTTTATTTGATGAATTAACTCTATCAGGAATATTCCGGAATAATTTTTCAGTCACTTATGTTATTTTAGAAGAAAAGTATATTATATTTATTGTTAATTATTATAGATTATAAAAAAAACAGACTCAATACTTGCATTATTCATAAAATCACAATATCTTTATTGCAGTTGCTTTTTTTTAAATTTTAAATTAGGACAACAGTGAAAAATCTCATTAGCTATATTAGAAATTATGCGCTTTATATCGGCTTTATCCAAGCATGGATTGCAGTTTTGGGCAGCTTGTATTTTTCAGAAATTAAACATTGGACACCTTGTGTACTATGTTGGTATCAACGGATTTTTATGTTTCCTATAGCAATTATTTTAGCAGTGGCAATAATTAGAAAAGATAAAAATGTCGCTTACTACGTCTTACCGTTGTCAATTTTGGGGGCGCTTGTCGGTTTTTATCAATATTTACTGCAGATGACTGCGCTTAAACAGATAAATCTAATTTCCTGTAGCTCGCTCGAGCCCTGTAGTGCCATCCAGGTTATATATATCGGCTTTATAACCATACCATTTCTTTCTATGAGTGCCTTTATTATAATTGGACTTATTATGCTTATTTTGGTAAAATATAGTGCTAAAAAATGAATACCAATACGAAGTTTTTTGTTGGAATTGGCCTATCGACGATTCTGATAATTGTGGCCGGCGTATTTCTATTGGGCAGAAGTAGTGGTCAGAAAAGTGAAGTGGGAGGAGTTACAGATCAAGCTGTTTTATCAGGAGACGCCAGACATGCTATCGGAGACCCAAATGCTCCCTTTAAAATAGTCGAGTTTGCCGATTTTCAGTGTCCTGCCTGTAGAGTTGCTTATCCAATCGTTAAAAAGATAATAGAAGAAAGTACAGATAAAGTCTTTTTTGTTTATCGTTACTACCCTTTGTCTTCACATAAAAACGGCAAAATAGCTTCCCAGGCAGCCGAAGCAGCCGGTTTACAGGAAAAGTTCTGGGAAATGCACGATCTTCTTTATGAAAAGCAGTCTGAGTGGTCGGAATCTAACAAACCAAAAGAAGTTTTTGAGGGTTATGCCAAAGATCTTGAACTTGATGTTCAAAAATTTAAGGATGATATGACTAATGTAATTACCTCGGTTAACCAAGATTATGCGGATGGAAATAAAGTTGGAGTTTCTTCAACGCCGACTTTTTTTATAAACGGCCAAAAATATCCCGGAGTACTCCAACAATCCCAATTTCAGGAATTAATCGATCAAGAGTCTAAAAGTTTGTAAATTGTGGCCCTAAGGGCTACGCAATGGAACCAGATATTCACTGAATTCAAGTCGTTATACTCAGCTTTGGCTGTATCTTCAAAACCAAGTTCAAACTATCACCCACTCGGAAGTTGAACAAGATTTGCTATTATTTCTAACTCACTAATTATCTTTTCCTTAATTGCTTTTTCTTTTGTTGCTGAATGGGCAGCGTTTACAAATGAAAGTTTTGAGCCTTTTATTTTTTTGTGGAGATTATAGGCGTTTACTGAAGGGCAAATAAAATCATATCTTCCTTGAATTATAGATGTTGGAATTCCAGAAAGCTTGGAGGCGTTTTTAAGAATGTAGTTGTTAGGAAGAAAACAGTTATTTGTCATGTAGTATGCTTCAAGAATACAAAGTGCTTTATATGGAAACTCATTTAGGTCATCAATAATTTCTTTTTCAGTCATGCTCATAGCAAGAAATGAAGACTCATAGAAAGCCCACTCAAACGCATATTTGTCGGAATCTTTTGAACTTGAAGACATTCTCTTTAAGTAGTAAGAAGGAATGTTTTTTCTTTCACTAATAGGAACAAGACCAACAAATCGTTCCCAACGCTCTGGAAAAAACTTTTTAACTCCACCTTGATAATAATGTTTAATGTCTCCCTTTGTTCCTAAAAATACCCCCCAAACTATTAGTGCAGAAACATATTCTTTATGCTCAATTACAAATATAAGACCAAGCGTAGCCCCCCACGAGCCTCCAAAAACAATAACCTTTTTAAATCCAAGGAAGTCTAGGAGTGCTTTGATATCTTGTATTAGTTTTTGGGTGGTATTTTCGTGGATAGAAGCAAATGGAGTACTTTTTCCTGAACCTCTCTGGTCATAAAAAATTACATTATATCTTTTAGGATTGAAATAACTTTTGTGTTTATCGTTGTAACCGGAACCTGGGCCACCATGAAGATATAAAACAGGAATACCTCTGGGGTTACCAAATAACTCGTAATTTAGAACATGTCCGTCAGTAACTTTGAAAGTCCCAGACTTATAAGGTTTTGTCACAAAGCAATTTTAACAAATTCTTTAAGTCAAAGCTCAAGTTTCATTTAATACCTTGGGGTAGTCAATTTCCGAAGCTAAAAAACTCTGTGGCCCTAAGGGGAATCGAACCCCTGTTTGCACCTTGAAAGGGTGCCGTCCTAACCGCTAGACGATAGAGCCTTAAAATAATCAACCCTTTTAACTTTGGTTAATCAGACCTATTCGAATTGCGATTTTAACACAGAACGGTCTAATTTAGGAATCTTAAAATTTACTTTTTGAATTTATTCAAAACAGATTCCAATATCGATTTGGCCGTACTTTGACCACCCAAACCGAATGATAATCCTCCGGCTATTGCAACCATTGCAACAAGGCCCGCAAACAAAATTCTTAAGAGCTCTTGGGCGACACCCAATTGGTGCAAAACCAAAAAGCCGATGAAGATAATCAAAGACCATTGGGCTACTAGGGCGACTGTATTTGCAAGATCACGGCCTAATGACCGGCTGGCGGAAAAAGCCACGCGATAGGCGAGTTTTGCAAAAACTAAACCAACTATTGCCAGAATTACCGCAACAATTACATTTGGTATATATAAGATTAACCTATTTAAAACCAAATTAAAGGCATCAAGACGCCATGCCTGCAGAGTAGGAATTAAAAATACTATTATAATTGACCAACGCGCCAGCTCCGCTAATATTTCCGACCATTCGATATCTTTGCCTTCTAATTTGACTATTCCGTATTTTGCCAAATACTTTTCAAGCTGGACTGCTTTTAAAGTGGCTACGATAACCCGATAAACAACAGCTGCTATAATCAATCCTATTACCAAGACAAATAATCCACCTACTAAAGATGGAATAAAATTAATAAAATTTGCCAGAGATGTCAAAACAGCTGAAGAAACTGCCGTAGATAGGTCTTCTAAGCTCAAATTATTCACCTCCTTCCCTAATTGTATATTTAAAAATACTTTATATAACCTAAATTCAGTTTAGAACTATATATATGAAAACGTCAAGTGAAAATAATTAGTTTGATAGCCAGCATTAGGATCGTATATAATAAATTTTATAATGGCCCGCTAGCTCAATGGTAGAGCAATCGCCTTTTAAGCGATTGGTTACAGGTTCGAGTCCTGTGCGGGTCACCCAATGATATTTGTGACTTTAGAGGCTTTTAGCCTCGATATTGTCTGAAAAATTGGTTAAAAATAGTCTTAAAACATACAACCCCAGCGGGATTCGAACTAATGATTAGATTGTTGCATCAGTCTTCTTTATTTTCTAAATTTAAGTCCTCAATATCCTCATCCCAATCTTCTCCATAAAAATGCTGCATTAACCCGCAACACAACTGGTAAATAAATTCTTGTATTTTCTTTAAATCATCATCTGATAAATCAGGATAATATTTTTTAATTACATCAAGAGGTAACATTGACCATCACCGCCTTCCTCATTTGAAGGTTAAAACTTTTTAGGTTAGCGATGGGTCAGAAAATAGAGGGATAAACTTAGCTTTGCTAATTTTGGTATTAGAACAATTCCGCCAAGAGAGTAAAAAGGTATTTATAAAGTGCAGGTTATGTTAGTTCTCTTTGTAAACCTGTACGACCAAGATTAAGCCAATATTCTGTTTCTTCAGTATCATTTCCATTTATATATTTTTCTTGATGAGCGCCCATGAATTCCATTGCAACACCTGCTAAAGCATAATCATAAAGATAATCTTGTTCTGCTGCGGTAAGAGGATTTAACTTGCTATATTCATCGCTTACCATCGCGCTTTTATCACGAAGAGACATAGGATTATCAGGATCGTGGAGTAAATTAGCAGTGATAACGGCTAATTCTTGAATCCGAGGATACCAATTAGCGACAGAAAAATCTAGGATATAAATCGTGTCGTTATCTCCTTTTAATACATTAGCCTTTGTAAAATCTCCATGTACAAAACAATGAGGTAAATCATTAACAGGAATAGCAGTATATCTGGCCATAGCTTGTTGAACAAGCGCAATATCTTCAGGTTTAATATACGCCTTCACCTTATCAAACATTACTTGGATATTTGGAATTGCCCAAGAATCAAAAAGATATGGTGGGTGGTGGTCAATTCGATTTACTTTAGCTGCTTGTTCAAGTACTTTTTGTAATTCTTCTGCGTCTGGCGCACGATTAAGCTCAAGATAAGATTTACCTTCAACAAACTCCATTAGCATCATTGATAACGAATTAGCTTGGGAATCTGTATAGACTACACCTCCATCCGTAGTTTTTATTAAAGGTGGATGATTTACGCCTGCTTCTACGGCTTTTTCCATGATAGTACTATAACGAGTAATGTCTTGTGGATATCTTCCCTTAGAGAAGATTTTTGCTACATATTTATCTTTTGGAGTAGTAATAACTACATTGCAGTCTTCGTAACCAATATCTATTACAGAAAAATCAGTAGGTTTTCCAACCCGATAAGCAGTACAAAGACGACCAACTACAAGGTCAAGATTCCCTTTGTAATTTAATCTATCAATAGGTGTCCGTTTATCCATTTCCATTTGATCCTAATCAACTATATAACAAAAATTAACAGAAAGTCTGTGGTATAGCTTTAAGTTTACCATTTTAAATTTTCTCCAACAAAACATTTTTGACTAAGGCCTTCTCGTCGCCAAAGTTCCTAAATCCAGCTGAACCATATTCCAGATTTATTGGAAAGGGTATAGTGATTGGCTTAATGTCTTCCTCATTTTCTTTAAAAGCGAAGGCTAGGGATCCTTGAGGCAACTGCCATTCCCTATCTAAAATTTTTTCTTTCTTATGAGTTATTTTTATACTTATTGTATTCTTATCGCATACAAGTTGACATTTATACCATTCTTCAAAAGATAACTCTTCATGGAATTCCATATTTACAGCATTAGCTTCCCAAGCCATCCATCCTCCATTAACGAGTACGTGTGGTCTTATACCTTTTGGAGTTATCTGCATCATAACGTAGTTAGATAAATTTACTGCTCGAAGCACCGCGCCAAGGCATTTTTTCCTCAACTTAAATTCAAATTCGTATTTATAGTCACTCCAGTTTAGGCATTTAGCGTAAATGCAGCCAGGACTTGCCTGAGTAATTTGAAAACATTTACTAACCCTTGAATACTCAAATTTTCCATCTCCAATCCAATCTTCTTTGTCTTCTCTTTTTGTTAATGAAATAAAGTAAAAATCTTTCTCTTTTACTTTTAAGTAGATAACGATCACCAGAAAAATTGTAGCCATAAGAACCGATGTAAGCATTAGTGTTAACTGATTTTGCCAAAGTAGGAAAGCAAGAAGTAACAAACCGATGGTTGAAAGAGTGGTTAAAATATCAAATTTAAAATGCTTGAATGAATACAAGATACTTTTCATGTAATTATTTCTCCTCTCACGAATTTTGATAAAGACAAATAATAAACCTTATAAGTTATCCGAACCTTTTGTTATCAATTTAATAATATCTTCCCTTCGGTATCGTCTTTCTCCAACCCCACGCTTATTGCCAATCCTTATAGCTTTTAATTTTCCACTATTATCCCACCTTCTTAGTGTTGTGGGCACAACTCCTAGTATTTTTGCTACTTGGTTAATATTTAAAAGTCTTGGCAATCTTATCTTATTTTCTGCCATCTTAGTTAAAAATAGTTATTGTACTTTATTATACAGAAAAAGCCCGTATGTAACCATAATTAAAAAGAGATAAATAATAAGGAAAAGTGCTTTATTTTTTAATCTCGGGAGTTTTTGAAGCTAATTCTGGTTGTAACCACCAAATTAAATCTGGTAGAATACTCATAGACAGAAAATCTTCGCAGAAATTGCGAATTCTGTTTAATGTACTAAGCTGATCACTTTTTTATGAATCTAACAGATTTAATAATTGTGACAGTTGCTTTATTTTTTGCAGCCGGAGGCTTAAAAAGAGGCTTATTTGTTCAGATTGCGGATTTTATTGGACTTTTTGTTTCCTTAATAATGGCATTAATTTTTTATTCTCAGCTTGCTCAATTATTAGTTAAATTAATAAATATTCCCAAAATATTAGCAAACCCTATTGGATTTTTACTAATCTGGCTGATTTTCGAGGCTCTGTTTTTTTCATTTTTTGCTAAATTTTTTTCTAGGATTATTTCTAAACTTGCAACATCAAGAATAAACAAATTACTGGGATTTATTCCTTCAACCATAAACACATTGCTTTTTATGTCATTTGTACTTCTATTGACGGTTTCTTTGCCAATAAGACCGGATATTAAAAAGAATATTTTCGACTCAAAAATCGGGTCAATTCTAATAAATCAGGCAATTGTTTTAGAACGCCCATTTAATAGTATTTTTGGGCCGATAACCAGACAAAGCCTTACTTTTCTAACGATAAAACCCGAAGATAAAGGTTCGATCCCTCTTGAATTTACCCAGAACCAATTAACAGTAGATTTTCAAAGTGAAAAACAGATGCTTGATCTTGTAAATAAAGAAAGAATTAGCCGCGGATTCAAAACTTTGATATGGAATGAAACACTTGCCAAAGTTGGCAGAAATCATTCAAAGGATATGTTTGAAAGAGGTTATTTTTCGCATTATTCACCTGAAGGAAAAGATGTAGGTGATAGGCTGAATTATGTTGGGATAGAATATTTAATTGTAGGAGAAAATTTGGCACTTGCCCCTAATGTCCAAAGAGCCCACACGGGGTTGATGAATAGTCAAGGCCACAGACGCAATATCATAGACCCTGCTTTTAAAAAAATTGGCATTGGTACAATCGACGGGGGAGTCTACGGTAGGATGTTTACGCAAGTGTTTTCAAATTAAATTATTTACATCCGTTTTTCGAGAATATCCCCAGAGTTATTAATTGGTTTATTTACCTTATTTGGGACCGGATACATTTCTATATCATTTTCAGGATAGGGATCAAGCAGTTTATGGGGTAATGGATAATTAAGATCCAACCATTGTTTTTCTTCATCGTACTTTAAAATAACCGGCATTCTATTGTGGATTTTGGCAATTATAGAATTAGGTTCAGTCGTAATTATCGTAATACTGCCGAATTTTGTCTGGATCCTGGAAGCCGTATCTACCGCACATATTAATTAATAACTATTTCCTCAAGCTCTTTTACTCCGCCAAAGGCAACCCTGTCAATTACAACATCATTTGTGCCTATCATCTTACCGGGCGTGATTACGAAGTTTCCCCATTTTTCATTTATCCGGTCAAGCGCACTTACAAGTCTTTGCTTTTTGGCTAAATCATCAATCAAGGTAAGCTGTATATGTGCAATTTTTTCCAGATTAAAAACAGAAACCGCCAGGTTTCTTACGGGTTTTCGGTAAGGACTCATATTTAGTATCCGGAATGCTGCTTTATAAATATCCCTGGAATCAAACACAAAGTTAGACAGAGAAGTTCCCTTATGCCAGAAGCCCCAGTCGTGATAAATAATTGCAATGTGTACACCCTTTGCCCAAAAGCCTGCTCTTCTCATACGTATGCCGGTTT
>MFBN01000020.1:53532-69472 GCA_001776425.1 Candidatus Curtissbacteria bacterium RIFCSPLOWO2_01_FULL_37_9
GATTTCCCAGCCGTGAAGCCTTAAATACCAGTAATAACCCAGAATCGAACGAAAAGCGGTTTTTAACTTATGTACGGATGTTTTGTAAAACTCAAGTACGGAAAAAATACCCATATTATTGAGCCGAGCCGCGTTACGGGTTTTAATTCCGCATAAATCGGTTAATGAAAGGTTTTTATAGATATTCCGGTAATTGTTTTTGTCGATTATGTCCAAGCCGTCCGGTTTATTAAGGCCGGCTGCAGTTTTTGCCAAAAACCTGTTTGTTGAAATACCTACAGAAATGCTAATCCACTCGCCGATTTCTTTTTTGATTCGGTCTTTTATTTCTTTGGCAACACTTGTCATGCCTTTTTTGAATGCCGGGTAACCTTCTAAATTAAGTACGAATTCATCTATGGACTTTGGTGTTGCGTTGTCCGTATAGTCGGCAAGCAATTTCCGAAAAGCTATGTGTATATTTCTATATTTCCAAGGGTCGGGCGGCAAGATGATTAATTTAGGACAAATCATTTTACCGTCCTTAACTCTCATGCCAACCTTAATGCCAAGCTTTTTTGCTTCTATAGAAGGTGCTACTATACATCCTGCGGAAGTAGTATAGGCGGCTACGGCAACAGGCTTGCCGCGGATTTTTGGATTTGCCTGCTGTTCGATTGTTGCAAAACAGGAATTCAAGTCAAGATGCATGACTGTCGGCGATTTTGGATTAAAAGGCAGATTAATCTGATTCTCCATCGGAAATTTCTTCCAGTGTCCAGTGAAGCGTGTCGGTATTTAAAACCAGCCGAAAGAATAAAGTAGAACTTTCAACAGAAAAAACGTGGATTAATGTTTTGCCGGTGCGGTAAGTATGGTGCAGGCCGATTTTATTGATTTGATAAACCTGTCCTTCCCAAGAAACATATTTTGGAAAAGCTTGTCTGGTTTGATGGTCGAAAATTAGGTTAACGGAAACAGGCGCGCTGATTTTTTGAATCATCATAAATTTTGCGAGTAGGCAATTTCGCTCTAGTCATTATAAACCGAATAAAACCCGAATGTCAATTTGTTAAGTCAAATTTGCTTGATAACCTAAAAAACTGATAATCTAGAAACCTGAATCCATGTTTCCGATACGTGATAATCAAAATTCTAATAAATTCCCTCTTGTAAATATTACTTTGATTGGAGTGAACATCTATATGTTTATTCAGCAGATATTTGTCCCAAATCCGGAATTTTTTACACTAAATTATGCACTTATTCCTATTAATGTTAATTTTTGGCAACCGGAGACTTTAAGACCGTTTGTAACTTCGATGTTTTTACATGCGGGTTTTTTACATATTCTTTCCAATATGTGGTTTTTATGGATCTTCGGTGATAATGTAGAAGCAAAAATCGGACACATTAAATATATCCTTTTTTATCTTTTTTGCGGTATCGGTGCAAGTTTTATACAGTACCTTTTTATTTTTGACTCGCATCTTCCGATGGTTGGTGCCTCAGGGGCAATCGCCGGAGTTTTAGGTGCATATTTTAAGTTCTTCCCCAAAAATAAAGTTGACACTATTATTCCTATATTCGGATTTCCTTTTATTCTGGTTTTACCTGCTAATTTTATTCTAATTTACTGGTTTATAACCCAGGCATTTAACGGAGTAGCAACAATTTTAACAGCCACAGCTTCAGTAGGAGGAATTGCTTATTTGGCACATGTGGGAGGTTTTGCTTCCGGAATAATTGTATCGAAATATTTTATATGGCCTTCAAAAAAAATATCTGGTATTGTTTAGGTTAGTACTTTACAATTTAAATAAGTACCATGTTTATCCATTCATATAAATATTATCTTTTAAGCCTTAAAAAAAATCCGGAACTTTCATTAATTTACAAAATAATTATAATTTTATTCGGTTTAATTTTTATTATCATAGGTTCATCAAGTGCATATTTTTATTATTCTATTAAGAAGGAGGAACCGGTTATCAAACAACGACAATATCTTGAAATAACGTCCGGAGGATTTTACTCTGTTACGCAATCATTTGATGAGATACTGAATGTATTTAAAATAGCAGGCGCAAAAACCTATTTTTTAGATACTCACAAGGAATCTTCTCAATCTGCTTTGGGATTTTTTGTATCGGTAGATGATATCACCAAAACTCTGTCTAAAATTGAATTAATTAAAAATAATATTGATTATCAAAAATCGCTTTTAAATGATAATCAAAATCTGGAAAAATATATTAGTTTAAATGCAGAAATAAGCGATTATTATAACAGTGCTCAAAATCTGTCTGATAGATTACATAATGATTATTTATTTTTAAAAACTATCACAATCGCTCTTGGACCGGAATTTTACCTTCCTAAATTAACAAACGATGCTTTATGGGAAACACAAGATGAGAAAAAAATAATCGAATATTATCTAAGAGTAAAAACAGAAGCTAATACTACTTTAAGCAGTCTTTCAAAATTAAATGTTCCGCTTAATTTCGAAAATTATTACCAAAGCCAACTTCAATATTTAGAGCTTATGGTTAATGTCTCTAATAACATAATTCATACTTTAGAAAACCAAGAAGTTAAAGAAGAGGATTACGCCAGTAAGTTAGAACAAGCGTATCAAATCTTGATAGGAGCAAAAAGAGAGAATGAAGTCCTGTCACAAAAGTTGTTTAACGAAAGAAATAATTTATATGATATAAAAGAGAATTTAAATAGATTTGCACCTATAAAACTTAAACAAGATGCTGTGCAAGCAAATATTTATGAGTTTCGTCAGGCATTACCGCAGACAAAGTTAGATAATTTACCCGCTTTTTTTAAAAAGTTGATTTTAAAATATTTATAACCTATTAAATTTAGAGGGTTTACAACCAACTATTAATATTTGGTAATATAAAAGGACAGAAAGGAGGTTTTATGAACCAAGACGGTGATCAAGATACGAGTAGCCAAAATCCAGCGTGGCCACAAGATTCTAGCCAAAGTCCAAGCAGTGATCAGCCTGGTCTAACTCAAGACCAACCTCAGGTTCCGCCTGCACCTGAACCTGTAATCGGGGATGAAAATCCTCAAGTTCCCCCGCCTCCCCCTGTCGTGGGTGATACACCCGTACCTACACAAGGTGGAGAAGAAGTGCCTCAACCGGCGGGAAGTACAGACATTACAGCTTAACGGATTAAGACTAATTGACATTAAATAAGGTGAGAGCCTATGCTTGATTGTAGGTAGTTATATTGTGCTTAGGAGGCAAATTATAGTTTGACATTATTTTTATTTAAAAAAAGACTTAAATTTTTTGTTATTGGATTTATCCTTATCATTTACAGTTTCGGCTTAATTTTTATTGGAAAATATTCTAATATTAAATCAATTATCCAGATTAAAAAGCCGGTATCTAAAAATGAATTGTCATCACCGGTGGAATCAAATATACCTAATTCAGATACTCAGTCAGGGAAAGTTATTTCATCTTTTGTAAAGCTTTGCTCTAATGCTGTTTATTCATTTGAGATAGCATATCCTAAAGATTGGTTCACAACCTATAATACCGATTTGCAAAAATGTGCATTTTTTGCTCCTTATTCTTTTGTTGTTCCAAGTCAGACAGACATTACGTTTGTTCCTATTGAGATTGAACCGATTAAAAGTGACCAATGGTTAGAAACTGTAAAATTTTACCAAAACCCAAATGATTTTAGGAATGTATTATCCAGTCAAATTTTAGAAATCAATGGAAGAACTGTTCAAAAGATAAAGTCGACAACAACTCAGGAAAGCAACTTACCACACGGTTTTGCATCAACTACTTATCTTCTTTTTGACTCGGAAACACCCTTGATTATTTCATACCATCAGCTTGATGAAAAAGAAGACGTAAAAACTTTAGAAGATATTCTATTTGAAATGGTTGGTAGTGTTAATTTTTATTGATAAACCTCAATAAAATATAATTTTTATCGATTTGTTTTATAAAGAAAAAAAAAGAAAAGGCCTCTCTTGCGAGAAGCCCTTTCAAGTTGCCTATCTTGCGATAAGCTTGGTATTTATACAACAGAACAAAAACTATGTCAAGACCCCAAATTAAAGCTAAAGTGGTATACTTTTTCAGTGGTTAAAAATCTGCAAATTGAATCAACGGATAAAATTCAACTTATTGATATTACCGATAAGGTTAGAAGCATAATTACTCAGTCAAATACCCAAGAAGGAATAGTAATAATTTTTGCCCAGCATACAACATGTTCTTTGGTTATTTCTGAATTTGAAGACAGTCTTTGTGATGACTTCAGTAAATATATCCAAAGTATATATCCCAAAGGACCGTTTAAGCACGGTCATGGTATACGAAATGGCTTAAACAATGAGGATAAATTCCATACACCTTCCCATATATTTTCCTCTTTAATCGGCCAGCATATAACCATTCCCTTCACCGCAGGCAAGATGCATTTTGGAACATGGCAAAGAATATGCCTTGTTGAATTAAATGGCCCAAAAGTACGTAATATCATTGTCAAGCTCCATCTATGAAAATTCTTCAAGGTAGAAAAATATATTCTGTTTCCGAAGTAAATTATTTTGCTAGAGAAATACTTGAACAGATGCAATTTTGGGTAGAAGGTGAAATTTCATCTATTCGTAAAAACCCGAATTGGAATTTTTATTATTTGGATATAAAAGATGAAAAAGCAGTCCTGTCATGTATAGCAGATGGGTTAATATTTAATAATTCTGAGCAGGACTTAGTCGGCCAATCCGTACTTATTCATGGTAATTTAACATTGTACGAACCTTTGGGTAAATTTCAATTAAGAATATATTCTCTTGAAATAATTGGTGAGGGTTATCTTCAAAAAAAGCTGGAGGAGCTTATCAAAAAATTAAGAGCAGAGGGTTTATTTGACGCCAAATATAAAAAGATTTTGCCGCTATATCCAAAAAAAGTATGTTTAGTTACATCAAATCAATCAGATGCCTGGGCTGATTTTAAAAAACATTCGATTGATAAGTTTGCCCTAATTGAGCTTTATCTTGCAGATGTTCGCGTCCAAGGACCAAAATCCGTATCTCATCTGATGAAAGTTTTACCCAAGGTCGACAAAATGAAATTTGATGTAGTTGTTATAACCCGTGGCGGAGGATCTTTAGAAGATCTAACCGCGTTTAACAACGAGCAGGTTGCCCGAATCATCTTTAGTATGAAAACTCCTACCCTGGTTGCAGTCGGCCATGAAGCAAATGAATCATTAGCAGAATGGGTTGCGGACAAGCGTGCTTCTACCCCAACAGATGCTGCCCATATTCTAACTTCAGGTTATACTAACGCAATTGATAAAATCGATAATCAAAAGATTTATTTGAAATCCAAAATAAGCTTTATATTTTCCACAAATTATCAAAGACTGGATTTATATGATTATAAGCTTCAGCAGGTAAAAAACAGATTTAAATTGTTTATTAGTAAGCTATTAGTACTTGATGAAACAATGAAACACTACAAAGAATTTAAAATTACAGCTGCTTTATCAGAAATTTACAGAAGCTTTGAGGCACTTCGAAAAAATAGCCTTCAGTTGATATCTTCTAACAAAGGCAAACTTGCCCATTTGCAAAAAAATCTTTTTTTAATTTCACCCCAAAATACGCTTAAAAGAGGCTATTCTATGGTTTTTAATCAGGAAAATAAATTAATTACAACTGTTAATTCTGTTGAAGTCGGCAACATAATTAAAGTAAAATTAGCAGATGGAAGATTAACATCTATAGTCGAATCTAAAAATACAAATGATTAAAAAGATCAATAAATTAAATTTTTCGTCTGCGCTTAACCGCCTTGAGCAGATTGTTGCAAAGCTCGAAGACCCAAACCTTGATTTAGAAGAAGGTTTAAAACTTTTAGAGGAAGGAGTAAAACTTCATAATTATTGTAAATCTAAACTTACGGACGCAAATAAAAAAATTGCCACAATTCTGAAAGTGAATAATCTTAATACCATTGATAATTAAGAAAGCGAGGTGAATTAAAATAACCAACCAAAATATCGGTTCAGTCAGCCATTATTACGATAAGATTGGTGTAGCAGTAATTAAAATAACAAAAGGCGATCTGAAAATAGGCGATAAAATTAAATTGATTAGTTCAGACGGGGAGGAATTTTCCCAGGAAGTAAAGTCAATGCAAATCGAACATGCTGATATAGAAATTGCCAAAAAAGGAGATGAATTTGGCTTAAAAGTTGATAAACCGATAAAAGAAAACTCTGAATTAATTAAAGTCTGATGATATATATTCTTCATGGAGAAGATTACGAGGCTTCGTATCTTCGTTTAACGGAGTTAGTAAAGACATATTCCGATCATAAACAAATTTCGCTATCTGATAGAAATAATATTGAAGATTTCTATTTAGCCGTATATTCTGTTGATATTTTCGAATTTAGAAAAGTAGTCGTTTGTGAAAATTATCTTACAGATCGAAAAGTAAAAGAGAATGATCTAAATAAGATAGTCAGTAACCAGAAAGTTATTTTTTGGGAAAAGAGTTTGTTGCCGGCTAATTATGTTAAAAAATATCAAAAATTCGCTATATTAGAACAATTCAAACCTAAACCTGTTCTATTTTGGTTTTTGGATTCACTGACGCCGCAATCAACAAAAGCTATAAAACTGTTAAAATCCGCCATTAAAAGCCAACAAGAAAGTTTGATTTGGCATTTAACAAACCGGATTTTTCAGCTAATACTTGTAAAAATGCATATTTCACTAAAAAACGTAGCATTAATAAATGAAAAAAAAATTAACGAGTGGCAATGGCAAAAACTAGTTATCCAATCAGACCAATTTAATTTACGATCATTATTATTATTTTATAATGGATTATTGAGATTAGATTACCTGATTAAAACAGGGAAAACGGCTGTTGGTAAAGAAACATTACTAACAATGCTTCTTCTGAAATATTTAAGAAATTAAATGTTACAATAAATATAGAAGCCGATTAATTTCGGTGTAATTTTTGTATTCTGCCCATGAATGAATTGGTTTGGTTTTCCGAAGTTGACAAAAAAGATGTAAATTTAGTTGGTGGCAAAGGTGCGAATTTAGGGGAACTTTATTCAAATAAAATACTCGTACCTAATGGCTTCATAGTAACCTCAACTGCTTACTTTAAAAATATACGATCTTTAGGTGTTTTAGACAGGATTAAAGGTATATTATATGGTTTGGATATTGAAAATTCTGTTCAACTTGAATCCAAAGCGCAGGAATGTCAAAGAGAAATCCGTAATTTAATACTTCCAAAAACACTTCGGAATAATATTTTGGGATTTTATAAAAAACTTTCAAGAAAAAATAATGTTTATGTAGCGGTTCGTTCTTCGGCTACAGCCGAAGATTTACCCGAAGCATCCTTTGCAGGACAGCAGGCAACATTTTTAAATGTTCGAGGAGAAAAGAATTTGATAAACGCAATTTTAGATTCCTGGGCGTCATTATTTGAAGCACGTGCCATTTATTATAGAGTACAAAAGGGTTTTGATCATTTTAAGGTTGGAATTGCGGTTCCTGTTCAGGAAATGGTCCAGTCAGAAGTTTCAGGGATAATGTTTACCCTTGATCCTGTGACTAACAATAAAAACGTTATTGTTATTGAAGCAGTATATGGTTTGGGAGAATTAATTGTCAGCGGGCAGATTACACCGGACCATTATGAAATTCTAAAAAATGATTTAACAATTATCACCAAAACTATAGTATCTCAGGAACAACAGTTAGTTAGGAATAATCAGGGCAACAAATTAGTAAAAATTTCTAAAAATTATAGAAAAATACAAAAATTAAAAGATGAACAAATAATCGAGCTTGCCCAAATCGGTAAAAATATAGAAAAGCATTATTATTTTCCGCAAGACATAGAATGGGCTTATTCAGATAATAAATTATATATTGTTCAAACAAGACCGGTAACAACTACAAAAATCAAAATAGCTAAAAACATATTAGAAACAAAGTCTGAAAAAGAACTTATAAAACCGCTACTGCAAGGGGCTCCGGCTTCACCGGTAATCGGAGTTGGAAAAGTCGTTAAAATAAATAATATCAAGGAATTATATAAAGTAGAAAAGGGCGATGTTTTAGTAACAGAGATGACAAATCCCGACTACGTACCGGCAATGCGAAAAGCGGTTGCGATTGTTACGAACAGGGGAGGCCGGACATCCCATGCAGCGATAGTTTCACGGGAATTGGGAATCGCCTGCGTAGTCGGTACAGGTAATGCCACCAAAATTCTTAAAGAAGGGATGGTTGTTACTGTGGATGGCGCAAAAGGCTTTGTTTATAAGGGACAAATTTTAAAACAATCGAAACAAATAGACAGAAAACATGAAAGCCAGTCACCTACAAAACTCAAAACCGCCACAAAACTTTATGTTAATTTAGCAGAACCGGAATTGGCAAAAAATATCGCGGCCAAAAATATCGATGGAGTTGGCTTACTACGTGCAGAATTTATTTTAGCTGCGATCGGGATTCATCCCAAGGAATTTATATTTCGAAAACAGCAAAGTAAGTTTATACAAAGATTGTCCGATGAGTTGTCAATTTTTTGTAATGCTTTTGGCCAGCGTCCCGTGATTTACCGTGCCAGCGATCTCAAAACCAATGAATATAGAAATTTAACGGGCGGTGATAAATTTGAACCTGTAGAATCGAATCCAATGCTAGGATATCGCGGTGCCTTTAGGTATATCAAAGATCCCGATGTATTCAAATTGGAGCTTGAAGCTATTCGGTTAGTTAGAAAAAATTATTCAAATCTTCATCTAATGATTCCTTTTGTTAGAAATGTCAGAGAATTGATAAGCGTTAAAGAACTTGTCGGGCAATTAGGCCTTTTTGATGACCATAAGCTTAAATTTTTAATGATGGCGGAAATTCCTGCTAATTTCATATTGCTTGATGATTTCATTAAAATAGGCATTGATGGTATTTCTATAGGTTCAAACGATTTAACAATGCTAATTTTAGGAACTGACAGAGATAATGAAGAAGTTGCCAGCGAATTTGATGAACTTAATCCTGCAGTGCTGTGGGCTCTGGAGAAAATAGTCAAAACCTCTACAAAAAATAATATAACATGTTCAATTTGCGGCCAGGGCCCTTCTATATATCCGGAACTAACTCAAAAATTAGTTTCGTGGGGAATTACCTCAATATCGGTTAATCCCGATGCAATAGAAAATACCCGCGAATTGATATATGAAGCTGAAAAGAGATTAACTATTATATAGACTTTAAAAAATAGGTATTCATGGCAAAAATATCAAAAATAATATCCCGGGAAATAATAGATAGCAGAGGTAATCCTACTATAGAAGCCATGGTTTGGCTTGATGATAATTCTGTTGGAATTTATTCAACACCATCCGGATTGTCTGTTGGAAAACATGAGGCTGTAGAATTAAGAGATAACGATCCCAAAAGATATGAAGGCAAAGGTGTTTTAAATAATCTGGTTAATATAGGCAAAATCATTGCACCGGCTATTTTGGGAAAAGATGCTCATAACCAGCAAGATATAGACAAAACATTAATTACACTTGATGGGACGGATAACAAATCAAAATTAGGAGCCAATACAATTCTGGCAGTGTCCGGAGCTGTCATGAAAGCCCAGGCTATTTCATTAAAAATACCTCTATACCAATATGTTGCCAAAGCATACGGTATTAATTCTAATGAGTTCAATATCCCTACGCCAATGTTTAACATTTTAAACGGAGGGCAACACGGAGGCGGTAATTTGGATTTTCAGGAATTTATGGTTGTTTTTCCACAAGCCAATACTTATTCCTTAAATCTCAAAACAGGCATAGAGATATACTATGCGCTTAAAAATACTATAATGACTCATAGTGCCGGATTTTTACTCGGTGATGAAGGGGGATATGCTCCAACGTTATTTTCAAACTTAGATGCATTTAAACTGCTTGAGGAAGCAATTTCACAAGCTGGTTATAGTTTAGGCCTTGATGTTTTTTTCAGTATAGATGCGGCTGCAACTAATTTTAAAAAGGGAGGCGCTTATAAGATTAAAGACAGGCCGGTTGCCTTAAATGCAAACGATTTTATAGATTATTACGTGTCGCTGAACGAACAATTTCACTTTCTTTCTATTGAAGATCCGCTTGCAGAAGATGATTGGGATGACTGGAAAATTATTTATGAAAAGCTTGGTAAAAATATACAGATTGTCGGTGACGACTTGATTACAACCAATCTTGGCAGGTTAAATAAAGCCATTTCTGCAAAAGTCTGTAATGCGGTTGTCATTAAACCAAATCAGGTGGGTACAATAACAGAAACGTTTGAAGTTATAAAAAAAGCCAGGGAAGCGAATTTTAAAATTATTGTTTCGCACCGTTCAGGCGAAACAAATGATGACTTTATAGCTGATTTTGCAGTTGGAATAGGTGCAGATTATGTTAAATTCGGCGCTCCCGCGCGTGGAGAAAGGGTTGCTAAATACAATCGACTTCTGGAAATAGAGCATGATTTATCATAAATGTTTGCTATTACCCAAAAACCTAAACCGATTGTTTTATGCGTATTAGATGGTTGGGGAATTGCTCAAGACAGTCGAGGAAATGCAATTACCCACGCTTCCTGTAAAAATATAAACCAATTGTGGTTTTCTTTCCCTCATGCTCTTTTAGTTACATCCGGACAATCTGTTGGTTTACCGGAAGGGCATGTTGGCAATAGCGAAGTAGGTCATATTAATTTAGGGGCCGGTCGGATAGTTTTTCAGGATATATTAAGAGTTAACATGTCCATTGCAGACGGGACTTTTTACGAAAATGACGCTTTTTTGAAAGCTATAGAACATATCGGCAGATACGGTTCGAACATTCATTTGATGGGATTAACAGGACTGGGATCTGTTCATAGTGATATGGAACACATTTATGCACTCCTTCGAATGATAAAAAAAGAGCATGTTCCTTCTTCAAGAATCAAACTTCATATTTTCACCGATGGCCGAGATAGTCCTCCAACGTCTGCAAAAATATACTTGGGTTCCTTAGAATCCAGGCTTGAAAATAGCGATTTGGGGCAAATTGCCTCTATTTGCGGCCGGTATTACGCAATGGATCGGGATAATCGTTGGGAAAGGACAGCAAAAGCATATTATGCCTTGTTGGGCAATACTAAAAACGCCTCAAAAAGCGTTTCGGAAGTTTTAGAGAAATCCTATGGTGAAGGGAAAACCGATGAATTTATCGAACCGACAATTATTGTTGATCCTTCGGGTACTCCTCTTGGTCCTATATCTCAAAATGATGCTGTTATTTTTTTTAATTATCGTCCGGATAGAGCCCGTCAACTGACAAAAGCTTTTATTCTGGACAAATTTGACGATCCCACAAAATCTACTACTGAAATTAATAATTTTTTCAGCAAAAAGCAAAAACTTGAACATCTGTATTTTGTTACTCTCACTCAGTATGAAAAAGATTTGCCTGTTGGCAATGTCGCTTTTAAACCGGAGTCGGTTACAATGCCGATTGCCCGAGTATTTTCCGAGCGTAACGCTAGGCAACTTCATATTGCGGAAACAGAAAAGTACGCCCATGTAACCTATTTTTTTAACGGAGGAAGAGAAACTGCATATACTGGAGAAGAAAGGATTTTAGTAAATTCACCTAAAGTTGCATCTTATGCATCGGCTCCGCAAATGTCTGCAAATGAAATTACCAAACAACTAATCAAAAAAATAAATACAAAATTATATGATTTTATAGTAGTAAATTACGCCAACGCAGACATGGTTGCCCATACAGGAAATTTTAATGCCACGGTTAAGGCAGCTCAGTGTATTGATGCCAATTTAGGTATATTATCAGATACGATTTTGTCAGTAGGAGGTGGATTAATAATTACATCAGACCATGGAAATGCGGAGGAAATGATTAATCTTAGAACTGGTGAGGATGATACCGAACATAATATAAATCCGGCTCCATGTATATTCGTTATAAACGAATTAAAAGGCAATAGTCAGCAATTGCCTCAGGGCCTACTAGCAGATGTTGCACCTAGTATATTAGCCTTATTAAAAATTCCTAAGCCTTCGCAAATGACCGGAAGAAATATGTTATAGAATTCCCAATAAACTTCCAAGGCGCAGAAAACCACACTATACATGTTATTTCCAATACCTCAAAAGTATGTAATCGCTTTTAGTGCATTCATCCCTCGAGTCAGACTCGGGGGTTTTCTGCAAGCGATTATAAAAAGATGAATTTATTCAGAATATAAGTGTAAATTCACCTCTTGGCTTATTTTTTAGAAAATGAGCAATAGAAGAATTAATGTTCTCTCTTCGAATTTCCTGATGTAATTTTGTCATTTCCCTGCAAATTGCTATTTTTATATTTCCTCCAAGCCCCTGTATATTATTTAGGGTTTTTATCAATCTGTAAGGTGATTCATACGCAACTATTGTAAATTTTAATTTTTTACGCAAAAGAAGAATATTTTTAAGAAACAATTCTCGCTTCATAGATTTTTTAGGCATAAAACCTGCAAAATAAAAGTTTTGGCCAGAATAACCGCTTAAAGTTATGGCACAAATTAGAGCTGTTGAACCAGGTATAGATTCCAATACGATATTATTTTTAATAGCTTCATTAACTAAATAAAATCCGGGATCTGAAACTAAAGGTGTACCTGCGTCGCTTATTAAAGCTAGGTCTTTATTAGATTTTAAAATACTTATAATCTGAGCTGTTTTGGCTTTTTCATTAAATTCATTCAATGAGATCATTGTTTTTTTTATACCGTAATAATTTAAAAGCTTACCTGTAATTCTTGTGTCTTCACATATAACAGAATCAACTTTTTTTAAAGTTTCCAATGCCCGTAAAGTAATATCCTTTAAATTTCCTATTGGAGTGGCTACAATAAATAAAGTGCCCATAACAAGTTAATATTAAGGGTATAAAGTCAAAAGTCAATAAGAATGCTAAAAACTATTCGAAAATATTTAAAAAAAATTGGGCCGGGAATTATTACCGGTGCATCTGACGATGATCCGTCAGGTATTGCCACATATTCAATAGCCGGTGCTTCACAAGGTTATTCATTGCTCTGGTCATCTCTTCTAACATTTCCTCTTATGGTTGCTATCCAGGAAATGTGTGCCAGAATCGGTGTTGTAACAGAAAAAGGTCTTGCCGGAAATATTAGAGAACACTATAAATCCAAATTATTCCTGTACTCATTGGCATTTTTGATAATTATTGCCAATACATTAAACATCGGGGCAGATTTGTCCGGAATGGCAGCTTCTATTCAACTTATCATACCGATTGATGTTAAGTTAATTGCTATTGTCATTACCATATTAATTATTTTGTTAATGGTTTTTTTCCCATACAAATTTATCGCCGCTAATTTAAAATGGCTCACTTTTGCATTGTTTGCATATATAGCATCGGCATTAGTGGTAAAGCAGGACTGGATTCAAATTATCTATAACACACTGGTGCCGAATTTTAAATTTGATCGAAATTCAATAACATTAATCATTGCAATACTTGGTACTACGATATCCCCTTACTTATTTTTTTGGCAGACATCAGCGGAAGTGGAAGAAATAAAAGAAAAAGAGCAAATAATGCATAAAAAAATTATTGTGACAAAGCATGAACTTAAGCAAATAAGAGAGGAGGTCAGTATTGGTATGTTTTTATCAAATTTGGTCATGTTTGCCATTATTGCAACTTCTGCTTCAACTTTATATAAATTTGGTATCCGGGATATTTTCACAGCAGACCAGGCTGCAAAAGCTCTGGAACCTATTGCGGGTAAAGCATCTTCATACTTATTTACCTTGGGAATTGTCGGTACAGGACTTTTGGCAATCCCTGTTTTAGCAGGTTCTGCGGCTTATGCTGTTTCCGAAATATTTCAGTGGAGAGAAGGTTTGAGTAAATCTTTCAGGCAGGCAAAATCCTTTTATGCTGTTATTATTGCTTCAACATTGGTAGGCTTTTTAATGATATTTGCTAACATTAATCCATTTAAAGCTTTATTTTATACTGCAGTCATCTATGGATTAATATCACCGATTCTTATTTTTATAATCCTGATTTTAGCAAATAATAAAAAAATTATGGGCAAATATACCAATACTTTGGCAACTAATACTTTGGGAATAATTGCGCTTTTAATTATGTCAATAGCTTCTGCTTTTTTTATATTTTTTACTATTAAAGGCTAGATATATTTACGGATAACGCCAACGCATTTGCCTTGAATTGTTACGTTTTTAGAATAAATGGGAGCCATTGCTGAATTTGCTGGTTCCAGGCGAATACGGTTTTTTTCTTTAAAAAAGCGTTTTAAAGTTACTATACCGTTTTCAACCATAGCAACTACTATATCACCATCTTGCGCTTGACTCGTATCTTCTACAACAACATAATCACCGTCTAAAATACCTTCTTCTATCATGGACTGCCCCCTAACCTGTAAAACATATGATTTTTTATTAGCGGATACCATATTTGGAGATACAGTAAACGATGCATTGGGATCTGTATATGGTTCTATTGGCGACCCGGCGGCGATATAACCAAGTAAAGGCAGTTCGATACCTTTAACAATCTTACTTATTTTTTTGTCAATAATATCAATACTACGCGCAAATCCGGAAGATTTTTTGATTATACCTTTTCTTTCCAGGGCCTGAAGATGTTCATGTACAGTAGATAGCGATTTTACGCCCATTTTATTAGCTATTTCAACCAATGTTGGGGCCTGACCAAATTTTGCAATATAGTTTTTAATAAATGTCAATATCTGTTTTTGTCTTCTATAAATTATAGCTGGCATATTGTTATATTACCAAACAAAACCCGAAGTTGTCAATGGGGAATTAGGTCTCTAATTCTCTCTGCTGTTGTTCTTCTTGGGACTCCAACTGTTGGAAGTACAGCAGCCCCAAACTCAGAACCCGCCCCAAAGGAGCAACTTATGATGAGCTCATCTGGTAGAAGTTTCCCCTCATGGTAAGCATCGCGCAAGGCAAGAGGTATCGAAGCGGAAGAAGTATTCCCCTTGTGCTTAATGTTTTTGTAAACCCTTTCTCTAGGGAAACCTATATCCTTTGCAAGGCCATCAATTATTTCTAGATTTGCTTGGTGAGGAAATAACCACATAATATCACCAAACGTTACGTCAGCCTTTGCTGCGGCACGCATAATGCATTCCCGCATATCGTTCTGAGCATATTTCTTTACCATTTTGCCGTTCATCCAAATGCAATGCTGATTGTTCCTTATTGTTTCCTCGGATGTTGGAATGCGCGATCCGCCAGCAGGTATGTACAAATCTTCAACGTGAGATCCATCTGCACCAAATTGAAAAGCGATCTTCGCAGATAAAGAGTTCTTATCCGATATCGTATCAATGACCACTGCACCTGCTGCATCACCAAAAACCATAAACGTTTCACGCTTATTGGGGCTTAGAAATTTACTCAGAGTATCAGAACCTACAACCACTTGCGGTCCACCTTGACCGTAAGGACTCACAATATCGTTATATGCTATGTAAAGTGAGCTTAAAAAACCTACGCATGCAGTGGAAATGTCAAAATAAACACCCATTCTAGGAGTACCCACTCTTTCCTTAACACTCGGAGCAATTGGAACACCAGGATAATCTTCCGTCATCGTTCCGCACCATATCGCTTTTACTTCCTCTGGCCTGATATTGGCCATCCTTAAAGCCCGATTGACAGCTTCAACGGCTAAATCGGACGTAGCATATTCTTCTTCCGTCCAATTTCTAGATTCAATGCCAACATTTTTCATTAATTTTTTAACAGCTTTTGCAGGTTTATTTAAAAAATCTGCAATGTGGTCAT
>MFBN01000021.1:0-8771 GCA_001776425.1 Candidatus Curtissbacteria bacterium RIFCSPLOWO2_01_FULL_37_9
TTATGACGTAGATGGTTATTGGTATCATGGAGATGATTGTGAAGAAAGACCATCTGGAGATTAGGCTACTCCAACAACAAAATCCCATTCTCCTTAATCCTCAAAACTAAAAAAATGTGAACTGATCGCGAACAAGCGATCTATCTTGAACTGCTGGTTGAGAATATACTACGAAGCTGGAAAAAGCCTGAAATCGACCTAAAAGACGTGAAGCTATCGAAAAAAAACGATCTACAAGGCTACAGCGAGGCTGGATTTAGATATTACTATTAACACGGCGATTACTCTTGAACTACTTTTAGTCACAATAATGTATAATTTAATTATGGACGGAGATAATACAGAAAAACCAACGAATGGGGTAGAAAACGCGTACGATAGTCTAAATGTGCCAAGAAAAAATGAGTTAAGTGTTGGTGAAATTACTTCTAGAAGTAATGCTAGAATGCGGGAAGCAATAGCTACTAATAAATCATGGTCTCCTAGCGAAGTAAAAGACCAACTTAAAGCAGAAGCAGACTTCGAGGAACTTAAATTGCGAGCTCCTGTAGAGATAGCAAAAGGTCAAAATATTGTTTTAGCCGCAGGAGGGGACGCGGGAAACGCATTAGCAACATTGTTTGACAGCAGTACGCTTAATTTCATAATGAGACCATATTATGCCCTAATAGAAACAACAGATGGTGAAAACCCGAGAAAAATAGAGGCAAGTTTTAAATACTTGCCCGTTGTTAAACCTAAAACCCCGAATCATCTTATAGTATCGGAGGCTTTAGCTAAAGAGTTAGGAATAACTGATGAAAGCGAAATACGAGTTACAGATGTATATCAAAAAGCACTCGATTTAGATCTAGACAATCCTCTGTCTTAATTTTTCAAACATTTAGTCGCAACAATCTGCTTGATTTTTCATTATTCAAAATCTATGCGTCCGATAGCCAAACAGCATGTATAATACTTTTATGAGTGTTAGTAAGAAGTCGGTTCTTAATGTTCTGTCCAAAATCCACAAAAAATCCAGAAAAAGAAGAATAATAGCTTCGGATATCTTTTTTGTAGGGGAAGACGATGACGAACCCGTAGGTAAAATGACTGATTTGTTAGCTTCTGTTAATCCTAATTCATCTGATTCAAAAGATAATGAGCATAGTATAAGTGACGGTTTGGGCGGAAGAATTGAACTCGAATTTGATGACGAAAGTACAAAACAGAAGTAAGGTCTATAGTTTTCGCAACACATTGCGGCAAAAATAAATTACTGCGATGTATTGCAGTTAATTTATGCCGGAGATACCCTAGTCGCTAAGATATCATCATGATTTTAACCTTTTAAGAATGGCTTGTTGAATTTCTTCAGGTGTATTTTTAATAAATTGGTAGCTTTTTTCGATCGCATTTACGGCATTTGTAACTTTTTGCCTATCCCAACAACCTAAAATAAATGTCGGGGCTATTAGACGAAATAAGGAACCTTTGGCATACTATCAATTCTTTTGAATTTAGTCCAGCAAACATAGGGAGATTTCTCAATACAAATCCAGCTTTAAGGATTTCCTGATGGCTCTTGTTGCTTTGCTCTGACCTCTTTGAGTTCTTTCCAGAAATCACCCACATCAGCTTTTGGGGAGGTGATTGCAACATGAACTTTTCCTTCAGGAACATTACCTACTAAGCCTTCGTAAGAGGTATATTTTTCACCTTCGTTAGCAATTACTCCAATGCTAACGTCATGTTTTGAGCCTACCTCTTGAAAAGTTGGTAGGTCTCTGGTAGTGATAATCTCTGTATGACGGTGACCTTTAACTTCCGTTTCTGTTGTTTCCACCTTCATCACCTCCTTTTAGTCTTTACTCGCTAAATTTTACCAAAAATATAGGTTTATATCAAAAAAATCCTTTAACTTTGTCACCAATCCATATCCATCTAATGCTTATTATACAATACTTTCTTCCTAAGTGTTATTATTCACATTCGGCCACGTATTGATAAAGGAATTGATAAAAGATAAAAAGTCCAATTCTTGTTAGGGTTAGAAAAGTTTCGAATTCAATATCTCGTGTCGGGTCGCTCATTATATGAGCGAACCTCGACTCTGAATTATTTCAGCCAACTTTTAAGCAAATTCAGAGTCGGGGAGAGAGGACTTGAACCTCCGACCTCTGCGTCCCTGCCCGAAATGACTTGTCGGGGTGGCCAGATTCGAACTGACGACCTCTCAGTCCCAAACTGAGCGTTCTACCAACTGAACTACACCCCGTCATTTCAAGTCAGGCGGGCCAAACGCAGCGCTCTAGCCAACTGAGCTACTCCCCCCGCCGGGCAGAGCCCTCTGGGCGGCGCCCACCGAATCAATAACCACAAACAGGCCTTTCCTCATTGCTCTTTCTAATACACCATGACTTCTCTTGTACTGTTTTTCAAATTTGACTGCCTCAAAAATATCTCGACACTCTTGATAACCCTTAAGTACCAAAGGCCTTCTCCTAACAGTTGATTTTACATAACCCCTGCTATGCTCTCTCAACCTACGCTCTAAGTTGTTTGTTGACCCAATATAATTTTTTTTATCTTTTAAACTACGCAATATATATACGCAAATCACAGGTAATTATACTATGAATAAAATTAAATAATTAAATGTCTACTTATTATCTGCTCCAATAGCTTGAGATATATTACTATAGCCGTCTTTTACTAAAAGCTTAACTAATCCTTGATTAATTTCAGAAATAACCTGCGGACTTTCGTAAATCATTCCTGTTATAAGCTGAACGAGCGAGGCACCAAGTTTAATTTTCTTGTAGGCATCTTCTGCCTTAAAAACCCCTCCAAGGCCAATAATTACAAATTTACCATTTGTTTTTTTATTTTGAGCATGCGAGACACAAGTTTTCTTATATACGTAAGAAATAAGATCGTTCGATAAATCCTCAACAACTTTACCGCTTACACCTCCCTCTTTTGAAATAATAGAATCTTTGATCCTGCTATTATTCCTATTTTTAGTTAGGTTTGCGCATATAAATCCGTTGACTCTGTGTTTTTCGGATACCTCAAGTATTTTATCGACATCGTTATTTGTAAGATCGGGCGATAGCTTTAAAAAAATAGGCTTATTGGTATAGATTTTATCAATTCTCGTAAGTAGCTTTTCGAGTTTGACCGAATCGGTAAAAGGTTGTCCACCGTAAGCATTTGGACAGCTGATATTAATTGTAAAATATGCACCAATACTGATAAATTTCTTGAAAGCTTTTGCATAATCTCTGATTCCTGCGTCTACCTTAACCGTATCTTTGCTATTAGTCTTTGCAATATTTATACCTATTGGAATTTCGAGCCTTAGTTTTTTGAGTTTTTTCGAAATAGCATCACTACCGTCATTTTTTAAGCCGTAATAAACTAATAAACTCTTAGATTTTTTAAGCCTCCAAAGTCTAGGCTTTGGGTTGCCTTTACATGGTTTACCGGTAATTGACCCGACTTCCGCAAATCCAAAACCTAAAGACGGCAGGATCTGGGTAAGCTGTGCATTTTTATCAAATCCTGCCCCAAGTCCAACCGGATTATTAAATTTAATACCTAAGATTTCTTGCTCAAGGTTTTTATTTGAGTAATTAAAAAAAAGAGAAGTAATCTGACGTAACACATAAAACTTTCCCAGAAATTGCCCAATAGTAACCATCCGGTCATGAATAATTTCAGGATCTATTTGAAAAAGTACTGGCTGGAGTATATTTTTATATAAAAGCTTATGCGTTCTATTTCTTAAAGCTGTAATAAGTTCATACATTTAATAAGAAGGTATTAAAACATTAGTTAGCTATAGCGAAAACCACCCGGTCCCAAAACATTAAAAGTATCGATATCAGCTTTTGTGGCTTTGGGTTTTATGGAGATTAAAGATGATGTTTTCGGGCATTTATGACAATTTTCGTGATCTAAAAAACTTTTTTTTAAATTAGGAGGACAAGTTGCCCGACCATTACTTGCCTCAATTACAAGAGGATATATACAATCTTTTCTTTCCATTTTTTTATTATTTAAAGTGCCGAGGGAGGGACTCGAACCCTCACGATCTTGCGATCACAAGATTTTAAGTCTTGCGTGTCTACCGGTTCCACCACCTCGGCATTATGCTAAATTTTAGCTTATGTATTAATGTTATTCAATATAAATTTTGGCTTTTAATATAAAACTTAAACTTATATATAATAAATTCATATGTTTAAAAAATACCATACTATTTTCTCATTAATTATTATTTGGGCTATTGGTTTTATAATTTATTCAAATAGCTTCAGGGGTGACTTTCAGTTTGACGATTATACAACTATAGTAAGCAATCCGTATATTAAAAATATTTACAGAAGTCATGAGTTATTCACATACAGCCCCCTTCGGTTTATATCTAATTTTACTTTTACTATTAATTACTATTTAGGTAAGAATAATGTTTTTGGATATCATCTTGTAAATTTCTCTATTCATGCAGTAAATGCTGCATTAATATTTATTTTAATACGCTTGTTAATTCAGACTCCTTTTATAGTTAGGGAAAATAAACTATTTTTATTAGTTGTTGCGTTAATTTGTTCTTTATTGTTTATTTCACATCCAATCCAAACACAAGCTGTTAATTATATATCTCAAAGAAGCATACTCTTGGCTGCTATGTTTTATTTACTCGTTCTAATTTTGCTTACAAAAGCTCATTTAGATCAAATTTATACACGAAAGCGCTCGATTTTTTATTTATTGGCTATTTTAGCTTTTCCAATTGCCCTGCTTACTAAAGAGATTATATTTACGTTGCCTGTAGCAATTTTGATGATTAATATTTTCTTCTTTACTAAAAAAGTCCGGATATCTTATAACAATATCGCAATATTTTTACCATTTGCCTTAATTTCGGGTTTAATTGTCTTTTTATTGCATCAGTCCTTGTTTGATACACCGATTCCAAGATTACATTATTTTCTAACACAAATAGGAGTTCTCAAAACATATATTAGATTATTGGTTTTACCATTTAATTTACATCTGGATTATAACTACCCCATTACAACTTCTTTTTTTAATCTACATACAATATTTTCATTACTGTTTCTTTTGCTAATCATCTCGGGTGGATTTTTTATGTTTAATAAAAACCGCTTCATTTCATTTGGCATCTTCTTGTTTTTTCTAACCTTAACTATAGAATCCTCTTTTATTCCTTTAAATGATGTTATTTTTGAACACAGACTTTATCTTCCTTCTGTTAGTTTTTTTATGGTTATAGCCGGAATCTTACAAATTATTACTAATAAAATACATAGAAATTCCACAATATCAGTGAAACTACTTTGGTCTATTATTGTAATAATTTTGGTTATATACACACGGATAACTTATCAAAGAAACAATATTTGGAATAGCGATTATACGCTTTGGCTGGATTCAGCTTTAAAATCTCCTTATAAAGCCAGGCCTCATGATGGTCTTGGGGTTGCATATTTAAAGCAAAATAAATTAAAAGAAGCAGCTGATCAATTTCAAATTGCTGTTTTTTTAGATAATGACTATTTCCGTGCTTACAATAATTTGGGTGTTTTATACGAATATGACGGGAAACTGGAAGTTGCAGAGGCTTTTTATAGAAAATCTATTGAAAAAGCTATCCATAATTCGGCGTCTACGCGTAATTTAGAAAATTTACAAGATAGATTAAAAATTCTCCAATAAAAACATATATAAGAATTTAAATAAGGTACTATTATTAAATTAACGGGTTACTTGAATAGTTGAGGGAGGAGTTATTTCCGGTGTAGCGGAAACAGTTACCCGGTTGTTTGTTGCGCTTTTTACAACTTTATAACCAGTATCATATGATGTAGCCCCGGTGCATACTGCATCTGTTGGATCTTTTGTACCTGCTGTCGGATCTAAAGGAAGATCTGCAATATATTGTGGAACTATATCTCCACATAAATCTGCTGCGCTATTGCTTATTGACTGTTCACTCGCAGTTATTGCTGAAGGTAAATCACCTTTGTTATCTGCAGCGTATTGGTGAATAGCGTTTAATATCGCATTAACATCACTTTTTCTTTGAGTATCATTTGCTTGTTTAAACTGACGGCTGGGGTTGATTGCAACCAAAACAATTGCCAAAAGAATAGCCAAAATTCCAATGACAACTAGAAGTTCAATGAGTGTAAAAGCATTAAGCTTTTTGGGCAGTTTACTTAACATCTTACTCAATTATTGATGATGCTTTCTTTGTTTGTCAAGACCCGTTATTTTGACCGGTTATAATAACAACATCGTATGTATTTTGGGATTTGGCAGATGAAATTACTTTTGTAAAAATTTTTTCAAGTTCTGTGATTATTTCTCTTTGAATATCCGGTGTAACATTTTCGGTAAAAGAGACTTCTGTATTAGTTTGAGGAGGAATTGGAGAATTACCAAGTATAAAATCCTTATATTCTAAAGGTATTAGTAAATCTTTAACTTTTGCGGCCTGGCCGCTTATGCCTGTTCCGTTTAATATTTGAATTTTAAGTAGAGTCTTATCAATTACCGTATCTGTTGACGCAGATGAAGTGGTCGGCAATTCAGTTGGTAAAATTCTTTCATTCGTAAGCAGAGCCAAATCTTCTTCATTACTTATGCTTTTTGTTTTTTGGGCTAAATTTGTACTATTAAAGAAAGGTAATTTTAATTTACCGCTAGCTGTTAGAAAGATAATAATTGCGCCTAATACAAGGCTTAAAATAAGTAATATAAGTAAAACTTTAATTTGCGGTTTAGCTTGCTGTTTTTCTGAATCCGGTAATACTAATTCTTTAATCTTTAAAAAATTGTGTTTATCGTCTATATCCGAATGGCTCATTATTGTTTGAACCTGTATTGGGGTTAATGTATTTGCAGTAACTTGACTATTAACCGACGTTATCAAATTTCTAAAAATTTCATAAGGTGTCACTGCGAAAGCATGCCAATTCAGTTTAACTAAGATAAATAAAATGGATTCGTATAAATTTTTATTGGTAACAATAAGTGTTTTATCCTGCTTGTTTAAAATATCAATTCTCGCGCTGTTTTTACTATCTATAGGAATTTCGTCCAAGAAGTTTTGAATTAATTCATGTGTTTTTAAATCGCCAGATACAGAAAAAGATTTTTTAAAATAAATGTTTTCCGAAAGTATAATAATTAGGTTTTTAGGCTTAAGACTATTGGCTTTTATAAATTCTGCAAGTTGGTTTTTCAGTTTATCCAAATTTAGAACTTCCAGATCCTTGACACTGTCCGGTTGAAAATTATAAACAAATGGCGTTTTATTGTGGTGCGTGTAAAACTGCAGATTTGAATGTGTTATATAAAGTAAAGCTTTTGATTTTCCTAATATCATTAATCTATTTCTTTCCAACTGGTTTGATTAAATACGTTATTAATATAATTGCCTTCAATTTGAACTTTACGTATAAAATTTCCGTCTTTCCCCTCTGAAATAATTATTTTTGGCGATATACCGGATACTGTTATTGTAGCAGTTCCAGGGCCGATATTAAGGGTTTCTCCTGTGTAATTTGAATTTGGATCTCTTAAGATTCTTAAAAGCGCGTTATCTGCTCCGGCTTCGGCTATAAATAGCGCATTTTCTGCTTGGCTATATTTGGAGGTACTTTGTAAGTTTATTACCGTAACAATCGTAACAGCACTCGTAATAATAATTGCTATCGCGCTAAATACTAAAAGTGTAACTAAAGCCTGTCCGTTTTTCATCTTAATCCCACTGTTGTTTCGAAAGTTTTTGATTCACTACCTTGTATTCTTTTAGTTTTACTATTTAAAGTAAAACTAATTTTAATAGTATCTTTGGAATTTGGGATAGCACTGTTTCCGATTCTTAAGAAACTTGGGTTTGAGACAATGCTTTCCGAACTATTAAGATTATTAGAACCCAGGTCATTGGTAAGCTCCAGATTAGTTTCGGATAAAGCATATGTGTAAATAGTCCCGTTAATTGAGAGGATTAGAGTATTACTTGATACGCCTATAGGTGAAGGGCTGATTATTGAATTTGCCCTGTTAATATCATTGGATAATCTGGCGGTTATAAATCTGCCGTCTTCTTCTACGCTTGTATATGATTCTGATTCCAGCTTTATATTTAAAGCGGATATCAGGATTTGGGTCAGAACAAGAAGAAATATGGAAAGCAGGCCCATATAAACCAAAAGTTCTACAATAGTTGTTCCGCGAAGCTTTGTCATAAATTTTCTAATTATTCTAAGCTTCTTCATGGCGAATAATTAATACTAACCTCATCTAAAGTTGGAGTAGATAGTCCGTCACTAGAAAAAATGGCCTTATAACGCATATAGCGTCCGTTAATTCTACTTAATGGAATTGGGCCGGGAGAATTGAAAAATGTTCCGGATCCACCGTCTGAACCAAAAAAATCCCATGGACCATTTACATTATCGCTTATAGCAACCTGAAGATTAAGGGTTGTACTAACGGGTATATTTGCCGACCAAATAATATTATTAAAGGCAACATTTGATAAAGGATCAAGGTTTTGGGATTCAAAAATACCAGAACCTGCGTAGGAACTGCTACCAGTACCGCCCATAATTATTTGGAATTCGGCATTATTATTACTTGTTGCCACATATGCGTAATCTCCGACAACGAATATACCGTAACCTATTCCTCCTAGATTTGCAGATCCGTAAAGTTGGGGAGAGGCAGGATTTGAAATATCAATTACATTA
>MFBN01000021.1:8837-9859 GCA_001776425.1 Candidatus Curtissbacteria bacterium RIFCSPLOWO2_01_FULL_37_9
ATTTAGTTGAGTATCTGAAGTGTATGCGGTAGTATCTACTACATACACACTTTGACTATCTGATCTCCCCGGTGAATCGTATGATCCGGCAAAAGAGGGAGCCGAGGGGTTAGAAATATCAATAACTTGTAATTCCTCTATATTTGAAGTAGAAGCGATGTAAGCGAAATTACCAAGAGTAAATATATCTCTTGTGCTGCTCGAAAGGTTTATTCCACCTAATTGTGTTGGAGCGAGAGGATTACTAATGTTTATAGAATATAATTCGTAACCAGGATTCGTAGTATTGTTATCAGTTACTAGAAAAGCAACCGTTCCGGAAACCGCAATTCCTCTCCCATCAGATTTGGTATTTGGTGTATTAAAGTGTAATCCGGCAAGAGAAGGATTAGATGGATTTGAAATATTAATAACCGTTAACTCACGAGAATCGTGGGATGTTGCTGCGTAAGCGTAATTTCCTGAAACTACAATAGCATAACCGGTTGCCCCAAGATCGAGTGAGCCCAAAAAAGTAGGATCTGATGGAGTACTCACATCATAAATAAAAAAATCAGGACCTGAATTGGATACTGTTACAATGTATGCTTTATTGTTACTCACGAAAATATCATTTGCATCACCGGTTCCCGGCAAATCAATTGTCTTTACAACCTGAGGATTATTCCAATTACCCGGACTGGTAATAGAAGTAAGCCCAACGGATGCGTTGTTTCCTGCGCCGACAACCGTGGTATTAATAAATGTTCCTTCATTAAATTGGGCATCAGTTGTTTCAAGAAAGGCATTATTTTGAAGATAACGCTGATAATAGTTAGTTGTTTCAACTGATGAAGCAAATGGTGTTGTCCACGAAACCGTAGACTTGACTTTTTTAGTAGATAAGTCAAGAGTTCCCCCTGTTTCTGTTATTTGTCCGCTGGGATTACGTTTTGCATCGCTAATTGTAATACTACGGGTGTAACCGTTAATCATTTCGTTACCGTTTGCAAGAACCCAGGAAGATCCGGAAATTTGCGGAT
>MFBN01000022.1:0-3600 GCA_001776425.1 Candidatus Curtissbacteria bacterium RIFCSPLOWO2_01_FULL_37_9
ATATAAAAGGTCCTCTTGTGATTATTCAGTTTGCACTGATTCAGTATGCTCTGGAGATACTTACTAGCGAAATGCGGCTTGCTAAAATTTCAAAATACAACCCAAAACCTTTTGTTCCTGTTATCCCTCCGGTTATGATCAAACCTACAGTTTTTGATCAAATGGCAAGACTTGAACCAAAAGAAGAGAGATATTACTTGGAAAAAGACAACCTTTATTTCATAGGTAGTGCAGAGCATACACTAGGCCCAATGCACATGAATCAAACATTAAATGAAAAAGATCTACCAATAAGATATGTCGGATATTCGCCATCATTTAGGAGAGAAGCTGGTTCCTATGGAAAAGATACGAAAGGAATATTTAGAGTTCACCAATTTGATAAACTTGAAATCGAAAGCTTTACTCTACCTCAAGATTCGCAAAATGAGCAAGATTTCATAGTGGCAATTCAAGAGTATTTAATGCAAAATCTCAAAGTCCCATATCAAGTAGTTATGATTTGTACAGGTGATATGGGAGGTCCGGATGCAAGACAAATTGATATTGAAGCTTGGTTTCCGGCAGAAAAAAAATATCGGGAAACACACACATCGGATCTGATGACCGATTATCAGGCAAGAAGATTAAACACAAAAGTTAGAGGCAAAGAAGGCAAAATCGAATACGTTCACATGAACGATGCTACAGTTTTTGCAGGTAGGACACTTCTTGCGATATTGGAAAATTATCAACAAAAAGATGGGAGCGTTTTAGTGCCTGAAATTCTCCAAAAATATACCCACTTTACCAGAATTTCTGTCTAAAAGTTGACAAGAAATTTTTCATATTTTTCTTTGAAAGAAACGAAAATTAAAATATATTAAAGAAGTGTCATTGTAAGGACAAAGTCTTACAAGATAAACTACTGATACACATAATTATATAAGTTTAAGCCTCCTCTCTGTCGAAGGAGGCTTTTTTGTATATGGGTTTCAACAAGAATATATCAGTAGTAGATCCACTTGATACAGATCTTCGGGCTTAAAGTCAATATACAGGGCCATGCGGTCCTCGCTTGCGCTGCGGGTCTAGTGGCTCCTTTGACATGTCTTCCTCTATTGTAGCAGAGTGATGTGTATATCTTTATCGTTTCGTAAGCGATATTTCTTTCGGAAAAGCAGGTGACACTATGTGTTAGGCTGATATATAATTCTAGCTGCGCTTAAATTAAAATTACCTGCCATGGAAAAAAACCTGTCCGAGGAAGACTTGAATCTTTTAAGGAAACGTAACCGTATTAAAAAACGTACCCCTAAAGTGCATAAAGTTGTTCATGAATCCGGAAAGTCCACAAAAAATCTCTGGAGGCTGATTATTGAGAGATCGAAAAAATTAAGTAGTAAAAAATAAAAAATGTTTGGAATCCTAAGCCGTTTTTTAGATTCGAATGAAAAGCAAATTATAAAGCTTGATCCAATAGTTGATCAAGTTAATAATTTTGAAAAAAAGATCGAGAAATTAACAGATCCAAAACTCAAAACCAAAACAGCCGAGTTAAGGCTTAGATTCGAAAGAGGTGAGACACTTGATGATCTTTTACCGGAAGCATTTTCTGTAGTTCGGGAAGCTTCCAAAAGAACTTTAGGTCAAAGACATTTTGATGTTCAAATATTAGCCGGAATAGTATTGCATCAGGGTAAAATTGCCGAGCAGAAAACCGGCGAGGGAAAAACATTAACTGCTTCATTAGCGCTTTATTTAAATTCTTTGACCGGCCGAGGCGTTCATCTGGCGACCGTAAATGATTATTTAGCAAGAGTAGGTCTTGGCTGGATGGGTCCGATCTATAACGCATTGGGAGTTTCTGCAGGTTGCATTATGCAGGAAGCTGCCTTTATTTATGATCCTAAATTTGAGGATAAAACTCAAAACGACTGGCGGTTAAGACATCTTAAACCCGTCCATAAAAAAGAAGCGTACAAGGCAGATATTACTTATGGAACCAATAATGAGTTTGGTTTTGACTATCTTAGGGATAATATGGTTTGGCATCTTGATGAAATGGCTCAGCGCGGACACCATTTTGTAATTGTCGATGAAGCCGATTCTATTTTAATTGATGAAGCAAGAACTCCTCTTATAATCTCATCACAAGCTGCTAAAGCAACAGATAAATATTACCAATTCGCAAAGTTAGTTGAAGAGCTTTCCAGTGCAACCGATTATGTGATTGATGAAAAATTGAAAACAGCCAATCTAACCGAACATGGAATCACAAAAGTAGAAAAGAGACTTGGAGTAGACAATCTCTACGAAAAAGATTTTGCAAGTATTCATCATATACAGCAATCACTTAGAGCAAAAACTCTTTTTCATAAAGATAAAGATTATGTTGTAAAAGATGGACAAATAATTATTGTTGATGAATTTACAGGACGGTTAATGATTGGAAGACGCTGGTCAGAAGGTCTTCATCAGGCAATTGAAGCAAAAGAAGGTACAAAAATTCAGCAGGAATCTCAAACATTGGCTACTGTTTCATTTCAAAATTACTTTCGACTTTATGAAAAACTTGCCGGAATGACGGGAACAGCGGCAACTGAAGCCGAAGAATTCCACAAAATATATAAATTGGAAGTAATTGTGATTCCTACGAATCAACCGATGATAAGAAAAGATTCTTCTGATGTTGTTTATAAAACACAAAAAGCAAAATTTACGGCAGTTGCTAATGATGTTGTCCAAAGGTACGAAAAAGGCCAACCCGTTTTAATTGGTACTACCTCGATTGAAAAAAATGAATTCCTGTCCGCACTCCTGAAAAGAAAAGGTATTTCTCATCAATTATTAAATGCAAAAAATCATCAAAGAGAAGCAGAAATTATTGCAGATGCCGGTAAAAAGAATTTGGTAACTTTGGCAACAAATATTGCAGGAAGAGGAGTCGACATAATTTTAGGAGGAACTGCGCCTTCGGATAAGTTAGGCAGACCGAAAACAATAGGAGCTGATTTTAAGAAATGGCAAAAAGCACATAATGAGGTTGTTGGTCTGGGCGGACTTCATGTGATAGGTTCCGAAAGACATGAAGCCAGACGCATTGATAATCAGTTAAGAGGTCGTTCTGGACGGCAGGGTGATCCCGGATCTAGCCGTTTTTATATTTCATTAGAAGATGAAATAATGCGGCTTTTTGGTGGTGAACAAATTGCCAAGATAATGACGGCTTTTAAACTTCCCGAAGATACTCCTATTGAACATTCAATGGTTGGTAAAGCTATTGAAAACGCCCAGGTCAAAGTAGAAACCCATAATTTTGACATTCGGAAACATTTAGTCGAATACGATGATGTGGCTAATAAGCAAAGAGAAATTATATACGGGATGCGTAAGGAAATGTTAGTTAACTCACAAGACAAGGAAAAGTCGGTAAAAATTAAAGACGAAATTAAATCAAAAATCAAAAAAGAAATCGAAAATCTAGTATTAATGTATTCACCGGAAGGTGTATCGAAACCTGACTATGAAAAAATAATCAAAGAATTTTTGGTTATTATGCCATTCGATCAGGCTTCTCAAAGTAAATTAACCGTAGAAGTTGATAAAATTCAAGATTCT
>MFBN01000022.1:3658-9217 GCA_001776425.1 Candidatus Curtissbacteria bacterium RIFCSPLOWO2_01_FULL_37_9
AATCGTTGGGTGAAACGGTTGCACGGGATATTGAAAAATTTGTAATGCTTTCAGTAATCGATACTTTATGGATCCAGCATCTTGATTCACTTGATGATTTGCGTGAGGGAATTGGTCTTAGGGCAGCGGGTCAAAGGGATCCTTTAGTTGAATATAAACAAGAAGCATTCAGTTTATTTGAAAAACTTGTTGCGTCTATAGATTATGAGGTCGTCCATCGAATTTTTAAAGTACAGGTAAGAAGAGAGCCGGAAATTGAAAAAATAGAAGAACAGGCAGAAGGAATTCATCCTGATGCCCGCTTGACATCACAAAGCGGTGAAACCGTTGGCGGAGAGGTAAAATTAGCGCCGGTCGTCAATCAACCATCGGTGGTTTCAACCCAGTTGCCCAAAGGCCCAGTTGCCCCACAGCCAATAGATAAAGATCCTATGGAAATGACTGATCAAGAATTGGAGGCCGAAATAGCCAAGCTGGAAGCAATTGAGAAAGGCTCACAGCCGAGAGTTGACCCGCTTCGCGAGTCGCCGGAGGCGAACCACGCCCTTGGCGGGCGAAGCGAGGCGAGCAGTTCACAGCTAGGCGCAGAGAATCCTTACTCTTCAGTGAACCGTGAACAGAGAACCGTTAACCAGAAAATCGGTCGCAATGATCCCTGTCCGTGCGGAGCGATCAATCCGCAAACCGACAAGTCCTACAAATACAAGAAGTGTGGCATGATTAATGCGCCGTACCATAAGGGTTGATCGCGGAGTCCTCCAAAAATCGCAGCACGAGCCGTCTATGGATAATAGTGAAAAGGCGAGTGCTAAGATTTGGAGGGCGGTTCAGGTCTCAAATGGAAGAAATGTGGTCTAATCAATGCCCCACAACATCAAGGTTAATTTAATTTTGTGTGGTTATAGCACCCTAGCATATTATTTATTCTTATTTCTTCTAGTCAAGAGTTGACTTTAGTCACTTTTTTATTAATACTAAAAATATGCAAATATTTACCAAAGGTATTTCCCACTTTTTGATTTTAGTACTGGTTAGTATAGTGATTGGTTTATTGATATCGCCAGCGAAAAGATATATAAATTTATATTTTAATCACTTAACAGCAAAAATCGGAATCAATTTAAATAATATTGCATCTGAACAATATGTAAGCTGGATTAAATCCCAACAAGATGAACTTGTTAGTAACAACCAAGCAATATTTCTCAATAGAAATGTGCCTTTTACAGATATTGCTCTTCGTGGTGCAGATAATATTCTTGGTGAATCTGTAAATCAAAAAGCGAATAAATACATCGAGGTAGACATTTCCGAGCAAAGATTATATATGAAGGAAGACGGTAATATAGTAGGCAGTTTTTTAGTTTCCACCGGTAAGTGGGCGCCAACGCCAACAGGAGAGTGGCGAATTTGGACAAAACTAAGATACACCAGAATGAAAGGAGGCTCCAAGGCCCTCGGAACATTTTATGATTTACCCAATGTACCCTACACGATGTATTACTATCGTGGATATGGCATTCATGGAGCCTACTGGCACAACAATTTTGGACAGCCCATGAGTCACGGCTGTGTCAACATGAAACCGGAGGAAGCAGGGGTTGTTTTTAGCTGGGCAAGTGTAGGAACAAGAGTTGTTGTCCATATATAGAAGTCTTGATTTTATTTCCCGACAATGCCCCTTATAATATGAAAGATGACATATATTTTGGCGATTTTTGCAGGTGTTGTTCAGGGTTTAACGGAATTTTTGCCTGTATCTTCAACAGGTCACTTAATTATATTTGAAAATTTTTTTAATATTTCTCAGGAACAATTTGGCCTTGCTTTTGACGCTTCACTTCATTTAGGGACTCTTTTTGCGATTATTTTGTTTTTCTATAAAGATTATATTTATGCAATAACAATGAAAAATCAATTGCTTTTAAAAATTATTGTTGGAACTGTACCGGCGGTTTTTATAGGATTGATTTTTGAAAATACGGTTGAATCCATTTTTAGGCAAAATATAATAGTTGCAGTTTCATTAATTACATTTAGTATAGTCATTTTTTATGCTGAAAAATACGGTAAAAAATCAAAAAATATCGATAAAATCAGCTTTAAAGACTCGTTTATTATCGGTTTATTCCAATCAATAGCTCTAATTCCCGGAATATCCCGTTCCGGTGCAACTATTTCTGCAGGGTTACTCTCAAACATTAAAAGACAAGATTCTGCAAAATTTGCTTTTCTTCTTTCCGGGCCAATTATTGCCGGTGCCGGACTGATGAAGTTTGTAAATGTTATTAATACTGATAATTTTAACAAGGGGGAATTAAATTTTTTCCTAATCGGTATGATATCTTCGGCGATAATTGGTTATTTAACTATAAAATACTTTATCCGATACTTGTCTGTAAAAAGCCTGGTGCCTTTTGTATATTATAGGATAATAGTCGGCATTATTCTTCTTATTTATACTTTAGGGAATTAAACTTCTAAGATTGTAACTGAACTGAAAATTAAAACTGGTATATAATTCTACTTGAAATGGAATATAAACAAAAAATAGTGGATTTAACAAATCAATTTGAGGTCATAGGAAAAAATTTTAGTATTGAAATTAAGCAGAATGAACTCAACAGGCTTGAAAATGAGAGTCAAAAGAGTGATTTATGGAAAGACCCGGAAAATGCTCAAAAAATAATGAAAAAATTATCCGCGCTAACACAAGAAATCGAAAATTTTAAATTAATAGAACAAGAGCTTAGTAAATATAAAGAATTAATTACCGATCAAAATATTGAGCATGTCGATACCCAAATAGATAAAGATTTAGATCGACTAGAAAGTCAAATTGACGAACTTGAAACTACCTTATTTTTATCAGGGCCGTATGACTTAAATAATGCAATAATGACACTTCATGCGGGGCAAGGGGGAGTTGAAGCTATGGACTGGGTTGAAATGCTTTCACGCATGTATCAAAAGTATTTTGCAGCCAAAAAGTGGAAATTTGAGGTTATTGATGAAGTTTTAGGTGAGGAAGCTGGTTATAAAACAATTTCTATGCTAATTAGGGAAAATTACGCATACGGTTTATTAAAAGGTGAAGCTGGTGTTCACCGATTAGTGAGACAATCTCCTTTTAACGCTGCCAATTTAAGACAAACGTCATTTGCCTTGGTAGAGGTATTACCTCAAATTGATGATGTTGCTGACATTGAAATTAAACCGGATGATATTGAATTTGAGGCTTTTAGATCCAGCGGCCATGGCGGACAAAATGTAAATAAAGTTTCCACAGCCGTCAGGCTACGGCATAAGCCAACAGGTATTATTGTTACTTGCCAAACCCAGAGATATCAGGCCCAAAACAGGGAAAATGCTATAAAACTTCTAATGTCAAAACTCTGGACGCTTTCCCAGGAAGAAACCAGGAAGACAAAAGATCAAATAAGAGGAGCTCATATTAAACCGGGATGGGGTAATCAGATTCGATCATATGTACTGCATCCTTATAAATTAGTTAAGGACCTGCGTACCAATTATGAGACTTCAGATGCGCAATCGGTGCTGGATGGAGATCTTGAGCAATTTGTCAAACGTGAGCTTTCTCTTTCAAAAAGCATCTAAAGTTGTCGCTTGAAGCTTTCTCTTGTTATAATTACGAAGTAATTACGTTTCTAATTACGAAGTAATTACGTCGCGAGTCCTGAGTTTACGAAGGACGAGGTAGACATAATGACTAGGAGTTTTGAAAAGTCATATTGCTTAAGATAAACAGGAAATAATAAACAATTTCAGATATATGGAGCAAGAAAATCCAGGTCAACCACAATCCCGCTTGACTACTTCATTGAGGGCGGTTCCCTTAAAAAGCGGAAAATTGTTAAAGATTCTTCCTGTTGTTATTATTATTTTGATAATTACAATCGGAGTAATTTCCGGTTTGGTAATGTCTTCTGTTAATAAAGCCAAAAATCTGCAATCTTCGGGTGTTCAAGATCCTGAAAATTTATCACCAGAAGTTAAAGAATCGTTCACACAAACTTTTAGAGACGAATCAGAAGGTATAATCGAAAAAAACGATCAACTTGATAAATATGCTCAGGGAACGCATAAATTAATAAGACCAGGTGGTGAAAGTCAAACTGCATATCTTACCTCATCTGTTTTGGATCTTGATACTTACTTAGGGAAAAAAGTTAAAATATTTGGAGAAACTTTTGGCTCTTCACAGGTTGGATGGCTGATGGATGTGGGAAAAGTTGAAATCCTTAATTAATATTAAACTACTGCCCCATGTTGAATTTTGAATCTGTAACTAAAAAATTTCCTAACGGCCAAATCGCATTAGATAATATTACACTGGAAATTCCGGATGGTGAATTTGTATTTATTGTTGGTCCAAGCGGTGCAGGTAAATCGACTCTTTTGAGGTTAATTACTAAAGAAATTATTCCGACCAGTGGAACTATTATTGTAGATAATGAAGACATTTTACGTGTTCCGTCCGGAAAAATACCATTATTAAGAAGAAAAATTGGTATGGTTTACCAAGATTTTAAATTGCTGCTGTCTCGGACTGTTTTTGAGAATGTGGCTATTCCTTTGGAAGTGTTGTCTTTAAAGAATATAGACTTGGAGAAAGAAGTAGACAGTGTATTGGAAAAAGTCGGATTAAAAGATAAGAAAAATAGTTTTCCTGTTCAGCTTTCCGGTGGTGAAGTACAAAGAACAGCAATTGCAAGAGCGATTGTCGCAAAACCTAAAATTCTTTTAGCAGATGAGCCTACAGGGGATTTAGACCCTAAAAATGCATTAAGTGTTGTTGAAACTTTAGAAAAAATCAATAAGGAAGATAAGACCACTTTAATTATGGCTACACACAATGCGTCGATAGTTAACCATTTTAAAAAAAGAGTTATAGTACTTAAAGATGGTAAGGTTGAAAAGGATGAGAAAATAGGTAAATATGAATCAAGTTAATAAAACAATTAAACTTCTCCGCCGAAGTCCATATCAAGCCTTAGCAGCTGCATTGGCGATGTCCTTAACATTTTTTATAACTTCTGTTTTTATTATATTAGTAATCGGCGGACAGATAATCTTAAATTATATCGAACAACGTCCTCAGGTTATCGCATTTTTCCATGATGATACAACAGAGGGGCAAATTAATGAAATTATCCAACAGATTAATAATACAGATCTTACAACCAATGTTAAATATGTCACTAAAGAAGAAGCATTAGCAATTTATAGAGAACGCAATAAAGACGATCCACTGCTTTTAGAATCTGTATCTGCTGATTTTCTACCCGCATCAATTGATATATCAGTAAAAAAAGCAAGCGATATTGAAAATATCACAAAACTGGTTAAAGAGCGCAAAGAAATCGATAAGGTCATTACTCCGGAAAATCTAGTTGAGCAGCTTGTTAAATGGACAAAGACGATTCGATTTGGCGGAATAATTTTTGTTTCTTCTCTGCTGAGCATATCTTTTCTGATTGTTATCATGGTAATTGGAATGAGGATAGCGATACGTCGTGACGAAATATCTATAATGAG
>MFBN01000022.1:9243-10330 GCA_001776425.1 Candidatus Curtissbacteria bacterium RIFCSPLOWO2_01_FULL_37_9
GTGATCATTTTATCTTATTCCCCAAATATTCAAGAATTTCTCGGCCCGATTCAAGTATTTCCAATAAATCCGTTATTTTTTATTTACCTTTGGGCAGGAGAAGCATTGGTTGCCGCGACAGTAGGAATTTGCGGCGCTGCTTTGGCTTTGTACCGTTATTTAAAAATTAAATAAGTAAATATTATGCAGAAAATTTACCTGCCCAAGGTAATAGTTATTTTTTTCATATCAATTGTTATTCTTCTTTTTCATCCATTTGTTAACGCTCAGTCTAATGTAGATCGTTACCAGGAGATTCAAAAAAAGATAGTAGAAGTTTCGGCAAAGATTTCCGACCTGCAAAAGATAGAAAGGGATTTATCAGAACAAATTACGTATATTAACAGCCAAATTACGCTTACGGAGCTGCGAATTGAAGAAGCCCAGGCCAAGATTGACCAACTTTCAAAAGAAATAGGAGTATTAGGTTTTAGAATTGGTTATATTAGCGATTCAGTAGAGAGAATTGAAATTCTTTTAAAACAGCGTATTGTGGCTACATATCAGCAAAGTTTTATTTCCAACTTAGAACTGATGCTGACCTCAAGAGATTTTTCTGATTTAATTCTACGGCTTCAGTATATAAGGCAAGTTCAGGAAAACGATAAACGAATACTTGCTGATTTACAGCAAACTAAAGCAAATTATGCTAATCAAAAAGATGAACGAGAAGAAAAACAAGCACAAATTGAAGAAGCCAAAGAGAAATTAGATGCCGCCAATTTACTTCTTGCCAAACAAAAGAAAGAAAAAGCTGATTTCTTGGCAATTACGCGAAATGACGAGAGTCGCTACCAGGAAGAATTAAGAAAGCTTCAGGCTGACGCGGCCTCAATATCTCAGGCTCTTGGCAATATTGGGGCTCGGGTTGGAACTGTTTCCAAAGGTGATATTGTTGCTTCTGTTGGTTCAAGCGGTTGTTCCACTGGACCCCATTTGCATTTTGAAGTTTTTACCGATGCTAAGGTGGAAGGCGGCAGAATTATAGGGAATAGAGTAGATCCTAAGCCGTATCTTGAAGACGGAAAGTATGAAAGACCTGTCCCTA
>MFBN01000023.1:0-126 GCA_001776425.1 Candidatus Curtissbacteria bacterium RIFCSPLOWO2_01_FULL_37_9
TAACGAAATGTTCAGCAGTTCCACCAAGAATAGTTTCATGACTTCTCGGATACACATAGAACCCATCACCGCTAAAAGACCAATCCATATCCGGTTGTAGATCTGTTTCGACAATTTGTCCTCTTA
>MFBN01000023.1:132-949 GCA_001776425.1 Candidatus Curtissbacteria bacterium RIFCSPLOWO2_01_FULL_37_9
GCATTTTATTATCATTGTTAAGTTCTCTTGAACCCAAACCCGTACAATTAAAAACAACATTTGTTGGTAAATCTTTGAGTTGTTCGATATTTTCAAACTTCTTATCAAGAATTATTAATTCCCCTCCATTAGCTTTAAATGTACCTTCAAGCCATTTTAAATAAACCGGTACATCAATAAAAAAAGTCTTATACTTCCATCCATAATTATATCCTCCCGGAACGTCCGGTCTTTCGTGTATTTGAAAATCTTCAACTACGTTTAGGTATGGTGCTAATTCTTTTGGTGCGCTGGATGCTTCCCAATGAGTATGTTTTTTTACTCCTACAATTCTGGAAAATTCTTTATAGTCTGTTGTTAACCTTTCATAACCTTCCCATCCTTTTTCAACCATCGATTCAGTCAATTTATCATATGGGACTTCATGAGGCTTAAAACTAGCAGCTGCCTTTGCAGAAGTTGTTGACATAGGTTTTCTATCGGAAAAAATAACGACATCATACCCTGCTTTCTGTGCTAAAAAAGCAGTGCTTAATCCTATAATTCCTGCACCAATAACCGCAACTTTTTTCTCAGTGTCTTTGAATCTTTCCGAATTAAAACTCTCTTTCATAATGCTTTTATCTCGTTATGCTTTTATCTCGACCTGCCATGTTTTATTTGTTATTGGGCAGATAATGAGATAAATTATACACCTTTTAGGCAAGAAAGTTGAATGGCAGAGGTCATTTAATCAACCCCTTAATCAACCCCTCGGGTTGAAGTTTTCATTTAGTAAACATTATTACTTAAAACTTTATTTTTAAGTAAAAAAAAA
>MFBN01000023.1:965-6161 GCA_001776425.1 Candidatus Curtissbacteria bacterium RIFCSPLOWO2_01_FULL_37_9
ATACCTCAAAGTCTTTATCTGAAAATACCATGAAAGTAACCTTTTCTATTTCTTTGTGTTTAACCAGATACTGGTTTGCGAATGCAAAGAATACCCAATAGCAAAGGGAGATATTAGCCACTATCGGTTCGAACCTAATTCTTAAGGACAAGATCTTGTCGTTGTATCAACGTAAACCGTTCAAAATCTTTAACGGAATGCAGGAAAAAATAGATATTTTACTCGACATATTCGAACCTGATGATTTGCTTAATGAAACAACCTATTCGGATACTTATAACCCTGTCATTCCAAACTTGCTGCCGGGCTAGGATTCGAACCTAGATAGATAGCTCCAAAGGCTATCGTCCTACCATTAGACGACCCGGCAAAGTTAAATATTCTTGCAAGTTTATTTCTTTTGCTATATTTTACCAAACTATAACTAAAGCTGAAAATGAGTTATATTATTAATTAAATGGTTAAATCACCAATCCAATCTGAAAAAATAAAGAAGTTAGACGAAGCTCGCAAACAATTGAGTAGAGGCTGGTTACAAACTGAAAGAGAAAAAACTCGACTTGCCGCAGCGATTGATAATTTACCACTGGGATTTTTGATAGTTGACGATTACAACAAATTAGTTTTAAAAAATGTAAAAGTCGATGAAATACTGGGCCATCGAAAAAAAGGAGAATGGGATATTGAAACAATTCAGAATAAACTGGCAGGTCCTTTCGATCTAAATGGTGCTTGCACAAAATGTTTTCATGATCGTAAATCATGTGGACCTGTTGATCTTGAATTTGCCAATAAATTTATAAGAATATTTTTATCTCCTATATTTTTCTTAAAAGAAAGTGTTACCCCGTTCGGAGTAACACTTTTGATAGAAGATATAACTGCTGATAGAAAAGCCGAGCAAGAAAAAGATAAGTTTTTATCTATAGCTTCACATGAGCTGAAAGCCCCGCTGGCTGCTATTCGTGGAAATACAGAGATTATTCTAGGAGGCTCCTTAGATGATGATTTAAGAAAGAAGATAAACGATATCAATAACGGTGCTATTAGGCTAATTGAAATCGTTCATGATTTTATTGACGCAAGTCGACTGGAAAAGAAAATTGTAGAGTTCAAAAAAGAAAAATTTTTAATGTCCGCACTTATAAAGGAAGTAATTGATGATGTGAAACATTTGATAGCTGCCAAAGGTTTGGTTATTAATTATGTGGAATCCCAAAACGATTCAGCCGAAGTGATCGCAGATCGGGAAAGAACAAGACAAGTACTTTATAATCTTATTGATAACTCTTTAAAGTTTACTGACAGGGGATCAATTAATATATTTTCTGATGCTAATAGGAAGTTTTTGAAGGTATCAGTAACTGATACCGGTTTGGGAATAGATAATGCAACTAAAAAATTGCTTTTTAAGAAATTTATGGTACCTGGTAAAGGTTCTGGAATAGGTCTTTACATTTCAAAATTGTTAGTAGAAGATATGGGAGGAGAAATTTTTTTGGAAAACAGTCAGCTTGGAAAAGGATCGACTTTCTCTTTTACTCTTCCTTTATCGGCTCCTGGTTTGTAAATGGCTTTTTATCATTTTTAGTCGGTTGGATATATTTTTTGACTGCTTCAACAAGTTCACCCGGAGTAATATCCGATTTTACCAAATGCCCCTTAGCTCCAAGATCAGTAGCCAAGAAAATTACAGGGTCGTGGGTAAGATTGGTTAAAAGAATTATAGGTCCATTTGAAGTTTTTGGAGGATCATTTTTTAAAGATCGAAGAACGTCCAAGCCGTCTACTTTTGGCATCATTACATCGAGAAATATGAGTGAATAGCCTCCTTTATGAATTTTCAAAATACCTTCTTGGCCATCAACTGCCGTATCAACTTCATAACCCGAATCTTTTAAAATCTCCTCATATGCGTCTCGGGTATAAGTGTCGTCTTCAATTAAAAGAATTCGTTGTTTCTTCACGTATTAGCTTATTTGATTTAACATTTTAAGTTAAATTTTGTCAATTGATGTTAATTTTGGTTTTTTCCAAATCTTTGGTTTTTTCTGTTTCCTTCGGAGCATCCGTTTTTAATTTTTGGGCGATCTCGGTGCCAACTGAGGGCAGCGTAAAAGAGAAAGTTGTGCCTTTTCCTAAACCGGAACTTTTAGCACTGATTGTGCCTTTGTGCAGTTCTATAAGAGATTTACAAATGTAAAGGCCAAGACCCGTACCACCGGATTCTGCGACTGCCACGTAAGAACTTTCCAGCCTTCCGAATTTAGTGAAAAGATTGTTAATATTTTCAGGTGCAATTCCAATACCGTTATCGGAAACCGAAGTCAAAACATATGGAGGTTTTTCCACAAAACCGACAGAAATTTGCCCGCCATTTTTTGTAAATTTTAAAGAATTTCCAATAAGATTAAGAAGAACTTCGTGAATTTTGTCTTTGTCGCAGAGTACTCTTGAGTAGGGTTTGTTAATAATATTGACTTTTATATCTTTTTCTTTTGCTTTAATAATTACCTCCTCGACAACATCGCTTGTTAACTGATATAAGTCGGTTCCTTCAAGTTTTAAGGCGATTCTGCGGCCTTCTATTCTGGAAATATTGAGCATGTCGTTAACAAGGTTAATTAAGCGTTCAACAGAAATGTAAGACCTTGAGAGGTAACGTTTGAGATCTTCAGGTGAAAGCTGATCTTGTTTTTTTAGACCCGCAGGCGAAGACGAGGATTGCAAGCTTAGCTTTAAACCCGCAGGCGGAGACGAGGATTGCAAGCTTAGCTTATTTAAGGCCATCCATAGGTAGCTTTTGATAGCAGTCATGGGGGTTCTAAGTTCATGTGAAGCAACAGAAACAAAATCGTCCTTTAGCTTGTCAAGCTCCTTAAGCCTTTCATTAGCTTTTGCAAGGTCTCTTGTTGTTTTCTCGAGGGTACTATATAGAAGAGAATTTTGAACGGCTAATCCGACCACGTCAGTATATCCTTTAATTAAATCTTCTTCATTTTCCGAGACTTCTTTCATATCTTTGATCATACTGAAAATTAGAACGCCTATCGATCTATCTTTTACAATCACCGGATAAAGCATGCTTGTTTTAATTCCTGCAGCCGACTGATTTTTAATCGATTGTTCTTCCGTCAGAATAGGTGTGAATATTTCCGGCCAGTAGTGGGTTACTTGAGGTTTTTTCTCCTGTAAGGTTTTGATCAGTAAGTTGCCTGTCGCATTTAAAGGTATTTCTATTTCATGGAACGGTATTTCTGATGCTGCCTGAGCATTTGCCGCTTCCGTAGTCTGGGATAAGGAAATTCTTCTCAATACTCCTCTTTTTTCGTCAACTAAAGTAAGAACAATGATCCTATAGCCAAGATTTAGATAGCCTAATTCCGTAAGAACACTATCACATATTTTTTGAACAACAGTGTGGAAATCTAGACTATCAAGAATAATTTTCTCTAATTTCCAAAGTGACTTGATTGTCTCTTTGGTTTTTGGAGTCGTGATGAATAATTTACGTTGAAATAATGACACTGATTACAGTATATCCTGTAATTGCAGTTATTTCAGCTATATAGCGAGATTTAATTCACGTTCTACATATTCCATGACGGGGTCTTTCGAGGTTGGCCACAACATTAAAGAACCTTTCAGTGTTTCAAGTGTATTTTGTGAGGGATGTCTTTCTTTAAAGCTTTCAATGGTTGATTCTCTTACCGCGAATACTTTTTCATCTAACACAGTCTCATTGGCGTGGTCGCGATCCGCCATTGTTGTCGTTTCTATTGTTCTTGCTGAAAATGGTGAATTAATTGCTTTTAAAAATCCTTCCATACTTATTGCACCTTCTCTTAAAACGACCCATTCCGGTTTCTCACCGACGAATGCAGGCCTGAATTGCGGAAATGAGCTTCTAACCTGCTCTCTCTTTGTTCTTTTTTTTACCTCATTTTCTGAATCCTTAACAACAAAATGGAAGGGAGCAGCATGATTTTCTTCAATAAAGTAGACTATACCGTCAAAGTCAAATGCCGGCAATTTTCCGCTTGCATTCGCAGATGATATCCCCGCGGTCGCATGTGGGTTTAAGACCTCGACCCTATCCGAAATTTCTTCCCAGTCAGGATCATGCCACCAACAAAGACTCACGCAAGGCACTTTTATAGTGTTTGTTAAATTGCCGTTTTTATCAGTTAAGAACACTTTATGTTCTTGAATAAATACGGGATGAATGTAATAGGCATCTTGAGGTATTGGTGACATTATGTGAAACGCAACGCCTGCTTTGTATAAATCTTCTCTTGATTCTCTGGAATCAAAATATCTTTGGAATTCCGGGTGAACAATCGACTTATCCATATATCTGTACAAATTTTTGGGCGTTGCTTGAATAGGAATTCTTTTGTCTAAACTTCTGCCTATTTTCGCCTGATAAAAAACCTTCCAGCTCTCTGGATTACGGCCGACTCTCGGATCTTCCACTAAAGCAGAAAAACCGTAAAGACCAACGCCGAAAGCTGCGGCAACTTTATAGTTTGCTAAGAGTTGCGCAATTGTTTCTTTGTGACTGTCGTCTCTGCAGTCAAATACGGGAATCTGTCTTCTATCTCCCTCAAGATTAATGTCAATTGTCCAAATTCCGTATGGATGATTTTTGTTTATTTCTACTGCACTTTCCGTATCTTTTCCACTAGGGCGTTCCTTCATACAAAGGTATTATAATACTAAACCTATAATAAGTAAATTTGACTAAGACCTATAATTGTTGGTAACATTCCTCATAATGAAAGAGGTCCATAGAAATAAAGGTGTTCTTAGAAATATTAAAAACGTTATAAGTAGTCCTGCAATAAGAGGAGTTATATTAATAGGGCTTGTTCCGGCTGCAATTGGTGGTGGTGTCAAGGAAACTGTAATTGAAGATTCAACAGTTACTATAGGAAATCGCATTGAACATTATAGCTCGCCGTTTGAAATATTCCATCGTGAGCAGGAATATGCACTAAAAGTTGGTTTTTCATTGGTCGGGCTTGGTTACTGGGTTCATTCTTATGCTGCAAGAAATAGGCAAATGGAAGGAGCACAAAAAGCGGATAAGAACCAAACCGCAATAGGATTAGATATCCAAGGATTAGGTATAGCAACTATTTTAGGTACAACTTGGTCTCTTTAAATTAGACATTGATCACCCTAATTCTTTAA
>MFBN01000024.1:0-6113 GCA_001776425.1 Candidatus Curtissbacteria bacterium RIFCSPLOWO2_01_FULL_37_9
TCGGCAAGAATCAAAGCATATGGGCAAATTGATGAACTCAATTCACAAATAGGGATAATCCTATCTGAAATTCCCCCGCCAAAGATATCAAATAAACTACTAAGAGTTCAAGATGAACTTTTTGTTCTGGGTGCGGATTTATCAGCGCCGGTTGAGATCAAAGTCAGAATACCAAGAGTAAAGAAAAATTATATTACTCGGCTCGAAAAAGAAATTGATGCTTGGGAAAAAGATTTACCGAAACTTAGGAATTTCATATTACCGGGAGGAAATAAGGTTGGTGCAAGACTTCACTTGGCTCGTGCAATAACCAGGAGAGCTGAACGATCAATTGTTGCCCTGGAACAAAGGGAAAAAATCAACAAAAATGTATTAATCTACACTAACCGCCTCTCCGACTGGTTTTTTGTGGCTGCTCGCTACGTAAATTACCTTGAAAAAATATCGGAAACTATTTGGAAAGGTAGATAAAAAACCTACCTAACTGCACTTAGACCAACCGCAGGTTGGATTAATACACTGGCGGCAACCCTCAAGGTAAACAATAGGACTTGAACAATCCGGACAGATTGAAAATTTGCTCTCATGAATTTTATCCTCATTTTGAGAAATCGAGCTAACTACTGCTGATTGAGTTGACCCCTTAAATTGTTGTTTTAAATGACTAATCGGTAACAATGAAGAATTACCGTTTAATGGCAACTGCTGTGTTTTACCGTTAGTTTTTGTTTCACCGTTACTGGCTTGAGTCTGGCCGTTTTTTAAAACCCCACTTGCGGAGTTACTTGGTACGGAGTTTGATAAAACCTGCACTGAATCTTCCTGCTCGGTGATTTCCGGCAATTGAAGCTGTTTTGAGTGGGATATCTCCAAAAGCGATTTACCAACAGCATCAAATGCCGATAAGACACTTTCAGGCCCAAAACCATATGGGGTTCCGCAAGAGATTCCTACCAAATCAGAAGCAATTTCTTCAAGCGACGCTCCGTATTTAAGAGCACGGGAGGCTAATCTTCCGGTTACTTCCGCGGCACCGGCAATATAACCGCCGGTTTTACCAATGGTCACAAATACTTCCACCGGCTCGCCTTCACCATCACGAAATACCGAAGTGTAAACAGGCCCAATATCCGCTTTTTTACGAATTCTCATTCCCCATGCTTCCTGAGGAGTCGGCTTCTTTTTAGGCACAAATTCGCCCTGATTATTATTATTTATCATTTGAGCGACTGCTCCTAAACCGTTGCGGCCCGGTACCAGCTGGTCATAATAAGATGTGCTTTTATTGACTTCAAGAACTTGTTTAACTCTTGACTCGTCCCGATAAATAGTTATCATTTGGCAACCCAATTCATACGTTAACCAATATGCTTTTCTGACATCATCTACTGTTGCATTATTAGGAAAATTGATTGTTTTGGATATTCCATTGTCCGTATATTTCTGAAAAGCAGCTTGCATCCTGACATGATCCTGTGGTGAAATATCACCTGCGACAACAAAATTCTTCTTAATGTTTTCGGGAATTTCTTCTATATTCTGAACGGATCCGCGGTTATTTTCGATTTTTACCAAAAGTTCCTCGGAATAAATCCCTGCTTGTTTTATCGCTTCTAACAAATAAGGGTTCGTATTAAAAAGTCTTTTGCCTTCAATCGTATTTTTGGCAAAAGTCAGGGCAAAATGAGGTTCAATACCGCTTGAACAATCAGCTAATAGGGAAATCGTACCGGTTGGCGCAATTGTAGTTCTGGCAGCATTTCTCGGACGAAGATTACCACCTTTATCATAAATTGAATGTTTAAATGCCGGGAAAACACCTCGAATTTTTGCTAATCTTTCACTGGCAATATCAGCTTCTTTTTGGACAAAAGCCATCACTTTTTCTGCCAAACTAAAACCCTCCGAAGAATTGTATCCAATCCCAAGTTTCACCAGCATATCAGCCCAACCCATTATTCCTAACCCGATTCTGCGAATTTTAGAAGTCATCTTTTCTATTTCATTTACCGGATATTCATTCATATCCAAAACATTATCCAAGAAGTGAATAGAAGTATGAATAGTTTTTTTAAGATTAGTCCAGTCAATCCTTTTTTCTGTTTCCCCATTATATTTTTTATTGAAAATAAATTTAGATAAATTTATCGATCCTAATGTACAGGCATCGTAAGGCAAAAGCGGCTGTTCGGCACAAGGATTGGTGGCTTCTATCAAGCCAATATGGGGAGTTGGATTAGCCCGGGAATTGTTTATTCTGTCGATTAATATCATACCAGGATCACCGTACTGCCAAGCAAGTCTGGTTACTAAGTTGAAGAATTTCTTTGCATTCAATTTATCCGTAACTTGGCCGGTTCTGGGATTAATCAGCTGATAACCTTCCCCTTCTTCTTTAGAACGACAAAGATCGTAAAGCTTGGTTACTCCTTCTTCGACTCTGACATTTTTTAGATCTAAATCACGGATAGTATAAGCATCTTTAATCTCTTCGACGATTTTCTCGATAGTATCATCAAAATCCTTTTCGTTTTCCAAGAATTTAGAGTCTTCTTTTACTCTCTCCATAAAATCTTCTGTTACGGTAATTGAAATATTGAAATTTGTTAATGAGAATTCATCAACTTTATGAACGGCGAACCTCAGAATATCAGGATGCGAATAATGCAAAATTCCCATATTAGCACCACGGCGTACGCCCCCTTGCCTAATCTGGGAAGTAACATCGTTATATGCTTGTAAAAAGGCTACCGGACCTGTAGATTTACCCTTAGACGTACCGATAATATCATCCTTTGGGCGTAGCTTCGAAAAAGAAAAGCCTGTTCCACCACCCATTTTGTGAATCATTGCCATATCCCGCATAGTTTTGAGGATTGACTCCATTTCATCTTCGACTGGTAAAACAAAACACGCGGAAAGCGACTGGCCAACCTTACCGCTGTTTATTAAAGTAGGCGTATTTGGAATAAACTTCTGGGAAGCCATCAGTTTATAAAACTCGAGCGCTGTTAACCGATGGTTTTTTGAACCGTCATATAAACGATCAGCTGCCGAAATATAATATGCGATTCGCCAAAACATATCTTTTGGCGACTCGATAGGCTCTCCGGATTCATTACGGAATGAATATCGAGTTTTAGCTATATAGGCGGCATTTTTAGAAAGTGCAGGCTCAATAAGGTTTTTTGGGGCTGATGGAATTTGTCTTCCAAATTTTCGAGCCTCTTCTCTATTTACTTTTTTCTTTAATCTGGTATTTTTCATCTGCTTTTTAAACCTTTTGACAACTTTGCGAGTTCTTTTTCAAAATCAGAAAGATCCGCAAACTGTCTGTAAACCGATGCGAAACGGATATAAGCAATTTCATCTACTTTTTTAAGCTTTTTAGTAACCAATTCACCAATTTTTTTGCTAGAAACTTCTTCTGACCCGCTTTTTCTCAAATCCGCTTCTACCCCATCAAGAATTTTTTCAACATCCCCTGCAGAAACAGGCCTTTTTTCGCACGCTTTTATAATTCCGGTTCGCAGTTTTACTCTGTCGAATACTTCCCTTTTGCCGTCTTTTTTAATTATTAAAAGATCCAGAGTTTCCGCTCTTTCAAATGACGTAAATCTGCGATTGCACTTTTGACACTCACGTCTTCTACGGGTTGTCTTACCGTCAGTACCTTCTCTTTTATCAACAACACGCGTTAATTCGTGTGCACAAAACGGACAAATCACTTTGCTTCTCTCAGAAACTTAAATTTATTCTGCCCAATGTCTTGAAAAACTTGCGCTCTGACTGCAGACTAATCCCTGTTTATATAGTTCAGGGCCCTATTTCACGAAAAATCCAAAAGCACAATATATTGTGGTCTAACTCCAGCTTAGGCACTAAATGTAGCTCTTGTCAATACCCTAAATATTTTGTTAGATTTCATGAAATTCTAGACTGTTATAACCAATGTTCGATTGTATTAGCACATTTTAAACCGAATAAAACCCGAAAGTCAACACAGAAAAAATTGGCGGATTCGAATATAGGATTTTAGTTAATAAATCCAAGGAGATCTCTTGATTCCTGCGACATTTTCGCAGGGTCCCATAGAGGATCAAATGTAAGTTCAACAGAAACGTCAGATACTCCTTTTATCGACTTTAGCTTTGTAGATATATCCTTGACAAAATATGACTCCAGAGGACAACCAGGGGTAGTAAGAGTCATTAAAACTACAACTCTGCTGCTTTCTACATGAATACTGTAAATTAATCCTAAATCAACTATATTAATACCCAGTTCAGGATCCAAACACAATTTTAATTTAGCTATTATTTCCTCTTGAGAAACCATTAGGTTACCCTCACTCTACTACAGGGATATTACTAAGTCAATTTCTTTAGGATAAAAATATAACCTGCCTTATCATCTGAAATAAATAAGTTGCCCTTTTTGTCAAAAACTAAATCAACAGGTCTGCCAATAACCTGACTTCCGTTTAAAAAGCCGGTTATAAAATCTTCCTCGGATACTATCTTTTCACCTTCAACGTTAAGCTTAACAACTTTATATCCAACCGGTTTTGTACTATTCCAGGAGCCGTGATAAGAAATCAATAAGTCTCCTTGCCACTCGGACGGAAATTGCCCTGAGTAAATGAATGAAAGGCCCAAAGGAGCACAATGCGCGCAAATATCAAAAACCGGCGGTTGTGTCTCACCGCAAGGCGGCTGAGGCATAATTTGTGTATATAAATTTTTATCAAATACCGTATCGTGGATGCGGTTCCCATAGCATTTAGGCCAGCCATAGTCCTTATCTTTTTCTATTATATTGATTTCATCGGGAGGCAGTTTATCACCTAGAAAATCCCTACCCATTTCTGTTGCCCAAATTTTGAAAGTTTGGGGATGAAATATGAAAAAAACGCTATTTCGAAGTCCTCTTGCAAAAATATCAACTGATGAACTTTTCATATCAGCAGTAAGGATTGTTCCGTTTCTTTCGTCTTTTTCTATACAGACATCACACGTTGAACCTACCGAAATATAAAGATTTCCATCCGGGCCAAACTCTATTGTCCTTGTACTATGTCTGCCGCCGCCTGGCAAACTTAGCTCCGATTTTTTGTTTGACACTTTCAAACTCTGGCTATCGTAGTCAAAAGATATAACGTTGTTAACTTCAGCAACATAAAGCCTACCATCTTTAAGAGCCAATCCGTGGGGACGATTTAAGCTATTTGCTAAAATGACTGTTTTATCCGCAATTCCGTCATGGTTATAATCCGGAAGCGCAACTACTTGCCCTGCTTTTGGAATACTTGCAAGTAACGTATCATTTTCGTCGAATTTAAGAACTCGCGGGGCAGTTAAGTCTTTTGCGAATATTTGGATAGAAAAATTATCGGGAATATTAAGACCTAAATTATCTCCATTTACTCTATCAACTGGTATCTTGGCTGGCGGAAGAATTACGGGAAGCGTTCCCCTGTTTTTAAAAACAAAATAAAATAAAACGAAAAGTATGCTTAATAATATTACGGTTAATGCCCTTTTCAAGTTAAATAAAGTTTGAACAATTGACTGGAATCCAACTTTGATCTATTCTAGCAAATAGAACATATTTTATAAAAAAGGAGGTGATATTATGAATCAAAAGCAAATTTTGAACTTTTTAATTTTTTGGGTCGTTAATACGATTTTACTTCTTTTACTTTCGGCAATTCTTGGAAATAACCTGGTTTTGGGAAATGATAAGCTCTCTTCGTCACACGCAGCAATTGTTTCCGGTTTAATTCTGGCTGCCATAATTTATATACTGCCGCCGGCAGTTGAAAAAAGCGGCCAGAAAATAAAAAATGAAAATATCTGGCCTATTATTTTTTTTAGTGCCAATGCAGTTGTTATTTGGATAATCAAAAGGTTTGCTCTAATTACCGGTTTGGGATTATCAAGCATTTTTTGGGTTTTAATCGTGGCACTGGTTATTACAGCCGCAGAACTAGGTGTTGCCAAAACAACCGGCGCTATGAAGAAGAAAAAATAATAAAATTGCGTATTCTAATTTAAATAGTCTATAATTTTTTTATATAACTCTTCGGAAGCCAACTTATGAACTTCTTCATT